>CAYLNK010000346.1:0-7028 GCA_964384675.1 uncultured Holophagales bacterium | reverse complement strand
GTCGGGCCGGCGGAGGGCAGGGCCGGCGGCCGCGTCGAGCGGTGCGTGACGTGCCACACCCGCCCCGACGAGGACCCGGGGGGAGCGCACGCGCGGGCGGCGCTGGGCTGCTCGACGTGCCACCTGGGCAACCCGCTGGCGTACGGGAAGGAACGCGCCCACGCCGGCCTGGAGCGCGAGCCGGGCGCGCTCTCGACGCTCTCCCTCACGTGCGGCCGCGACGGTTGCCACGCCCGCGAGGCGGCGCGCCTGGCGTCGTCGCCGATGCTCCGGGCGAGCGGGATCGTTTCGGTCGACCGTTGGGTCTTCGGCGAGCTGCCGGCGCCCGACGGAGTCCAGACCATGGCCGACGTCCTGAGCGCCGCTCACCCCACACCGGCGGAGAGCCACCTGCGGAAGCTGTGCGCCGGGTGCCACCTCGGGACGCGGCGCGCGAACCGCGACGACGCGATCGTGGGCGGCGGCTCCGGCTGCGCGGCGTGCCACGTGGCGCCACGCGAGCCGAACGGTCCGTCGTCGTTCCGCCCGAGGGCGCATCCGCCCGTGGACGCGCGTGTACCGGACGATCGGTGCCTCGGCTGCCACAGCCGGAGCGGGCGGATCGCCCTGTCGTATCCCGGGCTCGCCGAGGTGAAGCCGGAGCAGATGAGATCCGAGGGCGCCCCGTGCGCCGCGCCGGTCTCGCTGCACGACGGCCGGCCCGCCTGTCGCGTGACGCCCGACGTCCACCAGGAGGCGGGAATGGCGTGCGTCGACTGCCACCTCCACACGGAGCTGATGGGCGACGGCACCGCGCGGCCGCACGAGGAGGAGCACGCCGAGGTGACGTGCGAGGCGTGTCACGGCCCCGTCGCGCCGGGAGGAGAGACGACGTGGGCGCGCGTCCACGACCCGATCACGCGTGACCTCCTTCGCCTGCGGGGCGAGACGCGCGACGGGAACGAGCGGGTGCGGCTCGGGCGACGCGGCACGCCGGTCTGGAACCTCAGGCCCGCGAACGCGGACGGGTGGCGGCTGGCCCGGAAGGCGGGGGGCGAGCCTCTCCCCGCGAAGCCCACGCCCGCGGACGCGAATCACAGGCTCCTGGGGCACGAGCGCCTCACCTGCTCCGCGTGCCACGCGGCGTGGGCCCCGACCTGCACGACGTGTCACACCGGGTACGACCCGGCACGCACGCAGTGGGACTTCGGGGCGGGACGGGAGACGCCGGGGAAGTGGATCGAGCGAGATGCCGGGTTCGGCTGGGGACCGCCCGCTCTCGGCGTGACGGCCGGCGGGGCGATCGTCCCCGCCGTTCCCGGGATGCTCCTCGAGCTGGACGCGCGTCCCGCCGGCGGCGCCGGCGCGCGCCACCGGCTCTTCGCGCCGAGCTCACCTCACACGACGGGCCGGAAGGCCCGGAGCTGCGCGGACTGTCACGCCTCCGCGGCCGCGCTCGGCCTCGGGAGCGGCACCCTCGACCTGTCCGGCGCGGAGCCCAGGTTCGAGCCAGCGTCCGCCGGAGACGGCTGGACGAGCCTCTTGCCGCGGGAGCCGGGCAGCGGAACCCGGGTCGGCTTTCGCTCCCTCGACGCGGCGGAGCAGCGACGCGTCCTGGCGGTGGGCACCTGTCTCCGGTGCCACGCGACGGCCGCGGACCCCGCGTGGCGGAGCGCGGTGATCTCGCCGCGCGCGCGGTCGGCCCGCTGTCGCACGCGCTGAGACGCGACGTTTCACGCGCGGGCGGACCGCCTGAAACGTCTCGTCTCAGGGAGACGTTTCGTCTCAGGCGTGAGCCGCCGGGCCCGTTGACTGAGCGACCCGGACATGGCGCGGTTCTTGAACTGAGGTCTCGCGGAGAGATCGCACCATGACCACCACCCGGCGCCAGTTCATAAGGATCGGCGGCACCGGCGTCGCCGCCGCGGCCCTCGGCTCGGGGCTCTCCACCGGCTGGTGGGGGCTCGATCCCGACGTCGTCCACGACCCCGGCACCGACGGCGATCGCGTCGTCCCGACGTTCTGCGAGCTCTGCTTCTGGAAGTGCGGCGTCCTCGCGCACGTGAAGGACGGCCGCGTGACGAAGCTGGTCGGCAACCCCGAGCACCCGCTCTCGCGCGGACACCTCTGTCCGCGAGGGACCGGTGGCACCGGCCTCCTCTACGACCCCGACCGTCTGAAGAAGCCGCTGCTCCGGCGGCACGGCAAGCGGGGGGACCAGACGTTCGAGGAGGTCTCGTGGGAGACCGCTCTCGACTTCACCGCCGAGAAGCTCCTGGCGATCAAGAAGACGTGCGGAGCCGACAAGGTCGCCCTCTTCTCGCACGGCTACGGCGGCTCGTTCTTCAAGCACCTCCTCTTCGCCTACGGCTCGGCCACCGTCACCGCGCCGTCGTACGGGCAGTGTCGCGGCCCACGCGAGGTCGGCTTCCAGCTCACGTTCGGCGCGCCGGTCGGCTCGCCGGAGGTCCTCGACATCGAGAACAGCCGCGTCCTGACGCTGATCGGCTCGCACCTCGGCGAGAACATGCACAACACACAGGTCCAGGACCTGGCCCGGATGATCGACAAGGGGGGCGAGCTCGTCGTCGTCGACCCGCGCTTCTCCACCGCGGCCGGCAAGGCCCGCTACTGGCTCCCGATCAAGCCGGGGACCGACCTCGCCCTCCTCCTCGCCTGGACGCACGTGATCCTCACCGAGGGGCTGTACGACCGGGAGTACGTGGAGCGATACGCGACGGGCCTCGACGAGCTGAAGGCGCACGTCGCCGACAAGACGCCGGAATGGGCGTTCACGGAGACGTCGATCCCTCCCGAGACGATCGTCGAGACGGCCCGTTTCATCGCCGGCGCGCGCCCGGCGTCGCTGGTCCACCCCGGGCGGCACGTCACCTGGTACGGCGACGACGTGCAGCGGAGCCGCGCCATCGCGATCCTGAATGCCCTCCTCGGCTCGTGGGGACGCCGCGGCGGCTTCTTCGTCCCGGCCTCGATGCCGGTGCCGAAGGTCCCCGTCCCCGCCTACGCCGCCAAGCCCGTGGCCGCCGGCGACGCGCCGGCCGGCACCGTGTATCCGTTCGCCGACGAGGTCCTCGCGCACGGCGTCTGCGACGCCACGGTCCCGGGCCGCCTCGGCGGGGAGGGGTGTCCGATCAAGGGGTGGATCGTCTACGGGACGAACCTCCTCCAGGCGCTCCCGCAGCCCGACAGGGTCGTGGAGGCGATCCAGAAGCTCGACCTCCTGGTGGCGATCGACGTCCTGCCCGCCGAGATCGTCGGCTACGCCGACGTGGTCCTCCCGGAGGCGACGTATCTCGAGCGGTGGGACGACGTCGCGGCGACGCCGTGGCGGGAGCCGTTCCTGTCGATCCGGCAGCCGGTCGTCCCGCCGATGTACGAGAGCAAGCCCGGGTGGTGGATCGCGAAGGAGCTCGGCAAGCGGCTCGGTTTGGCGGAGTACTTCCCCTGGGAGGACGCCGGGAAGATGGTCGAGGAGCGGCTCGCGAAGGGGGGCTACGACGTCGCCGCCATGAAGGCGAAGGGCGTCCTTCGGGGAAAGCCGGTCCCGGTCACCACCGAGGACGGCCTCGAGCTGACGTTCGCGACCGCCTCGAAGAAGATCGAGCTCACCTCGAAGCGGATGGCGGACGCGGGTCTCTCCCCGCTCCCCGAGTACACGCGCCACCGCCAGCCCGCCGACGGGCAGTTCCGCCTCCTCTTCGGCCGGACTCCGGTCCACACGTTCGGCCGCACCACCAACAACCGGTTTCTCTCGCAGGTCACGTCGACGAACGAGGTGTGGCTGAACACGAAGGCGGCGCGCGAGCTGGGGCTCGCCGACGGCGACACGGTGGTCCTGGTGAACGAGGACGGCGTCCGCTCCGAGCCGGTCCGGCTGAAGGCGACGCAGCGGATCCGGCCCGACTGCGTCTTCGTCGTCCACGGGTACGGCCACACGAGCCCGGGTCTGAAGCTCGCGCGCGGGCGCGGCCTCTCCGATTCGCGTCTCGTGACGCGCATCGCGGTCGACCCGGTGGCCGGGACGACGGGAATGAGCGTCAACTTCGTGACCGTCGAGAAAGTCGAGAAGCTCGAGAAGGCCGGGAGGACCGCCTGAGATGAGCGCGCCCCGCAAGCGATACGCGATGACCGTCGACACACGCCTCTGCGTCGGCTGCAAGGCGTGCGTCCTCTCCTGCAAGGCGGAGAACGACGTGCCGGACGGCTTCTGCCGCGACTGGATCGTGGAGGAGGTCCGCGGCGAGTTCCCGCGCCTCTCTGCCGAGATCCGCTCCGAGCGCTGCAACCACTGCACCGACGCGCCGTGCGTGAAGGCTTGCCCCACCGGCGCGAGCCACGTCAACGAGGGCGGCGTGGTGCTGGTCACGCACGGCAAGTGCTCGGGCTGCAAGGCGTGCCTCGCCGCCTGTCCGTACGACGCCCGCTTCGTCCATCCGAAGGGGTACGTCGACAAGTGCACGTTCTGCCTCCACCGCGTGCAGAAGGGCCTCCAGCCCGCCTGCGTCTCCGTCTGTCCCACCGGCACGCTCGCCTTCGGCGATCGGAACGACCCCGCGTCCGAGGTGGCGAGGAAGCTCGCCACGCGGAAGTCGAAGGTGAATCACCCCGAGAGCGGCGCCTCGCCGAACCTCTTCTTCCTGGTCTGAGGCCACGACGATGACACCTCCTCTCACGCAGCTCCTCGAGACCGTCACCACCCGGGCCAACCCGGGGATCGACCCGTCTCTCCACGTCTGGGGCTGGGAGATCACCCTCTACCTGTTCCTCGGTGGCGTCGTGGCCGGGATCCTCGTCCTCTCCGCCGCGCTCGAGCTCGCGCGGGGCGGGAGGCCTCGCTCCCGCGCCCTCCGTCCGATGCCGTTCGTGGCGCTCGGACTCCTCTCCGTCGGGATGCTGGCGCTCTGGCTCGACCTCGCGCACCGCTTCTGGGCGTGGCGCTTCTACGCCGCGTTCCGGCCCACCTCCCCGATGTCGTGGGGCGCGTGGATCCTCGTCCTGATCTACCCCGCCGGGCTCCTCCTCGGGCTCGGCTCGCTCGATGCCGGCCAGCGGGCGTGGCTCGCCGGACGGACGCCGCGGCGGCTCGCGAGACTTCTCGAACGGCTCCTCGAGTGGAGCGATCGGTTCCGCCGTCCGGTGCTCCTCACCAGCGTGGCGATGGGCGTCGGGCTCGGCCTCTACACGGGGCTCCTCCTCGGCACGATGCCGTCCCGCCTGGTCTGGAACAGCGCGGTTCTGGGCCCGCTCTTCCTCGCTTCCGGTCTCTCGACCGGCGCGGCGTCGCTACTCCTCCTGCCGCTCGACCCGGACGACCGGCGCACGCTGGTCCGCTGGGACGCGATCGCGATCGGCGTCGAGCTGGTCCTGATCGCCCTCCTCCTCGTCGGCTTCTCGACGGCGGGTGAGGCGGGGCGCTTCGCCGCCGCCGCGTTCCTGGGCGGGCCCTACACCGCGGTCTTCTGGTCGCTCGTCGTCGTGATGGGCCTCCTCGTACCGCTCGCGATGGAGGCCGTCGAGGCGCGCCGGCACCTGCGGTTCGTCGCGTTGGTCCCCGTCCTCATCCTGGCCGGAGGTCTGGCGCTCCGCTGGATCCTCCTCGCCGCCGGCCAGCACTCCGCCTTCCGGCTCCTGCCGTGACGAGGTGATGCGCATGTCCGCCGTCCTCGATCCGCACGCCCCGACCGAGCGCCCGTTCTGGAACCCGTACCTCGCGGGCGTCGTGCTCGGTCTCGTCCTCCTCTCGTCGTTCCTGGTGATGGGCTTCGGCCTCGGCTCCTCCGGCGCCGCCACGCGCCTCGCCGTCGGGGCCGCCCACCTGATCGCCCCCGCCACGGTGGAGGCGAACGCCTACTTCTCCCAGTATGTCGGGCCGGGCAAGCACGTGCTCGACGACTGGCTCGTCTTCGAGGTGCTCGGCGTCTTCCTGGGCGGGGCGCTCGGCGCCTACTCGGGCGGCCGGATGCGGCTCGGCGTCGACAAGGGACCGCACGTCTCGACCGGCAAGCGCCTCGCGCTCGCGCTCGCGGGCGGTGTGGCGATGGGGATCGCGGCCCGGATCGCGCGCGGCTGCACGTCGGGGCAGGCGCTCACAGGCGGCGCGGCTCTCTCGCTCGGCTCGTGGATCTTCATGATGGCCGTCTTCGCGGGTGGCTACCTCGCCGCGCCGTTCGTGAAGCGGCAGTGGAGGTGAGGCGATGACGCTCCCCCTCTATCCGCACGGCGCCTTCGGGTACTTCGCCGGGCTGCTCCTGGGCACGCTCGTCGGCATCGCGTTCGGGTTCGTCCTGGAGCGCGCCGGCTTCGGGCGTGCCCGCAACCTGGCCGCGCAGTTCTACCTGACCGACACCCGCGTCCTGAAGGTGATGTTCAGCGCCATCGTGACGGCCTGCGTCGGGATGGCCGTCCTCGCCGGCGCCGGCGTCCTCGACCTCTCGATGGTCACCGTGCCCGAGACGTTCCTCTGGCCGCAGCTCGTCGGCGGCCTCCTCCTCGGCGCCGGCTTCATCGTCTCGGGCTATTGCCCCGGCACCGGCGTCGTGGCGGCGGCCTCGGGCAACCTGGACGGCGTCGTCGCGATCCTCGGCGTGATGGCGGGCTCCCTGGCATTCGGCTTCGCGTATGGACCGCTCGAGGGCTTCTACCGGAGCGGGGCGATGGGGGTCGTCCGGCTCGACCGGATGCTCGGCGTCCCGATCGCCGTCGTCGCGGCCGGAATCGTGGCGATGGCGGTCGGCGCGTTCCTCGGCGGCGAGGCGCTCGAGCGGATCTTCAGCAAGAGGGCCGGCGAGGCCACGCCCGACTCTCCGGCTCGCGTGAAGCTCCGCGTCTTCGGGGGCTTTGCCGCCGCCGCGGTCGTCGCGCTCGCGCTCCTCGTTCTTCCGGCTCACGGCACCGCCACGGCGGCCCGGCAGCCGGAGTCGATCTCGGCCTTGCAGCTCGCGCGCCGCCTCGTCGCCGCGCCCGACACGATCTGGCTCCTCGACCTCCGCCCCGCCGCCAGCGAGCGGATCCCGGGCGCGCTCGCGCTC
>CAYLNK010000345.1:0-7060 GCA_964384675.1 uncultured Holophagales bacterium | reverse complement strand
GGCGGCGGGGGCGCGGCCAGCCCCGGTCCGGACGGCTCCCGCCCGGGCCGGCGCTTCGGCCGGCTGGGCGGGAGACCGACGATCTTCCGGAACCGGAGCACGCGGGGTCAGGCCCTCCGCGCCTTCTCGCCGGGGTAGACCGCGCACGGGCCGAGGTCTTCCTCGATGCGGAGGAGACGGTTGTACTTGGCGATCCGCTCGCTGCGACAGAGCGAGCCCGTCTTGATGAAGCCGCCGTTCGTGGCCACCGCGAGGTCGGCGATGGTCGTGTCCTCGGTCTCGCCGGAGCGGTGCGACATCACCGTGATGTAGCCCGCCGTCTGCGCCATCCGGACCGCCTCGAGGGTCTCGGTGATGGTGCCGATCTGGTTCACCTTCACGAGGAGGCCGTTCGCGATCCCGTCCTCGATGCCCTGGGCGAGGATCTTCGGATTGGTCACGAAGTTGTCGTCGCCGATCAGGTGGATCTTGCCGCCGAGACGGTCCGTCAGGAGCTTCCAGCCCGCCCTGTCCTGCTCCCCGCAGCCGTCCTCGATGGAGAGGATCGGGTACTCGGCCACGATCCCCTCGTAGAACCCGACGATCTCCTCCGGCGAGAGCTTCTTCCCGTCGATCCCGTAAACGCCGTCCTCGAAGAACTCGGAGGCCGCGCAGTCGAGCGAGATCAGGACGTCCTTGCCCGGCGTGTAGCCCGCCTTGCCGATCGCCTCGACCAGGAAATCGAGCGCGGCGCGGGTCGATTCCAGGTGCGGCGCGAAGCCCCCCTCGTCGCCGACGCCGGTGGCGAGGCCCTTCGCCTTCAGCGCCCCCTTGAGCGCGTGGAACACCTCCGACCCGCCCCGGAGCGCCTCGCGGAAGCTCGGGAAGCCGACCGGCACGACCATGAACTCCTGGACGTCGAGCGGGTTGTCGGCGTGGGCGCCGCCGTTCACGACGTTCATGAGCGGCACCGGGAGCGTCACCGCTCCGGTCCCGCCGACGTAGCGGAACAGGGGCAGATCGCACGCCTCGGCCGCGGCCCGGCAGACGGCCATCGAGACACCGAGGATGGCGTTGGCGCCCAGGTTGGACTTCGACTCCGTACCGTCGAGCTCGATCATCAGCCGGTCGATCTCGGCCTGCTGGCGCGCGTCCATCCCCTCGAGCTCGGGGGCGATCGTGTCGTTCACGTTGGCGACGGCGTTGAGGACTCCCTTTCCGCCGTAGCGGCCCTTGTCGCCGTCGCGGAGCTCCAGCGCCTCGCGCGAGCCGGTCGAGGCGCCGGACGGAACGAGCGCTCGACCCGAGGAGCCGCCCTCGAGCAGGACCTCCACCTCGACGGTCGGGTTCCCGCGCGAGTCGAGGACCTCGCGCGCGTGCAGGCTGTCGATCGCGTACATGCTGTCTCCTTCAGACCTCCGGGCCCTCGAGGCCCGGAGGGGGTGCGGGGGGAGCCCGGCCCGGGCTCCCCCGTCCAATTCGCTTCAGGCTTCGAGGACGTACCTCTTGGCCGCGGTGATCAGGCGCTCGGTCTCGGCTTCCGACGACGACTCGGCGTAGATCCGCACCACGGGCTCGGTACCCGAGGGACGGAACAGGATCCACCGGCCGTCGCCGAGGAGCAGCTTCTGGCCGTCCATCCGGTCGATCGATGTGACCGGCAGGCCGGCGAAGGTCGACGGGTCCTCGGCGAGCCGCTTCTTCAGCTGAGCGGCGAGGGCCGGGTCGAGGTGAGCGTCGGCACGCGTGGGGCAGACGCGTCCGACCCGGGCGAAGAGCACCTCGATCAGCGTCTTCACGCTCTTGCCGGTCTCGGCGACGAGCTCGGCGATCAGGAGGTCGGCCAGGATGCCGTCCTTCTCCGGGACGTGCCCTTCCATCGTGAACCCGGCCGACTCCTCGCCTCCCATGACGATCTCGTCCGCCAGGAGGAGCTCGCCGATGTACTTGAAGCCGACCGGCGTGACGTGGACCGGCACGCCGTACGCGCGAGCGACGGCGTCGAGGCCGTGGGTGGTGGCGACCGAGCGGGCGATACCGCGCCCTCCCGCTCCGCCGCGAGAGAGGAGGCGGTCGGCGAGGAGCATCAGGCAGAGGTTCGGGTTCACGTAGGTCCCGTCGGCGTCGAGGACGCCGAAGCGGTCCGCGTCTCCGTCCGTCGCCAGACCGATCGCCCGCTTCTCCGAGACCACGAGCTTGCCGAGCTCGACGAGATTGACGGCGTCGCACTGGGGCGAGAGGCCGCCGAAATACGGGTCGCGATGGAGGTTCAGCGCGGCGACGTCGGCTCCGGCCGCGCGCAGGAACTGGTCGAGGTAGCCGCGCGAGGTCCCGAAGCGCGGGTCGACGGCGACGCGGAGCCCGGCGAGGGCCGGTCCCTTCACGCGCGTCGCGAGGTTCGAGAGGTACGGCTCCCGTGGGTCGAACGCCTCGGCGCTGACCGCCGGGGCCGGCGCGGCGTCCGCGTCGCCGGTGCGGGCGATCTCCGCCTCGATCTCCTTCGTGATCGAGGGCAGCGCGGGCGCGCCGTCGGCCGTCGAGAACTTGATGCCGTTGTACTCGGGCGGGTTGTGGGACGCCGTGAAGTTGATCCCGCCGAGGGCGCCGCGGCGGCGGATCGTGTCGGCCACGACCGGCGTCGGCACGTCCCGGTCGCACACCAGGGGCCGCACCCCTTCGCGGGCCAGGACCCGCGCCGCCTCGGAGACGAACCGTTCGTTGAGGAAGCGGGTGTCCGACGCCACGACGATCCCGCGGCCCGGGTCCCCGGACGCCCGCGCCACCCGGGCGATCGCGGTCACCACCCGCCGTGCGTTGTCGAAGGTGAACTCCTCGGCGAGGACGGCTCTCCAGCCCGATGTACCGAAGCGAAGCATGGATGGACTCCTTGGGCCCTGCGGCCCTCCATTCTAAACGTTCGGCGGTTAGCATCCCCGGGTGTCTGGAGCGCGGAATCCCGGCGGGTCCCGGCTCGTCACCGCCGCGGGCCTCTTCCTCCTCGCCCTCGTCCACCTCACCCTGACGGTCGACACGCTGCTCCAGAAGTCGATCACGCTGGACGAGATCGCCCACCTCCCGGCCGGGCTGGCCACGCTCGAGACCGGCAAGTTCCGTCTCTACACCCTGAACGGCCCCTTGCCGAGGCTCCTCCCCGCCCTGGCGGCCCGCGGGATCCCTCACGAGACCCGCCCGCTGTACGACTCCTGGTTCTGGAAGGCCGACCCGCCGTCCCACTGGCACTTCGCGTTCGCGTTCCAGGAGCTGAACACGCGCACGCCGGAGGCGGCGGCGCGCTACTTCGACCTCTACACGCGAGGTCGCCTCGTCGTGGCGGGCCTCTCCGCGCTCACGCTCCCCGTCCTCTTCTTCTGGGGTCGGTGGTGGTTCGGGCCGGCCGCGGGATGGGCCGCAGCCTTCCTCTGGGCGTTCTGTCCGAACGTGATCGCGCACGCCGGCCTCGTGACGACGGACCTCTGCGCCACCAGCTTCGGCGTGCTCGCCTCCTTCCTCTTCGCCCGTTTCGTGGATCGCCCGACGACCGGGCGGGGCGCGCTGGCGGGTGTCGGCCTCGGGCTCGTAGAGCTCACCAAGTTCAGCGCGCTGGTGCTCGTCCCCGTCTTCGTTCTCTGGGGGCTCGTGGCGCTCCGACGCCGGGTCGGCCGCGCCCTCCTCGTGCCCGCCGCCGGCCTCGGCGCCGTCGCGCTCCTGACGATCGGGGCCGGATACCGGTTCGAGGGGATCGGGACTCCCCTCGGCGAGCTCCCGTTCGGCTCCCGGCTCCTCGCCCACCGGTTCGCGGGGACCTGGGCCGCGCGGCTCCCGATACCGGTGCCGGCGCCCTACCTGCGCGGCTTCGACGCCCTCGAGCAGGACCACGAGACGGCGTACCCCGCCTACCTGGACGGCGAGCTGCGCCGGAAGGGCTGGGCGACCTATTTCCTCGTCGCCCTCGCCTACAAGGTCCCGCCGGGCACCTGGGCTCTCCTGGCGCTCGCGGGGTTGCTCCTCGGGCGCGACCGCCCGGCCCTGAGCCGTGCCGTTCCGCTGCTGCTCCTCGCAGGGGCCCACCTCGCCTCGATCTCCCTCCTGACGGACGTGAACCTCGGCCTGCGCTGGGCCCTCCCGGTCCTCCCGTACCTGTTCCTCCTCGCCGGCTCGGCCCTGCGGCCCGGCCTTCCGAAGCCCGTCCTCCTCGCGGCGGCCGCGGCGCTCGCGGCGAACGCCTTCGGCGCGAGCCGGATCCACCCGAACGAGCTCGCCTACTTCAACGTCTTCGCCGGGGGCCCGGAGAAGGGCCGCTTCCACCTGATCGACTCCAACCTGGACTGGGGACAGGACCTGCGCCCCCTCGGGCGCTGGCTCGAACGCCATCCCGAGCGACGGGCCGGGCTCCGGGTCGCGTACGCCGGCTCGGTACCGCCCGAGCTCGAGGGTGTCTCCCCGTATCGGCTGGCCCCCCGCGACCTCCGCTACGTCCCTCCGGCGCGCCGCCTCCCGTGGGAGCGCCTGGAGGACCCGGCGACCTGGGGACCGCAGCCCGGCGCGTTCGCGGTCAGCGTCAACTACGAACGGGGGATGTTCTTCCGGTCGCACCTGCCCCGCGGCCTCGCACCGGGAGTACGGCGCGCCACGCCGGGCGCGCTCTACCCGGGCACGGCGCTCCTCGCGAACCCGCCGATGGTCTACGCCTACTTCCAGGAGCTGGAGGCCAGGATCGAGCCGGAGGTCGGGTACTCGATCCTGTTCTACGACGTCAGCTTCGAGGACGCCCGTCGCCTCCGGGCCCGGCTCGGAATCCCCCCTCTGCCCGACCCGAAACTTTCCGCAAAGTCCGACGTAGTCCCTTCGAATGGCCCCTGATCCCGTCATCTGATCGAACGGAGAGGAGACGCCCGCGCATGGACGAGAATCGCGGTATGACACGACGAACCCTCATCGGAGCCAGCGCCTCGGCGCTCGCCGCCGCGGCGGCCCCGGACCTCCTCGACACCGGCCGGGCGCTCGCGGCCGGGACCACGCCCGGCATCACCTACTTCAGCCGCTTCGGCGTGGACGAGAAGCTGATCCGCGAGACCCTGGCGGCGGCCCTCTCCCGCGGCGGCGACTACGCCGACGTCTTCTTCCAGCACCGGGTCTCCAACAGCCTCGCGCTCGAGGACGGGGCCGTGAACCGCGCGTTCACCGGGGTGGAGCTGGGCGTCGGCGTGCGCGTGGTGCGCGGGGACCAGACGGGCTACGGCTACACCGAGGAGCTGACGCTCGACGCGCTCCGGCAGGCCGCACGCACGGCCGCCGCGGTGGCCGACGGGCCGTCGCGTCCCGCCCCGAAGAGCTTCCGGGCGGAGGCGCTCCCGGCCCGCTACACGATGAAGACGCGGTGGGAGGACGTGGCCCCCGGCCGCAAGCTGCCGTTCCTGAACGACCTGAACACCAAGGCGTTCGCCGCCGATCCGCGGATCAAGAAGGTGAACGTCTCCTTCGGCGACGAGTACGGCGCGGTCCTGATCGCCGACTCGAACGGCCGGATCGTCGAGGACCTCCAGCCGATGACCCGCCTCGGCCTCTCGGTCGTGGCCGAGGCCGACGGCAAGAAGGAGACGAACGGCTACAACGTGGCCGGCCGCTCCGACATCGGCTTCTACACGTCCGAACGGCTCGACCGGATCGTCAAGGAGGCCGTGGACCGCACCACCATCCTGTTCGACGCCGCCCAGGCGCCCGCCGGCGAGATGCCGGTGGTGCTGGGCGCGGGCTCCTCGGGGATCCTCCTCCACGAGGCGATCGGGCACGGCATGGAGGCGGACTTCAACCGCAAGGGGACGTCCGTCTACTCCGACAAGATCGGCAAGCCGATCGCGCAGAAGTTCGTGAGCATCGTCGACGACGGCACCCAGGACAACGCCCGGGGCGCCATCAACGTGGACGACGAGGGGAACCAGGTCGGCAGGACGAACCTCGTCGAGAGCGGCGTTCTCACGACGTACCTGCACGACTCGATCTCGGCGAAGCACTACAAGGTGAAGCCCACCGGCAACGGCCGCCGCGAGAGCTACCGCTTCGCGCCGATGCCCCGCATGCGCTCGACCTACATGCTCCCCGGGCCGCACCGGAAGGAAGAGATCATCGCGTCGGTCAAGAAGGGGATCTTCTGCTCGTCGTTCACCAACGGGCAGGTGCAGATCGGCGCCGGCGACTTCACGTTCTACGTGAAGAACGGCTTCCTGATCGAGGACGGCAAGCTGACCCGTCCGATCAAGGACGTCAACATCATCGGCAACGGCCCCAAGGTGCTGGAGAAGGTCGACATGGTGTCGAACGACCTCGTCATCGACGAGGGGGGCTGGACCTGCGGCAAGGACGGCCAGAGCGTGCCGGTCTCGCAGGGGATGCCCACCGTGCGCGTCGCGTCGATCACGGTCGGCGGGCGCGGCGGGAAGGCGTGAGGTGATCCGATGAGCAAGACGATCCAGGAGATCGCCCGCGAGACCGTCGCCCTCGCCAGGAAGAAGGGCGCGGGCGAGGCCGCCGCCCGTATCGCGAAGACCCGCGAGGTCGAGGTGCAGTGGCGGGACGGGAAGCTCGAGAAGATCCAGGAGGCCACCACCCGAGGCCTCGGCCTGCAGCTCTACGTCGACGGGCGCTACTCGTCCGTCATGACGAGCGACCTGCGCCCGGAGGCGCTCGACAAGTTCCTCGACGACGCGGTCGCGCTCACCCGCACGCTCACCAAGGACCCGTTCCGCGCCCTCCCCGACCCGGCGCTGTACAAGGGCCAGCCGGCGGTGGACCTCCAGCTCGAGGACCCGCGCTACGGCGAGGTCACTCCCGAGGAGCGGCGCAAGCGGGCGCAGGCGCTGGAGACGGCCGCCCGCTCCGTCAAGGGCTCCGAGTCGATCCTCTCCGTCACGTCGTTCGTGAGCGACACGCTCACCGAGAGCTTCCGCGTCCACTCCAACGGCTTCGAGGGCTCGCGCCGCGACACCGCGTTCTGGATGGGCGCGAACGTCAGCGTGAAGGACGCCGACGGGCGCCGCCCCGAGGACGGCGCCTTCGCCGGCGTGCGCTTCGTCGGCTCGCTCCC
>CAYLNK010000344.1:0-7093 GCA_964384675.1 uncultured Holophagales bacterium | reverse complement strand
CAGGATGAGCGTGCCCTCGTAGTCGCCGAGCGCCTCCTCCAGCTGCTCGATGGCCTCCAGGTCCAGGTGGTTGGTGGGCTCGTCGAGCACCAGGCAGCTCACCTCGCGGGCGGCGAGCAGCGCCAGGAGGGCGCGCGTGCGCTCCCCGGGGGACAGCTCGCCGGCGTGCCGGGCGACGCCTCGGGCCGGCAGCGGCGGCACGGACGGAAGCCGGCCTCCTCGGCGGCGGCCGCGCTCTTGACGAACAGCACGTTGCGCTGTTTCGGAAGCGGGGCGGGGCAGCCGGGGCGGCAGTAGACCCCGGTCGTCTTGACCGCGAGGAAGAAACGCCCCTCGAAGCGGCGATCCCGGCTGGCGACGGCGCGGTAGAGCGAATCGGTGTCCATGACGGAGGGGAGTTTGCACCCGCGACCGGAGCGGGTCTGGCAATCTCCGGACATCGCTGTGACGTCTCGCGTCCGCCCGGCTGGCGCGGCACCGATCGCGGGGCGCCGTGGGCTCGACGGATCCGGGGGCTGGAAGGCGCTACATCGCCTCGATCGCGACCGCCTCGCGGCGGCGGCGGCGCGGACCGCGTCCCGCGCTCTTCACGATCAGCAGCTTCTGGTCGGCCCGGTCGATCGCGCCAAGGAGGCTCTCGCCCTCCTCGCGGGACGCGAAGCCGAGGGAGAACGCCGGGACGACCTCACGCGACGCCGCCAGGCGGAGCCGGTCCGCGACGATCTCGGTCGCGGTGCGGTCCGCGCCCGGAAGGAGGAGCAGGAACTCGTCTCCTCCCATCCGCACGACGGCCTCCGACGCCCGGGTGCGGCGCATCAGGAAACGGCTCACCGTGACCAACGCGCGGTCCCCTTCCTCGTGGCCGTGCTCGTCGTTGTACGACTTGAACTCGTCGAGGTCGAGAACGATGCACCCCCACGGCCGGGTCGTCTCGTCCGCCGAGAGCGCGACCTGGGCGAGGTAGCGGCGGTTGTAGCAGCCGGTCAGCGGATCGCGCAGCGCCTGCTCCAGGAGCTGCGTCTCCAGCTTCTTCCGTTCCGTGATGTCGGAGACGATGGCGTACCGGAGCCCGTCGCCGGTGACGGGATCCCGGTCGTGATACGCGGTGACGAGGGCCGTCCGGGTCTCCCCGTCGAGCCGCCTCAGGCGGATCTCGAAGCCGCGCACCGCGGGAGGCACGGTACTCTTCTCGCCGGAGTCCGCGAACAGCTCGCGGACGTCCTCGCGGTCCAGCTCCGCGAGCGTCCTCGCCCCGAACAGCTCGAGCAGCGCGGGGTTGGCGTCCAGGATGGTCCCGTCGGGCTCGTGAAGGCAGACGCCTTCACGAAGGCTGCGCACCAGCCGCCGGACGGTCTCGGGTTCGCTGAGGTTGCGCGGCGCGATCGTGGTCAACACCCCACCCCCTGGACGTGATCCGAGCAATCTACGTCAACCGTTCAGCGGACGCAATGGCCGCCGCGCGGCTCACGGGCGGACGCCGAGGATCTTGAGCAGGAACGCGTAGTCGAACGCGGTCTCCTTGATCCGGTCGTACCGCCCCGACGACCCCCCGTGCCCGCCCGCCAGGTTCGTCTTGAAGACCAGGGGGTTCGTGTCCGTCTTCAGGGCCCGGAGCTTCGCCACGTACTTGGCCGGCTCCCAGTACATCACCTGGCTGTCGTCGAAGGACGTCTTGACCAGGATCGGCGGGTACGCCTTCGCCGCGAGCTGGTCGTACGGCGAGTACGACAGCATGTACTCGAACTCGGCCTTCTTCCGCGGGTTCCCCCACTCCTCGAACTCCCCGACCGTGAGCGGCAGGGAGTCGTCCAGCATCGTGTTGATGACGTCGACGAACGGCACGTGCGAGAGGACGCACCCGAAGAGGTCGGGCCGCATGTTCGTGACCGCTCCCATCAGCAGGCCGCCGGCGCTGCCCCCCTCGATCGCCAGCCGCTCCTTCGCGGTCAGCCTCTCGGCGATCAGCGTCTCGGCCGCGGCGACGAAGTCCGTGAAGGTGTTCTTCTTCGCCAGCATCTTGCCGTCGTCGTGCCACTTCTTCCCGAGGTCCCCGCCGCCGCGGATGTGCGCGAGCGCGAAGACGAAGCCCCGATCCAGCAGGCTCACGCGCGCGGCGCTGAAGCGGGGGGAGGACGGGGCGCCGTACGAGCCGTACGCCGTCAGCAGGGCCGGGTTCCGGCCGTCCCGCTTCGTCCCCTTCCGGTAGACGACCGAGATCGGGACCCGTGTGCCGTCCGCCGCGGTCGCGAAGAGCCTCTCCGACTGGTAGCGCGACGGGTCGTAGCCGCCTGGCACCTCCGTCCTCTTCAGGAGCTTCTTCGTCCGCTTCTCCATGTCGTAGTCGTAGACCGAGGACGGCGTCGTGTACGACTCGTAGCCGAGCCGCAGCAGCGTGGTGTCGAACTCGGCGTTCTGCGCGGTCCCGACCGAGTGGATCGGCTCGTCCCAGGCGATCGCGTGGGAGGCGCCGGTCGCGAGGTCCGTCACGGTGACGCGCGGCGTCGCGTCGGCCCGCTCGGAGAGGACGAGGTGCTTCGCGAACGCGTCGATCCCCTCGACCATCACCGAATCGCGGCACGGCACGAGCTCCTTCCACGAGGCCGGCGACGGGTCCGAGACGGGCGCCGTGACGACGCGGAAGTTGCGACAGCCCTTGTTCGTCCGGATGTAGAGGAGATCGCCCCGGTGCTCGACCTCGTACTCGTGCTCGGTCTCGCGCGGCGCCACGAGGCGCATCGCGGCCTCCGGCTGGTCGGCGGGCCAGAACCGCTCCTCGCTCTGGGTGTGGCTGCCGACCGAGAGGACCAGGAACCGCCGGCTGCGGGTGCGGGAGATCCTGACGTTGAACCGCTCGTCTTTCTCCTCGAAGACGAGGGCGTCGCTCGAGCCGCCCACGAGGTGCCGGTAGAGGCGGTACGGGCGCTTCGCCGTGTCGGTGACCGCGTAGAAGAGGGTCTTGCCGTCGGCCGCCCAGGCGACGGAGCGGACCCGTTCCGCGGTGTCGGGGCCGTCGGCGCCGGTCGTGAGGTCCCGCACGTGGAGCGTGTAGTCCCGGAAGCCGGTGCTGTCGGTGGTGTAGGCGAGCGTCCGACCGTCGTCGCTCACGTCCCAGGTCCCGATCGACATGAAGCGCTGGCCCTTCGCCAGCTCGTTCACGTCGAGGAAGACCTCTTCCGCCGCGTCGAGCGTCCCCTTCTTCCGGCAGTGGATCGGGTACTGCTTCCCGGCCTCGGTGCGCGTGTAGTACCACCAGCCGTCGCGCCGGAACGGCACCGAGAGGTCGGTCTCCTTGATGCGCGACAGGATCTCCTTGTAGAGGCTCTCCTGGAGCGGCTCGGTGTCCTTCATGAACGCGTCGGCGTACGCGTTTTCCGCCTGCAGGTACTCCCGCACCTCGAGGCTCGGCTTGTCCCTCAGCCAGAAATAGTCGTCCTTCAGCTTCGTGCCGTGGAGCTCGATCGTGCGCGGGAAGGCGCGGGCGACCGGTGGCTTCGGCAGGTCGGCGGCGGGAGAGGGAGAGGTCGCGGCGAACGCGAGGGCGAGGACGGACGTGGTGCGGAGGCGCATCCCCCGAGCGTATCAGCCGAGCAGGGACTCCAGCGCGCCGCGCCATCCCTGGGTGTGGACCACGCGCGCGACGGTGGCCGCGCGGAGCCGCCGCAGCGGCTCGAGCTTCCGGAGCGCGAGGCGATACGGACGTCCGGACGGGCCCGCGACGTCGTCCCCGGCGAGCGCCAACGGGCCGCGCCGGAAGTGGAGCGCCCGCAGGTCGGCCTCGATGGCGTCGGCCGCGCCGGAGCCCTGGGGGTCGGCACCGGCGCCGAAGACGTACGTCGCGGCGCTCGGGCCCGACAGCAGCTCCAGGACGACGTGCTCGCCGACGGGGGCGATCAGGAACGTCGCGAGGTTCGACGGCAGAGGCACGGCGGCCGCGAGACCTTCCGAGTCGGGGTCGAGGAGCTCGACGACGCCGAGCCGTGCGGCCGCGCCGGCCCGGGAGGCGAGCCAGCGTGCCCCCTCGAGCCGCTCGGGCGCGCAAAGGCGGCCGAGGTGCGCGTCGAAGCCGTGGAGCCGCGACGCCGGGACGCCGGTGCCGTCGGCGAAGACGTCGAGGCCGGTCGCCTGGGCGAGGCGCCTCTCCTGCGCCTCGGCCGCGCCGGCCAGAGTCCGGAACAGCTGCTCGGAGCGGCGCGCGAGCTGCCCGAACGCGAAGCGGCCGGCCGTCGTGTCGACGACGATCCGCCACGCGTCCTCCTTGAACGAGAGGTCCGTCATGGCGCCGAACGGGATCTGGAACGGCTCGAGCCCGTCCGCCGCGACCGTGAGGTGCGTCGCGTAGACGAGGAGCCGCGCCGGACGCCCCGGCTCCGGCTCCACGAGCGCGCCGTCGAACCGCTCGGGGGCCGCGACGCCGTGCGCCAGCATCCCGGTGACGCGCGCCTTCACCCAGGCGTCGCCGAGCGCGGTCGTGAACGTGTCGTGCCGGCGGGCGAGGTGCCAGAGCCGCAGCTCGCCCTCGGGCCAGAGCGTCAAGGTGAGGACCCGTTCCGCCTCGATGATCGACTCGACGTCGAGCAGCTCCACCGCGATCGGACCCGCGGTGACGCCCGCGTCCGAGATCTCGATCGCGCCCTCGCCGGACCGTCCGGCTCCCTCGCCGGACCGTCCGTCCAGCTGGTACGCCCCGGTCGCGCGCCGCGCCTCGTCGGTCACGTCAGGCGAGCTTGTCGCCGCACTCGGGGCAGAACTTGGGCGAGCCGTCGACCGTGGTGCCGCACTTCCCGCACTTCTTCTTCTGGGCGAGCGCGAAGCCGCACTCGGGGCAGAACTTTCCCCCCTGCGTCGCGGCTCCGCACTTGGGGCACGCCGCGCCGGAGACCTGGGCGACGTCGCGATCGCGGAGCCAGTCCACGGTGCGGACCTTCTCCTTCACCTGCTCGGCGGCGGCCACGGCCTGGGCGGCGGCCATCTCCTCCTCCAGGTCCGGGGCGCACGTGTCGCAGAGCTGGGCCCTCTTGTTGAAGCAGATCGGCTCGCAGATCCACTGGCCGCACTTCTTGCACTGCTTGAACTTCGGCTTGATCTCCTCGACCGCTTCCTTCAGCGCCTCGTCGTGGGCCTTGCCGCCCACGGCGCGCTGGACCTCGTAGGCGCCCGCCGAGGCGCGGCCGAAGAGCCCGCCGAAGACGCTCCCGGCGATCTGCGCGGCCGACGTCGCGAGGCCCAGCTTCGATACCCGGAACGTCGACATGTAGCCGTTGCGGCACTTCTGGCAATAGAACTTGAACTGGTACCCCTTGTCGGTCGAGAGGTCCTCGTAGTTACCGGTGAACTCGACGAACGCCATGGAACCTCCAGCCCCCGCGCCGGGGCCGCCGGATTATCCGCGAGATCCGCCGTGGGGCACGGGACGTAGCATGTGTGCCGTGCCGCGCCTCGTCTTCGCCCTCGACCTCCCTGGCGTCTCGCGGCACGCGCTCTGGGACTTCCACCGGGACCCGAAGATGCTCGAGCGGCTGACGCCGCCCGACAAGAAGGTCGCCGTGAAGGAGCGTCCGGGCCGGATGGGGGCGGACAGCCGCGTCGTCCTGAGGGTGAGGCAGTTCGGGGTGGCGATCGACTGGGTGTCGCGTATCGAGGTCTGGGAGCCGGAAGCGCGATTCGTGGACGTCCAGGTGTCGGGACCCTTCGCCAGCTGGCGGCACGAGCACCGGTTCGAAGAGGGGCGCTTGGTCGACACCATCGAGTACGAGGTCCCGTTCGCCCGGCTCGGAGGCCGCTTCGTCGACCTGGCGCTGATCCGACCCGACCTGAAGCGGGTCTTCGCGTTCCGTCACCAGGTCACCCGGCAGGCGCTGCACGGCTGAGTCCGGGAACCGGGAACTCCACGGGGTCGGGGCAGGTCCAAGGAGGCGATGGAGGCAGCCCTCGCCCTGGAAGCCCGTGGGACAATCTTCGGCGTGCGGATCCAGGCCGATACGTCCGAGCGGGAGTGGAATGGCGACGAACGCGCCGTCACACGCTTCCTGGCCGGGGACGTGGCCGGGTTCGAGCAGATCGTCCGGCACTACTCGTCGATGATCTTCGCCCTCGCCGCCCGGATGGTCGGGCCGGCGGAGGCCGAGGACGTCGTCCAGGAGACGTTCCTGCGCGCCTACCGGGGCCTCGAGAGCTTCCGGGGCGAGTCGAGCCTGAAGACGTGGCTCTACACGATCGCCCTCAACCGCATCCGGGCTCGACACGGCACGCTCGCGCGGCTGCGGAAGCTGTTCGTGCCGGGGCAGTCCGGCGCGGACCGCGAGGACGGCGAGGGCCTCGATCTCGTGGCCGACGCGGCGGATCCCGCCGATGGCCCGGAGGAGGCCGCGCTCGGGATGGAACGGCGCCGCCGCCTGCGGGTCGCGATCCAGAACCTCCCGGAGGAGTTCCGCACGGCGGTCATCCTGCGCGACCTCCAGGACCTCTCGTATCAGGAGGTGGCTGACGTCCTCCACGTCCCGATCGGCACCGTGAGGAGCCGGATCGCCCGAGGGCGGGCGCTCCTGAAGGAGGAGCTGTCGTGAGCGCGCATCCGCAGCTGGCCCGCATCCCCGACGAGGAGCTCGATCTCCTGCTGTCGCGTTCGCTGGACGCGGACCTCTCGCCCGACGAGGAGCGGGAGCTGGAGCGCTACCTCTCGGGCCACCCCGAGGCCCGCCAGCGCCGCGACGCGCTCGCGGCGGTGGTCGCCGATCTGCGCAAGCTGCCGCCGCGCGAGCCCCCGTTCGCCCTGGCAAGCCGCGTCCACAACACGGTCACCGAGAAGTCGGCCGGCCTCGCTTCCGTCTGGCACCGGTTCGGGATCTACCCGGCCGCCGGCGTCGTGCCGGCGATGGCCGGCGTGCTGGCGCTCGGGCTGGCGCTGGCCGTCTACTACGACGTCAAGCGGCCGCCCGTGGCCCGCGAGCAGGCGCAGAAGCCGGACGACGGTCCCCTCGAGGTCTTCTTCCAGGAGTCGACCGCGTCGAAGAAGGCGGCGGCGCCGGCGGCCGAGGAGGACCGGCTGGCCGGCAAGGGGAACGACGCGCAGCCGGCCGCGCCGGCCCCCGCGCCG
>CAYLNK010000343.1:0-7099 GCA_964384675.1 uncultured Holophagales bacterium | reverse complement strand
CCGTCGGGGCTCGCCTCGATCGCGTTGACGACCAGCGCCTGCAGCACGGCCTTCAGCTCGGCGGCGACGCCCTGCACCGGCGACGTCCGCCCCTCCACGCCGACGCGCACGCGGCCGCGGGCGTCGTGCAGCGCCGTGAGCGCCACGTCCTGTACCAGCTCCAGCACGTCGAGCCGCTCCACGGCGCCCGCCCCGCCGCTCGCGAGCGCCAGGAACGAGCGGATCGTCTGGTCGATGTGCCGGATCTGCCGGCGGGCCGACGCGGCCAGCTCCTCGGTCTCGTCGGAGGGGATCCGCCCCGCCAGCTCCTCGACCGAGAGGCCGATGGCGTTGAGCGGATTGCGGAGCGAGTGCGCCAGGCCGCGCGCCACCTCGCCCAGCTCGCCCAGGTGCTGCCGCTCGGCCATGGTCAGCGCCTGCTTCTCGAGCTCACCCAGGCGGAGCGACATCCGGTTGAACGCGGCGATCGCCTCCCCCACCTCGCCCGACGCGCGGCGTGCCACCTGCGCGCCGATCGACCCCTCGCCCACGGCGCGAGCGGTCCTCGCGAGGTCGGAGAGCGGCGCCGAAACGCGATGAGCGACCACCGCCGCGGCCACGAGGCCGATGCCGAGGATGGCCAGCGAGCCGAGCAGCAGCCGCTGCTTGAACGTCTGGACCGTCTTTCCGATCCCCCCTTCCGGGATCCGCACGAACGTCGGCGCGGCCGCCGGAGAGTCGAAGACCAGGAAGCGGGGCGCGGGGACCCGCGCGAACGTGCCCTCCGGAAGGGAGAGCCCGGAAGGCACCGAGCCGCTCGTCGTCACGCGGACCGTCGTCATCATCACTCGCGTCTTCCCGGCCTCGCCGGCGGGGGGAAGGACCGTCTTGCTCACGCTGCCTCCCTCCTGGTGCACGATCACCCGTCCCCCCTCGGGCGCCTCCTCCATGAGCTTGCGGATCTCGGGCGGGATCGACTTCTCCCCGTCGCTGGTCGTCCTGACGTGGTACTCGAACGCCGTCTTCTGGCCTGGTCCCGAGGTCCCGGTCCACGTCGAGACCTGTCCCCCGTCGAGCTGATGCGCGAGCCGGAAGACGTCCCGGCCGACGGACGCCGCCAGGACGTCGACCTCGGCGTCGAGGGCGCTCGTCAGCGTGCGGACGAGCCACAGCTCCGCGCCGACCAGGAACGCGAGGAGACCACCGATCAGGATGAAGAGCCGGACGCGCAGGGACACCTGGACCTCCCACGGGGCGACAGCAACAAGTGTGCCCGAGTTCGGGGTGGTGGGTTCCGGCAATCGTCGCGCACGTGGGGGATCGACGGACAGGACGGGGCGAGCGCAACGTCTGCTCGGGGTACATCGCTGCTATCGCTGCTACACTCACCAAGAAGACATGGGCCTCTCCGTTCAACACCGCGCTGGTGCCGCGAGTGGTCCGTCAATCAGGAAACGATGGGGCCGTTGTGAAGAAAATCCTTCTCTTCGTGGTCATCGCGGGTGTCGTCGTCGTTCAGGGGTACAAGGTTCTGGATCGCAAGGCCGAGGAACGTAACGCGCAACAGCGTGTCTCCCTCATGTTCGAGCGGCTCAAGACCGGTGTGCTGGCCGACGAGCAGGAAGCGATCGGCTACTGGCGAGTCGGGCATCCAGAGGCAACGGACGAATCCATGGTGAGCGCCTTCTCGGCGTTCCGAAAGGAACGAGGCATCGGCCGCGTCGAGACGTTCTCGATCGTCTCGAGCCAGCTGTTCGAGGGGGCCGAGGCGCAGCTGCGGTACGTCGACTTTCTATGCACGGTCAACGGGCGTCAGCTCAGGATCCGTGCCCGCCACAAGCTCCCCCTGGAGTGGATCAACTAGCGAGGAAGAACGCGCCCCGTGCGCCGCGTCGCGGCGATGCGCCGGACAGAGTCAGAATAGCCGTCGGCCCCCCTCGCCCTAGAACCCCAGCGACGGCGATCCTGGCGCCTCCGCCACCGGCAGCAGCAGCAGGATCTTCGGATCGGCCGTGACGTTGTCGACGCGCGTCCCGAGCGCTACGACCCGCCCCGCGGAACCCGGCATCGCCGCCACCTCGCACAGGACGTTCGTACGGTCCTTCCCGCCGGTTCCCAGCTGCGCGAAGACCCCGTCGAGCTGCAGCTTCTCGAACGGCTTCAGCGTCACGACCTTCCGGCCGATGGCGCCGCTCCGCTCCTTCCCCTTCTCGAAGAGCCGGACCTCCACGCTCGCGTCCTTCCCCGAGATCTCGGTCAGGATCAGGTTCGTGCGCGCTCCGCGCCCGTTCGCGACGGAGTGCTCGAAGCCGTCCGCGATCAGTCGTCTCTGGTCCGCCCCGGACGTGGAGGCCGCCGTCTCGGCGGGCATCACCGGGACGCCGTCGCCGAAGTTGCCGTCGTTCGTCTTCGAATAGACCCGCGACGAGATCACCACCGTCCGCTGATCGAGGTCGAGGAGCAGCGTCCCCGTGGTGTTCTGGTCCGCGGTGTATCCGAACGCCTCGCGCAGCACGTTCGCGAAGGAGACGGTCTGCCGAGGTCCGATCGTGATCGTCGAGGTCTGCTTCGGATCGCCGCCGCCGATCTGCGGGGCCGGGACGTACGTCATCTGGAGCTGCTTCGGGCTCGCCGTTCCGTTCGTCACCGTCACGCTCGACTCGTACGGGTATCTCTCAGGTCCCTGCCCCAGCTTGGAGTCGTATCCGGAGACGACCGTCGGCACGACGTAGCGCCACGGCAGGGCCTCCGTGGCCAGAGGCCGCGCCCGGCCGGCCGGCGCGCGTGTCGAAGCCGCCGTCGACAGCGGCCGTGACAGGAAGGTCGACGCGTCCTGGTTGACGCGATCGATCACGGTGGCCAGCGCCGCGACCGTGCCGGCACCGTCCAGCACGGCCAGGGTGACGGAGGCCGCCGGCACCGTCTTCCCCTGGAAGAGGTCGCCGTCGTTGAGCCCCGTCTGCACCTTGGCATACGCCGGAACCGTCTTCGTCGCGCGGAAGAGGACGGTGGCCCCGGTCTCGTCGTACACCGTGACGAGGACGGTCGCGGGCTTGCCCGACGTCTCGGCGAGGATCAGGTTCGATCGGTACGTGGCGTTCGAGACGAGCCCGGAGAGGTAGTGGTCGAGGCTGCCGGCGGCCGCCGCGCCCGTCCCGCGCTTCACGACGGGCAGCTGGAAGCCGTACACCCCGCCCGCGGGCGCGGGCGAGTCGACCACCGAGTCCGCGCGGAGCTGCCCGAGCCGCTCCGACCGTACCTCGAACGTCCCCGAGGTGTTGCTCGTCGGCTCGTAGCCGAACAGCTTGGAGAGCGGGTCCGTCAGGGAGAGCACGTCCGCGCCCGGGATCTGCACGGTCGCGCGCCGCACCTTGGTGCAGTCGTAGCCGTTCACGGCCTCGTCCCCGAGGTCGGGCGTGAAGTAGATGTCGGCGTTCACGGGATCCGGCCCGACGTTGGTGACGAGGAGGCGCGAGATGAACGCGATCCGGCGGCCGCCCGACTGACGATCGGACGTGACCACCGCCGGCACGATCAGGGACGGCTCGCTCGCGCCCAGCGTCGCACGGGTCGAGCAGAGTCCGCCGGACGTGTCGTCGAGGTCCTGGAACTGCGTGCGCGCCGACTGGCCGTCCTTCGTCTTCACCGTCAGGAACGCGTAGCGGGGGTAGACGCCGCCCGTGGCGCCATACAGCCGCTGGGCGCCCACCTGGAACGACCGCGTCTCACCCGGCGCCAAGGGGGTCGCGTTCCAGCCCGACACCGGCGTGAGCCAGCCGTCCGGTCCCGTCTCGGCGGCCAGCGCCATCGCCGTGGGCCGGGGATTGGTGATCGTCACGGTCACGGGCGGCGGGTCGGCGCTGGTGGCGGTCGCCTTGAACGAGCTGAAGTCGGTCCCGAACACCGGAGGCGCCGTCTCGTTGGCTCTCGGCGCGAGGGGCCGCGGGGCCAGCGCTGACACCTTGGGCGCGACGGTCACGTTGACGAGCGCCCAGGGGTACGCCTTCGGCTGCGCTCCCGAGACGTACTGGATGGTCAGGACGGCCTGGAGAGTGCCCGGCGTGTCGGTCCCAGCCCCGTAGAACGCCGCCGTGTACGTCTTCGTCTCGCCAGCCGCGAGGCTCACGATGGAGTCCCCGAGATCGATGAAGGCTCCCTGCGAATAGATGGGGCTCAGGTAGCCGGCGAACGGCTGTCCCCCGATGTTCCGCACCTCGAACGTCACCGACGACGGCGGGTCGCCCGACGTCCTCACGAGGGCCGGCGGCTGCGTCGCGAAGATGACGACGGGATTGCCGTCGACGATCTGGACGGGACGTGATTCGGACGGCGGACCGACCGTGCCGCACGATGCCACCGCGCGGACGCGGTGCTGGAACGTGCCGAGGGCGTCGGACTTCAGGGAGGCCGACGTCGCCGAGACGGCGAACGTCTCGACACCGGCCGCGAAGGCCGGGTCCTGGGATCGCTCCACGACGTACGTGCCGGCCGGGTCGAAGGCGGCGGGGGGCGTCCACGCCAGCACGTACAGCTGGCCCTTCGCCGTCGGGAGGTTCGAGAAGAGGGTGATCGACGGCGCTCCCGGGGCCACGCACTGCGCTGCCAGATCGCGGGCGGAGAAGAGCGCCGCCACGGTGCAGATGACGCCGAAGGTACGTCGGAGCATCGGTCCCTCCTGTACCTGACTCGAGGGGTCAGCCTAGCAGAGGCGGCGACAATCCCTCCTCATGAGTCGACGGCGCCGCCTGCGACGAGAGCAAGCCGGTCCCCCCGGGCCCGCCCCGGGCGTCGACACGGGGGCATCCCGGCTGGAGCCGCCAGGCCACGCGCTGATCTGGCTCCTCGCGGCCTTCCTCCTCCCGAACCTGGGAGTCCTCGCCAGCGGCTTCGTCCTCGACGACCTTCCGCTCCTCGTCGAGAACGAGAAGCTGCACTCGCTCACGCGTCTAATGGAGATCTGGACGTCGGGCTACTGGCCCGACCGGTCAGGACTGACTCTCTATCGCCCGCTCACCCAGACGCTCTGGGCGTGCCTCTGGACGACTTCGGGCGGCGCCGCGGCCGCGTTCCACGGCCTCAACCTCCTCGCCGGAGCGGGCGTCGTGCTCCTGGCGTACGAGCTGCTGTCGAGACTCGCGGGACGTGCCTCCGGCTTCGTCGGGGCGCTCCTCTTCGCCGTCCTGCCGATCCACACCGAGGCCACGGCGTCCGTCGTCGGCTCGGCCGAGCTGCTCGCGGCGGGCCTCGGGATCGCCGCGCTCCTCGCCCACGAAGGGAGGAGGCGAGGCCCGGCCCTTCTCCTCTTCGCCCTCGCCGTCGCGGCGAAAGAGAGCGCGGCCGCGGTGGCTCTCCTCGCGCCCGCCCTCGCGTTCGTCGACGACCGCTGGAGGCGCCCCCGGAAGGAGGCGATCGTCGACGGCGGCGCCGCGAGCGCGGTGGTACTGCTGGCGCTCTGGGCCCGGAGCGCCGTGACTGCAGGACCGTCGTTCATCCCGCCGATCGACAACCCGATGTCGCTCGTGGACCCGGCCCGGCGCGTGCTGACCGCGCTCTGGATCCAGATGCTCTACATACAGAAGTCGCTGGTGCCGGTCGCGCTCTCCGCCGACTACTCGTACAAGGAGATCCCCCTCGTCATGGGGCTCGAGGACGTGCGCGCCTGGGCAGGTCTCCTCCTGGCCGTCGCCGCACTTCTGGCCGCCTGGCGGTGGCGCGAGGGGCGCACCGGGATCGCGCTCTACGCAATCCTCTTCGCCCCCGCAGCGAACCTCCTGTTCCCGATCGGGACGATGATGGGGGAGCGGCTTGCCTACCTTCCGAGCCTCGGGCTTTGCCTGCTCGGGGCGCTCCTCTTGACGAAGCTGCGACGGCCGCTACCAGTCCTGACCGCGATCGTGCTCCTCTACGCGGGCCGGACCGTCATCCGGAATCACGATTGGAAGGACGCCGACACCTTCTACCCACGTCTCGTGGAGACCTCACCAAACAGCGCCAAGGCTCACTATTTCCTCGGCGCGCTCCTCGCGTCGCGGGGACTGGACCCGGCCGCGATCGACGAATACGACCAGGCGGTCGCGATCTTCCCGGCCTACTCCGAGGCGTTTCACAACCGGGGCAACGCACTCGCGCGGCTCGGCAGACGGGAGCAGGCGGCTGAGAGCTTCCGCGCCTGCCTGCGGTTCGACCCCGGGCACACCGGGGCGGCCGCGAACCTGCGAACAGTGGAGGCCGGTCTGCCGCTCGCGCCCGCGCGGCGTCGGCTCTGAGCGGCCGGCAGCGATCTCCGCGGAGCGATCAGCCCGGCCGGCCCGGCACGATCACGGCCAGCCCATCAGGCGCGAGCCGTGAGAAGTCTCGGCCGTTCAGCGTCAGGATCCGGGAGGCCCCACCCTTGACGGCCGCGGCAACGATCCGGGCATCGTAGACCGCGCCGCCCGCCACGCGGTCGTTCGCGAGAGCTCGCAGGAGACGCCAGGTATCCGACGCCGCGAGGGCGACCGTCCTCGTGTCGGCGAAGTTCTCTTCGATGAGCCGGAGGGCGTCCGCCGGCGCGAGGCGATGAGGGGACGGGAGGCGCGTTAGGACCGAGTAAGTCTCCACGAGAGCGTCGGCAGGAAGGACGAGCCCTTCCCCCGAGTCCATCTCCTGCTCGAGGGCGGCCCGCGCCTCGTCGTGGCCCTCGTGCCACGTGGAGAGCGCGGCCACGAGGATGCTCGAGTCGACCGCCGTCCACGGCATCGACGTCAGGAGCCCCGTCCGGAACGGATCGCCTCGAGCGCCTTCCTGACCGTCGTCGCGCGGAGCGGGGCGGACGGGGTGACGGGCACCGCGACGCTCAGTCTCCCCCGCCGTTCGATCCGGACCGCCCGCGGCTCCGGCGTGATCTCGATCCGTCCGTCGACGATCCCGACCAGCAACGCGACGCCGGGCTTCAGCTCCGCCGCCTCCCGGATGGACTTCGGGATGACGAGTCGTCCGGCCGGGTCCATGGTGGTGGTGATGGCACCCTTCATGCCCTGAAATCTACCATTCCAGCGACCACGGCGCCCCGCGACGGCGCGGCCGGCGCGTCGCCACGCCCGGCGCCGCCTGCCGTAGCATCGCGCCGTGGCCCCTCTCG
>CAYLNK010000342.1:0-7118 GCA_964384675.1 uncultured Holophagales bacterium | reverse complement strand
ATCGCGGAGCCGCCGCCCCCGGTCACGAGCGCGGGCCTGGTCGGACGCGACGGCGAGATCCGCCGGCTCGTCGGCGCGCTCGACCAGGCCTCGCGGGAGCGCCGCGCGCGGGCACTCCTGATCACCGGCGAGCCGGGCCTCGGCAAGTCGCGCCTCATCGAGGAGCTCTGCCGCACCGGCCGCGCGCGAGGCGGCACGGTCCTCGAAGGGCGAGCGTTCGAGGCCGAGGCGGGGCGGCCGTTCGGGCCGTGGATCGACGCGCTCAGGCAGCTCCCCGAGGATGCGGTGAGCGGCGCGCTCCGGTCGGACCTCACCACGATCCTCCCGGAGCTCTCCGGAGAGCGCGGGGCGCCGCCGAGCCGCGACCGGCTCTTCGGGGCCGTCGTGGATCTCCTGGCCGGGTGCGCCGCCGGCGCCCCTCCCCTGGTGCTGGCTCTGGACGACGTCCACTGGGTCGACGCCGCCTCGTCGGAGCTCCTCCACTTCGTCGCCCGCATGAGCCGTTCCCGGCCGCTGCTGATCGTCCTCGCCGCGCGGGCGGGAGAGCTCCTCGACAACGAGCCGGCACAGCGGACCCTCCGGAGCCTCCGGGAGCTGGGTCTTCTCGAGGAGGTTTCGCTCCAGCCTCTCGACCAGGAGGCCACGGCGGCGCTGATCCAGGTCGCGGCGCCCGGCGTCGACGCCGTGGAGGTCTTCACCACGAGCGGGGGGAACCCGCTCTTCGCGCTCGAGGTGGCGCGCTCGTCGGCCACCGGGGGCCGGTCGTCCGGGAGCGGTCCGGCGGGGCTTCCGGGGAGCAGCCCCACCGGACTGCCCGGGTCGGTGGCCGAGCTGATCCGCCACCGGGTCGAGCGTCTGCCGCCCGAGGCCGGGGACGTGCTTCGCTGGGCCGCCGTTCTGGGCCGGCGCATCGACGCCGAGGGGCTCGGCGAGCTGATGGCGCTCGACGTCCATCGGCTCCTCGGCGCGCTCGATCTCCTGGAGCGCCACGCGCTGCTGCGGGCGGGAGCCGGGACGGACGGCGGTGGAGCCTACGAATTCGCTCACGAGATCGTCCAACGGGCGATCTACACCGAGCTCTCGCAGCCGCGCCGCCGGCTGATGCACCTCCGGATCGCCGAGCGGCTCGGGAAGCTGGCGCCCGCCGAGACCACGGCCGCCGAGCTGGCCCACCACGCCGCCCTCGCCGGCGAGAACGCGCTCGCCACCACCGCCTGCGTGAGGGCCGGCCGGCTCTTCCTCCGCCAGTTCGCCAACGGCGAGGCCTGGGCGATCGCCCGGCGCGGACGCCGGCACGCGGCCGAGGTCCCCGAGCCGCAGAGGACCTCGCTGCTGCTGGAGCTCCTCCAGGTCGAGCTCCAGGCCCGGCACGCCGCGGACGCCGTGAGCGCCGCGCGCGAGCTGGAGACGCTGGCCGAGCGCGCGCTCGACCACGGCGATGCCGAGCACGCGCGGCTGGGCTTCCACATGCTCGCCTACCTCCGCTGGGAGGGAGGGGACCTGGGCGATGCCCAGCGCCAGATGCTGCGCGCCGAGCGGGTGGGCCGGGCCGGCGACGAGAGCGACCAGATCCTCGCGCTCGCGGAGTCGGCGCGATGCCTCGTCCTCCTCGAGCGGGACCTCCCGCGCGCCGAGGCGCTCGCGCTCGAGGCCAGCGCCCGTTCGTCGCGGGCCGGCCCGAGGCCGTCGGCGATCGCCGATTCGCAGGGCCTGCTGCGGCAGCACCAGGGCCGCGCCGACGAGGCGAAGGACCTCTTCGAGCAGGCCCGGCTGGAGGCCCGCGGCGCCGGCGACGCCAGGGACGAGTTCCTGGCGCTCGAGCACCTCGTCGTCCTGCGTCAGGAGCAGGGCGACTGGAGCGGGTCGCGGCGCCTCGCCGAGGACCTCGTGGCGCTCGGCGGAAAGCTGCGCGAGGGGAGCGAGGCGCCGTTCGCCCGGGCCCTCCTTTCGCTCTGCCGGATCGCGCTCGGAGAGACCGGCGCCGAGGGCGCGCTCGAGGCCGCGATCGACGAGCTCCGCGTGGTCGACGCCAAGCTCCGTCTCGCCTATTCCCTGACCCGCGCCGCCCGGATGGACCTCGAGCGCGGGGACGCGGTCAGCGCCCGGGCTCGTGCCGACGAGGCCCGCCGCGCCGCGATGGCTCTCGGGAGGCCGACGGAGGCGCTGCTCGCCGGCTTGACGCTGGCTCGGGCCTGCCGGCGGCTCGGGGAGGACGGCGAGGTGGCGAGGATGGCCGACGAGCTTCGCGGCCCGTCCGCGGCCGGCGCCGCCGAGCCCGCGCGGCGCGAGCTCGACGGGTTCCTTCGCGAGCTGGGCAGCAGGGAGGAAGGATGAGCGTCGTGATCGTGGAGAGGGTCTTCCCGGAGCCGGTCACGCAGGACGAGATCCAGGCGGGGGAAGACCGCGCCGCGGGCTGCCACGAGGACTACCAGGTTCGCTTCCTGAAGACCTACGTCGCCCGGGACCGCAAGCGGGTCGTCTGCGTCTACGAGGCGCCCGACGCGGAGTCGGTGCGTACCGTCCAGGAGACGGCGGACCTTCCGTACGAGAAGCTGTGGCCGGCGAAGGCGATCCGGTACGAGGAGGCCGACGTGCACGGCGACGTCGTCGTCCTCGAGCGCGCGCTCCCTCAGCCGTTCGACGAGGCCACCCTCCGGGCCAAGTCGGCTCAGGTGGCCTGGTGCTTCGACCTGTGGGGCTGCCGGATCGTCTGGAGCTACCTCTCGCTCGACGGTCGACGTTGTGTCTGCATCTTCACGGCGCCGGATGCCGAGTCGGTCCGGCAGTCGCAGGACCAGGCCGGGCTCCCCTACGCCAGATCCTGGCCGGCCACCGTCCGGTAGGAGCTGACTCCGGTCCCCTTCGCCTCGGCCGCTCTCGCGGCCTGCGGTCCATTCTTTCCACGTCCGTTCCCACGCCCGCTCACACGCCCGGGGTGCCTCTTTCTCCCCGGACGGGCCGACCGCAGGAAGCGGTGGCCCGCCGAGAAGGAGAAGCCCATGCAGAACCCAGGGACCAAGAAGGAACGCGGCCCCCTCAACGGCGTCGACACACCGACGCTCTTCGCGACGGTGGACGCGGTCCGGGCCCAGCCCGAGCTCGCGAAGTTCCAGTTCCGCGCCTCGAACCGCTGGGTGTCGGGGACCAACAGCCACAGCCGGATCGAGCCGTTCCAGGGCGCGGGTGCCGAGCACGCTCACAAGGGCGACTACTCGTACGCCGCCGATCACCCGGCCGTCCTCGTCGGGGCCGACGACGCACCGGCGCCGGTCGAGTTCCTGCTCCACGCTCTGGCGTCGTGCCTCACCGCCGGCATCGCGACCGTCGCGGCGGCGCGCGGCGTGAAGCTCACCGAGGTGACCTCGCGCCTCGAAGGCGACATCGACCTCCTGGGCGTCCTCGGGCTCTCGAAGGAGGTCCGGAACGGCTACCAGGGGATCCGGGTGACCTTCGACGTGAAGGGCGACGCCCCCGCCGAGAAGCTGCGGGAGATCGTCGAGCAGTCCCGCGCCCGCTCGGCGGTGTTCGACGTCCTCACCAAGGGTGTCCCCGTCGAGATCGCCATCGCGGCCTAGCGACGGAATGGGGGGACCCGTCATGCGGGTTACTGGAAGGGCGCCGCTAGCGGCGCCCTTCCCAGAGACCTTCGCCTCAGCTCCGGGTCCCCCCCGGCTCGCGGCCGTCACGTCGAGGAGGTTCGGGGGAAGCCGGCGCATGGCCGCGCCGGCCATCCCGCGGAGGGTTGGCCGTGATCCGGTCCCCCTCCCCTCGGCCGCTGCCGCGGCCTGCGGCCCCCGATGACGGGACGGGCCGTTCGACAGAGCAGAGGAGCGTGATCCCATGAAACGGACAGACGTGGTCGTCATCGGGGGAGGACCGGCGGGGCTCGCCATGAGCCGCTGCCTCACGGATTCCGGCGTCGACCACGTCGTCCTCGAGCGCGGGCGCGTCGCCGAGCGGTGGCGGAGCGAGCGCTGGGACTCGCTCCATCTCTTGACGCCGAGCTGGCAGAGCCGGCTCCCGGGCTTCCGCTACGACGGCCCGAGCCCCGACGGCTACATGAGCGCGACGGAGCTCGTCTGCCGTCTCGACCGCTACGCGCGCTCGCTCCCCGCTCCGATCGAGGAGCGGACGAGCGTCGTCGCGGTGGACGCGGTCGGCTCCGGCTACCGGGTGACGACCGATCGCGGCACCTTCTCGGCCCCGAGCGTCGTGATCGCGACGGGGCAGTGCGACACGCCGCTCGTCCCCGCTCTTTCACGGAGGCTGCCTCCGGACGTCGTCCAGATCGTTCCCTCGCGCTATCGGAATGCACGCGAGCTGCCGGAGGGCGGCGTCCTGGTGGTCGGGGCCTCGGCCACGGGGGTCCAGCTCGCAGACGAGATCCAGGCCTCCGGCAGACCCGTCACGCTCGCGGTCGGCCGGCACACGCGGCTCCCCCGGGTCCATCGCGGCCGCGACATCATGTGGTGGCTCGACGCGGCCGGCATCCTCGACGAGACGGCGGAGGAGGTGCGCGACCTGGCGGCCTCCCGCCGCCAGCCGTCCCTCCAGCTCGTCGGGCAGCCCGGCGTGACGATCGACCTGCCGGCGCTGGCCGGACGCGGCGTGCGGCTCGCCGGGAAGCTGGCGGACGTCGACGGCTCCCGGGTTTCCTTCGCCGGCGATCTTCCGGCCCACCTCGCCGCCGCCGACGCGCGGCTCGAGCGGGTCCTCCAGAGGATCGACCTCTTCGCCGCGCGGACCGGGATCGAGGCCGAGGTCGGCCCGAAGGAGCGGCCGCGGCCCCTCCGATCCGCTCCGTTCCTCCTCGACGGGCTGGACCTGGATCGCCAGGGGATCCGCACGGTCGTCTGGGCGACCGGCTTCCGGCGTCTCTATCCATGGCTGAGGGTGCCGGCGCTCGACGCCCGCGGCGAGATCGTCCACCGGGGCGGCGTGACGCCCCATCCCGGCCTCTACACGCTCGGCCTCCACTTCCTGCGGCGGCGGAACTCGAGCTTCCTCGACGGCATCGGACGCGACGCCATCGACCTCACGATTCACCTCACCTCGTACCTGCGGAAGGCGGCCTGACGCCATGAGCACGCACACGCGGTCCCGGTACGACACGGTCATCGTCGGCGCGCGTGCCGCGGGAGCGGCCACGGCGATGCTGCTCGCGCGGCGCGGGCAGCGCGTCCTCCTGGTGGAGGCCGGCACGTACGGCAGCGACACGCTCTCGACCCACGCCCTGATGCGGCCGGCCGTCCTCCAGCTCTCCCGCTGGGGGCTGCTGTCGCGTCTCGAGCGCGAGGGGACGCCCCCGATCGGCCGGACCGTCTTCCACTACGACGACGAGGTGCTCGACGTCCCGATCAAGCCGAAGGACGGCGTGCCGGCGCTCTTCGCGCCGCGCCGCACCGTGCTCGATCGCGTCCTCGTCGACGCCGCGGCCGAGGCCGGCGCCGAGGTCCGCCACCGGACCCGCCTCGTCGATCTCCTCTGGAGCCGCGGCCGGCGCGTCGAGGGCGCCGTGCTGCAGGGTTCGGACGGCACCTCGACGGAGGTGCGAGGCGACGCGGTGGTGGGCGCCGACGGCATGCGGTCCAGCGTGGCGCGGCTCGTGGACGCTCCCGTCACCCGGCGCGGGCGGTCCGCCTGCGCCAACCTGTACGGCTACTGGGAGGGCCTTCCGGGTGACGCGTACCACTGGTACTGGAGCCCGGGTCACCCGGGCGGTCCGGGCGCGGCCGCCGGCGCGATTCCCACCAACGGCGGGCTCACCCTCCTCTTCGCCTCGATCTCCGGCGAGGACTTCGCGGCGAGGGTCCGGACGGGTGTGGAGGACGCGTATCGGAGGCTCCTCTCCGAGGCCGCGCCCGGGCTGGCTCGAGGGCTGAGCGAGGCACGCCTCGCCGGATCCCTCTCCGGGTCCCCGGGGCATCGCGGATTCATGAGACGCCCCTGGGGCGCGGGGTGGGCCCTGGTCGGCGACGCGGGTCATTTCAAGGACCCGATCACCGCCCACGGGATCAGCGACGCCCTGCGGGACGCGGAGCTCCTCGCGAGCGCGCTGATGGAAGGCGGCGAGAGCGCGCTCCTTCGCTACGAGGCTGCTCGGGACGCGCTCTCCACCCGCTTCTTCGAGCTGACCGACCGGATCGCGTCGCTCGAGTGGGACACGCCCGAGCTGAAGTCGCTCCACCACGCGCTGAGCGACGAGATGAAGCGGGAGACGGCCACGATCCTGGGCTGGCCCGCGCCGTCGCCCCTCCTCGAGCGGACCGCCTGACGGCCCTTTCCACGTCCTCTCTCACGGTGGGTCACACGCGGGCGATCCAACGTGGTGAACGGAAGGAGTCGATCGATGGCCTCCAGACCGTTCGCCAGCCGCCCGCAACCGATCGCGGCCGGATTCCTCTGCCTGTCGCTGGCGGCGCCGGCCGGGGCCCAGACCCCGCGGCCCCTGACCCTGAGGCAGGCGATCGCCAGCGCCGTCGCCGGAAATCCGGGCCTCGCCGCCCTCCGCATCAGGGGACGCCAGGTCCAGGCGATGCTCGACGAGTCGCGCGCCGCCTTCTTGCCGGCCGTCGGCGCGAGCTACACGTGGACTCGCGGCGACTGGCCCCACCTCTTCATCGCCCAGGAGACCGATGCGCGCGCCTTTCCCGAGAACGCGTCCCTCGACGCCCCGGGCACGTTCGACGTCTATGGGCTGGTCGTCGACGCCCGGCTGAACCTCTGGGCGGGAGGCCGCGACCGGGCGCGCCGCGGCCTCCTGGCGGCCGCCACGGAGATCTCCGCCGCCGAGAGCGACGCGGCGAGGAACGCCCTCGTCGGGCAGGTGATCGAGTCGTTCTTCGACGTCCTCGCCGCGGAAGCGCGGCTGGCCGACGGAGAGAAGCTCGTGGAGACGACACGGGCACGCCGCGACGAGGAGAAGGAGCGCTTCGCGGCCGGGGCGGCGCTCGGGGCCGACCTCGCCGGCGTCGAGGCGAGCCTCGCGGAGGCCGAAGCCGGCGTCGCCCGCCTCTCGGCGTCCCGGACGCGAGCGATCGCCTCTCTCGCCGTCTCTCTCGGCCTTTCCGCGTCGACCGAGCTGACGCTGGAGGACGAGGGGGACTTTGACGACTCCG
>CAYLNK010000341.1:0-7130 GCA_964384675.1 uncultured Holophagales bacterium | reverse complement strand
CTGGTGCGATACCCGGGGTCCTCAAGACTTCTTTACTGGAAAGCATGCCTTCTTCTCCGTGGTATCGAGTTTGAGGAGGGGCGTCGGCTACTGAAGGAAGCACGGACGCTTGCCCACAGGAACATCGAGACGGATACGACTGGCGCTCTTTCCGACGACGAGGAAGAACTCCTCCGGGAGATTGCCTTGGTGGAAGAGTCCTTCGGCGGTACCGAGGCCGGCGCAGGAGCGAAGGACGTAGCGCGGTGACCGGGCCTGTTGACTCAGACCAGCGGGGTCAGGTCCAAATGATAAAGGATAGGCGGTGGGCATGAGGGGCAGAACGGGGTCGGGCAGAACGGGGTCAGAGCCAAAGGATAAAGGATAGCCACCGTCGACGAGCCCCCGCCGCGCCGCCGGCGGAGATGACGCGACGGCACGCTCTCACGCTCTCGCCTCCAACCGCGGCGGCTTCCAGCGGCGTCGGAGAGGGTCAGAACGGGGTCAGAGCCAAAGGATAAAGGATAACCACCGTCGTGGGTGTAGGTGTAGCCCCGCAATGGAGATGAGAAGCCGATTTCGAGCGAGCTGACGGTCCACAGATGCGGCGTTCGCCCGTCAAAGGAACCAGTGGGGTCAGGGACTAAGGATAAAGGATAGACCGCGGGCAAGCGCCGACGGCGGGGTCAGAACGGGGTCAGAGCCAAAGGATAAAGGATAACCCCGTCGACGAGCCCTCGCCGCGCCGCCGGCGGAGATGGCGCGACGGCACGCTCTCACGCTCTCGCTTCCAGCCGCGGCGGCTTCCGGCGACGTCGGGGCCAGAACGGGGTCAGAGCCAAAGGATAAAGGATAGCCACCGTCGACGAGCCCCCGCCGCGCCGCCGGCGGAGATGACGCGACGGCACGCTCTCACGCTCTCGCCTCGAACTGTAGCGGTCCAATGGGTGTCGCGACGATGACTTACGCCGTATGTGCGTCCACCCACGAGAGGCGGAAGGTGGGCCAGCCGCGCGGGCCCGCAACACGCCTACCGCCTGGCGGGAGTCGCCAGTCCCGGACTTGGTCGTGTTGGAGAGACCTCCTCGAGTGAGGACCTGCGTGTGGAGCAGGGAAAGACGAGGTCAGCTCAGGTCAGGCGGCGCGGGCGAGATACGGCAGCGTCTCGGCGTCGTCGGCGAACCGGATCGCGACCGGGAGCGCCGTCGATTCCTGGCCGGAGAGGCCGCGGGCGGCGGGCCGTGCGGCGAGGCTTGCCGGAGGCTGCTGGAAGAACACCTCGGCCGGTGTCGCTCCATGCAGGCCCTGGTGAGGCCGGTGCGTCGCGTAGTAGGTGAGCACCACCTCCAGCCGCCGTCGAAGGTCGACGGCGACCAAGGGACGAAACGGAAGCAGGCGACGCGCGGTACGGAGGCTCTGCCCGCAAAGCAACGCCTTCAGGGTTCTCCACGAGCGCTCGATGATCGCGATCGAGCCGGAGTGTCCGACCGCCCCGAGCCGATGAGCCACGTTGCGACGGCGCAGGAACGACCGCAGCCTGGTGGCCGTGAAGGCCGAGCCGTGATCGGTCACGAGGATGTCGGGTGGACCGTGTCGGTCGAACGCCCTCCTCAAGAGCTCTCGGATCTCCACCGCGCTGGGCTCCTTCACGAAGACCTGGGCGGCGACGGGAAAGCGGGAGTAGGCGTCGAGGACCATCGCGATCTTGAAGTCGAAGATCCGGAGCCAGCCGCCGACGGAAGTCAGGTCGAGCATGTAGATGTGCCGCGGTCTCCTGGCCCTGATCGGTCGGTCGACGTGCTTGCGCCGGGAGCTGCCTGTCACGCTCGGTGGAGACGGCGCCGGCGTCTTCGGCGCGATCGGCTCCCGGCGGATGCGGCGGACGGTGGTGGGGGAGATCCGGATGGCGGCACGGGCGACGTGGTGGGCGAGAGAGCGGGCGCCCAGGAGGTTCAGCCCGTCCAGCTCCTTGACCACCCGGCGAACGCCGTCGGCAATGCGGCGGATCGGCGGCACGGGCTTCATGAGGGAGCCGATCCGCGTGGCGGTCGGATCGGCCCTCAGGACGCCCTCCCAACGGTAGACCGTGGAAGGATCGACGTTGGACCGCCTGGCCGTCTCGGTCGCCGACAGCCTCTCGGCCGCCTTCAGGCGCAGGATCTCGACACGCGCCTCCCCGCTCCACTCGAATCGCCGGATCCGACCGGTTCGCTCGAAGTGGCTGATGTACAGCGTGAGCCAGCGCTGGCACAGAAGCAGTCGTCTCTCCAGCTCCTCGATTCTCGCGAAGGCGGCGCTGGAAGAGAGGCCTGATTCGCGCAGCTTGGCGAGCTTGCGGCCGAGGGCGACGGCGAGGATCTCCTCCATGGCGAGAAAGACGGAGAGGGAGGAGGCAGAGCCGAAGAGCTTGCGGATTCGAGGCATGCGTTCCTTGCTGCGTGGTATTCGTGCCGTCGCCTGCTGCTGGGGCAGTGGACAACCGGGATCGTCTCACGGTTCCGCGCGGGTGACCTGACAGCAGGCTCGGAGCGGCGGCGGCGCTTGTCTGAAATGACCGGGGTCTGCTGACCGGAATAGGGCCACGGGTCCGCGACGGGCGTGGTGGCGAGCGCGGTCGTCCTTGTAGCCCCGCAATGGAGATGACCGATTTCGAGCGAGCTGTAGTCCCGCAATGGAGATGAGCGGCGGCATTCGGACGCTCCTGCGGGCCTTGTCGCGATGCGGGGGCCGGGACAACTGTGACCGGTGCGCGGAGACGGGCTACACCTCCATCGGATCGACGCGTCCCGCGCCGACGGGTCTCGGGCCGCTTAGGTAGGAGCCGGAACCTGCGGCTGCGAGCCTGGGCGTGAGCCCGGCTACGCGGCCTTCCGGTAGACGACAGGGAGTCGTGGCCCCAGCGATTCGGTGACGAACTCGGGGAAAGGGACCACCTCACCGGGCCGGCCTCGTGGCGGCGCCACGGCGGCGAGGTGTGCCGGCGGGAGGCGCAGGAACACCTCCGCCGGCGTCGCCCCTCCGAGACCCGAGTGTGGCCGGAACAGCGAGTAGTGGGCCAGCACCGCCGCGACGTCCCGGTCCAGACCGGACAGGACGAGCCGTCGCCTGAGCGCCGGATGGAAAAGCGAGTCCTTCAGCGACCGCCACAGCCTCTCCAGCCGTGCGATGGACGCATGCTGATACAGGGCGCCGAATCGCTGCTCGACACCGAGCACGGCGACGCCGGCTCGGAACACGGCGGACGTGAACGCCGATCCCTGGTCCGTCACCAGCACCCGGGGCTTGCCGAAGACGAGCGCCTTCTCCAGCAGGGCCAGCAGTTCGACCGCCGTCGGTTCCGAGCGGAAGCCGAGAAGGCCAACGGGAAGCGGGAGAAGACGTCCAGCACCACGGCGATCCGGAACCGGAAGAAGCCGAATAGCGATTTCACCTGCGTGATGTCGAGGTGCACCTTGTCGAGCGGTGCCTTCGCTCGGAGACGCGGCCTGGATCCGCCGGAGGCGGGCTTTGGCACTTTCGGCCGGGGCTCCCCGGTTCCGGCCGGCGGACCCGGCGGCGGAGTCGACGAGGCGGGGGGAGTTGGAACGGTCTTCCTCTGGCGGATCCGCGCCACCGTGCGTGACGAGATCGCGTACCCGAGCCGCGCCATCGTCTGCGCGACCTTCTCGGAGCCGCCGATACCCACCCGCGACAGGTGAAGGACGAGCGCACGGACGACGTCCGCGTAGCGCCGGACAGGCGGGCTCGGCTGGTAGTTCTGACCGAGCGCCCGGACGGCTGGATCGGCCTCGGAAGCCCGGTGCAGGTCGGTCTCCCAGCGATGGATCGTCGACTCGGAGACTGCGAAGAGACGCGCCGTCTCGCGGGCCGTCAGGATCAGCGAAGCCCGGGCGCGGAGGATCTCGAACCGCTCCTCCGGAAGGTAGTGCGGCCGCTTCCTCTCCGGCACCCTGCTCCAGCGAGCCGCCAGCACGCGGGCGGCCGAGAGGGCGATGGGAAGCTGGTAGGAGAGCTCCTCGGTCTCGGCGAAGCGTCGGGCCAGCGGGTCGTCCGAGTCGCGTAGCTCCGCGAGACGCAGACCCAGCGCGACCGCCAGGACGTGATGGGCGCGCTGCAGCGCGCGGAGGGCGAGGTCGTTGCCGGGACGACGGGACGAGACCGCGCAGAGGGCGCGAACCGCGAGCGAGCCGAGAGTCATGGGGCGCGGAGCCTCTCACGGCTCGCCGGACGCCGGGTCACGTCGACCAAGATCCGACCGTTCTCTGGCGGCGATCGGGAGCCAGCGCCCGCAAGCGTGCTGCTGGTCTGCCGCGTGACGTCGACGGCTAGGTTCGGGAGAGAGAACCCGCGGCCGCGGCCGGTCGGAGGGGGCAGGGCGGAGGCGCAGCGTGCGTGGCCCGGGTGCTGTTCACGCTCGCAGAGTCGGCACAGGTCCCACGTAACGATAGCCCCACGCTGGCTGGTGGCGCTGATGGCTGCTACGAGCCGCTCGAATCGCCGGCACTCCTCTCTTGGTCATGCGGTGCTCGGTTCTTCCTGCCCGTCGGTCACCAGCACCGCCCCGAAGCCAGCCACCGGTCGGACCTGGCTCGTGACCGGCATCAGGACCACGTCGAGCCGCTTCCTGTCGTAGAGGGACGAGCTGACGACGACGGCCGGCCGCTGCCTGGCGTCGGTCTGGTTTGTGAATGGATACGTTACGAGGACGACGTCCCCGAAATCAAAGCTGGTCGTAGACGTCATCCTCGGGACCCCAGGCCTTCTCGAGCGCGCGCTCAGACATGGCGGTCACGACTCGGCGCAGCTGCAGATCCTCGTCCTTCGACCGCAGGAAGTCGACGAAGTCCTCCACATCGGCCAGCGTCTCCGGGGGCAGCTCGCGGATCTTCTCGAAGAGGTCCTCGGGTTTGGGCCTGCTTGACGACATGGCGAAATGCCACGCGCTTTGCCTCATCCGGCGCGAGAGGATCTCTTCGACCTCATGCCGGTTCCGTTCGCTCGGCGCGACGCGCCACCCCGGCCTTGCGCTTCGAGGCCGCGCAGTCGGTGGAGAGACTCGCCTCGCCGCACTGCGCACGGGCCGGATCCGACCCGGCGCACGAGGGCGCGACGCCTCACTTCCCCCCGCCGACGATCTCGCACCGCACACCGAGCGCCTCCGCGAGCTCTGTCGCGAGGGGCAGCGCCTGTCGATACGGCGCCATGGCATCGTCGCGGAGCTCGCGGGTGCAAGCGACGAGGATCGGCGGCGCTTGCCGATGCCGGACGAGAACCTCGCAGCGGTAGTCGTCGTGCGGGACGCCGCGCCTCCCGCCCCGAACGTGGGTGTGGAGGGTGCGAAGCTCGAGCGCCGAGACCTGGTCCAGCGCCAGCGTCCGGCGCGACGGCCACTCGCTCACGTCGAGACGGCCGCCCGCGAAGTCGAACGAGACGCTTCGGGGCCGGGCGTCGCGAAGCGTCCGGACGGCGCCGAACGTGATGGCGGCGGCGGCGGCACCCACGACGAGGAGCGAGAAGGCGCCGTCGGCCGAGACGCCTCCGAGGAACGGCCGCGCCACGGCCCAGACCACGACGGCGGCCGCGGCGAGGCCGACCGGTATCGCCAGCGCGCCGATCAGGCTGAGTCGTCTCACGAGACGCACGAGACGGCCCGGCTCCCAGGCGGCGACGCGGTACGGTCCGGGAAAGCGCCGCGGGTCGAAGCGCGGGACGACGTCCCGATTCGCGGCGGCCGTGGCGGCCGCGGAGACGACGTCGCGGGCGTACTGGGCGGGACGCTCGGGCGTTGGAGCCGGCTCGAGCCCCGGTCCCGCCTCCCGGGCGAGCTCGACCTCGATCTGCCGGGCGTCGCTGCGCACCACGCGCTGGTGACGGAGTCCGGCCGCAGCACCGAGCCGGTAGGCGAGGTCCGCCACCTCGCGTCTCGTGTCGACGCCCTCGACGGCGAGCCCGCTCGTCCACTCCCTCGCGTTGCCCGTGCTCCCCACGCGCAAGGTCAGGCGCGTCGTCAGGGTCGAACGTCCGCCGGGCACGAATCCGGAGAGCGTGAGGCCCGCGAGATCGCGCGACGCGATCTCGCGGCGGCGGTCTCCGCCCGTCATCAGGTTCCGATGGACGAGCACCGTGGTCTCGGCGTCGACCGAAAGGGCCTGCGGCACCCAGGCGCAGAGGACGAGGACGAGGGAGCAGGCGGCCCCGGCGAGAGCGAGGAAGGCGAGCCCGGCCCAGGAGGCGCGTCCCGAGAACAGGTGGAATGCCGGGAAGGCGGTCACGGGCACGGCGAGAAGCCAGAGGGGGAGCGATGTGACGGAGGCCTGGAGGACCACGCGGCGCCCGGGCTCGTCCACCGTGACCGCCAGCACCCGTTCGTTCCGGGCCGTCGCACCCGTCGCCCCGCTCACCGCGTGAGTGTAGCCAGGCGGGGGCGAGAGGTCAGGGCGCGGGACCAGAGGGAACGACCCCCGGCGGACGCCGGGGGTTCCAGGACGCGGCTCGCCGCAACCTTCACTTCTTCCGTTCGTAGATGAAGTCGTATTCGTCCGTCCAGGTGCGTCCCCCGTCGGTCGAGAGCTGGGAGTGCTGGCGGACGCGGTCGGGGCTCATGTTCGTGAACGTCAGAAGCCGCTGTGTCAGGACTCCCTTGTCGTCGCGCTTCGGCTCGGTCCGGAAGCGAAGGGCGCCGTCCCTGTACTCGCCGTCCACGATGTGCGTGATGCCGCCCGACTGGTCCACCCAGGTCTGGTGCCAGCGCTTGCGGTCCAGGTCGAAGATGTTGAAGCTCTTCCCCGACCAGCCGTTCGTGCCGGTCCAGCTCTCCAGGAGCACGCAGCCGGAGAGGCTCACCGGACTCACGCCCGAGGATCTCGAAAACCGGGTCGGGGTCAGGTCCCGCCAGTCCGAGGTCGGCCCGCCGTCAGCCGCGCCGGCTCGCGACTTCCGTCTCCGCCTCGTCGAGATCGGCCTTCGCGACGCCCATCGTCTCTTCGGCCGTGCGGAGCGCCTCGCGCGCCGCACCGACCGTCGCGTCCTGCGCCGCCTCGCGGGCGCGGGCCGATTCCAGCTCCCGCTCGGCATTCTCGCGGACGCGGCGTGCGGCGACCGCGCCGTCGAGGGCGGCCTCGAGCCGGGTCCGCGCGACGTCGACGTCGCGG
>CAYLNK010000340.1:0-7181 GCA_964384675.1 uncultured Holophagales bacterium | reverse complement strand
CTCCGGCATCCAGGCGACCTCGCCGTCCCGGGCGCGCACCCGAGCGAAGCCGGCCGTCTCCTCCAGGATCTCGACGCGCTCGCCCAGGACCACCTGGTCCTCGACCGGCGACGTCTCGTCGGGGCGGGCGAAGAGGTCCGCGACGGGCACGATCACCGTCGCGCCGGAAGGGTGGGTGAGGGTGCCCGCCCGCAGCTCGAGCGCGACGAGGAGGAGCAGGGCGGACGCGACCCGTCGGAGTCTGGGCATCGGTCTCTCCGTTCGGCGGAGATAATGCCCGACACCATGAGCCACGACACGACCCGCCGCGGGCTTCTCGGCGGCCTCGCCGCACCGTTCCTCCTCCCCGCCTCGTTCGTCGCCGCCGCCACGTCCGCGAAGACCCTGGAGAAGAAGCCGAGGACGGCGCCCGGCGTCGCGCTCGACTTCGTGCCCCTCGAGCTGAAGCTGACGCATACCTGGACCATCGCCCGCGGCTCGTCGGACTCGAAGAAGAACGGCCTCCTCTCCGTCACGGCGGAGGGGGTCACCGGCTACGGCGAGGCCGCCGCGAACAAGAGGTACGGCCAGAGCTGGGAGTCGGCGGAGGCGGCCTTCGCGAAGGTGAAGCAGGCGGTCGACGGCCTGTCGCCCTGGGAGCACCTGACCTGGCTGGTGAGGGCCGAGCACGCAGCCGGCGGCGACTCCGAGGTGGTGGCGGCGCTCGACATGGCGCTCTGGGACTGGAAGGGGAAGAAGCTGGGGGCTCCCGTGCACCGGCTTCTCGGGATGCCGACCCATCGGATGTCGCAGACGACGTTCTCGATCGGCATCGACACCGCCGAGGTGATGAAGGCGAAGGTGAAGGAGGCGGAGAAGTACCCGCTCCTGAAGGTGAAGGTGGGCCTCGACAACGACGAGGAGAACGTCACCGCCATCCGCTCCGTCACGAAGAAGCCGATCCGCGTCGACGCCAACGAGGGATGGAAGACCCCGGAGGAGGCGCTCCGGAAGATCGCCTGGCTGAAGTCGATGGACATCGAGTTCGTCGAGCAGCCGCTCCCGGCCGCGCAGAACGCCGACATGAAGGCGGTGAAGGCCGGCTCGGTCCTGCCGCTCGTGGCCGACGAGTCGGTCCTCCACCCGGCCGACATCCCGCCGCTGGTCGGCCTCTTCGACGGGATCAACGTGAAGCTCGCCAAGTGCGGCGGCATCACCCGGGCCGTGGAGCTGGCCGCGCTCGGACGCGTGCTCGGCTTCGAGCTGATGCTCGGCTGCATGATCGAGTCGTCCCTCGGCATCGCGGCGGCGGTCGCCGTCGCGCCGCTCTACGAGTGGCTCGACATCGACGGGAACCTGCTGATCTCGAACGACCCGTGGAAGGGGCTCACGTTCGCGGACGGGCGGTGGTCCCTGCCGTCCGGCCCCGGGCTCGGGGTGACGCGGGCGTAGCCCGGATCAGGACGGGCCGGCGAAGCCGGGCGGGACCTCGGCCTTCAGCGTCTCGGCCAGCTCCAGCGCGCGCCTCACGATCTCGTTCCACGGGAAGAGCTCGCCCGGGTCGGGCTTCCGCCACGGCGCGATGTGCTGGTGCCCCGCGATCCAGGGCGCCTTGACGTCGTACATCGCGGTGAGGACGCCGACGAGCCGCACCACGGACTCGATCTGCGGGCGGGTGAACGGTCCGAGGTTGCCGTCTCCCGTGATCTCGACGCCGACCGACGTGCGGTTCAGGACGCGCCGGCCGTGGAGGAGCGAGGAGCCCGCGTGCCAGGCGCGGTGCTCGAGCGAGACGAACTGGTAGAGCCGCCCGTCCAGCCCGACGAGGAAGTGCGACGAGACGAGGCTCGCGGGGTCGAGGAAGTACGAGATGGCGCTCTCGTCGGTGGCGCTCCCGGTGTGGTGGAGGACGATGGCCGAGAGCGGCTCGATCTTGAAGCCGTCCTCCCCCTCCCACCACGAGTTCGGCATCGGCATCAGGCAGTCGTCGCGCACGTCCCCGCCGGCCTTCTTCCACAGCTTCCAGAACAGCTCGTCGGCGGGGCGAAAGACGCGGGCCTCGTACGGGCCGGCGGCGGCGGCCTCGAGCGGCGACACCTCGACGCGCGGCAGCGCGAAGGCGAGCGCGGGGGCCTCCTTGACGGGGGGCGGGGGAGCCGGCAGATCGGGCAGGTCGCGCGACCACGTCTCCACGATCACCCGCGCGATCTCGCCCATGGTGCGGTTCACGAAGACGGTGGCGCCGGGCGTCTCGGGGATCCGGTCGGCGAAGACCACGAGGACGAAGTGGCCCTTCTTCGTCGTGAGGACCCCGGAGTCGACGCGGACCGCCCGCTTGGTCCCCGTCTTCCCGGCCCACGTCGCGCCGGGCAGGTCGAGGAGCAGGCGCGGGATCCGGTCGAGCTGGTGCTGCGACGAGAGGACGTTCCAGATCAGCCGGTCGCTCGCGCCCCCGAGCAGCGTCCCGGTGACGACGCGGCGGTAGTACTCGGCGGTCTCGCCCGGCGTCATGTCGCCGAGCGCGAGGCCCTTCCAGCGCTGGTCCTGCGTCTCCACGGGGTCGCGGTCCGGGATGCGGCCCACCATCCGGTATTTCGGGAAGCCGAGCGCCGCCATCCGCGCGTTGACCGCGTCCTTCCCGAACAGGTCGAAGAAGTGGTTCGTCGCGGTGTTGTCGGAGCGCCCGATCATCAGGTAGAGGAGGTCGCGCTGCGTCGGCTCGAGACCCGAGTCGAACTCCAGGAGGAAGCTCGAGGGCGCCGCCTTCGCGTTCTCGGTGAGCCGCCAGCGGTCGGTCAGCTCGAGGCGGTGCTCCTTGACGCGGGCGGCGGCCTCGGCGAGGAGCCCGAGCTTGTAGACGCTGGCCGCCTCGAACACCTCGTCCGCGTTCCAGGCGAGCCGCCGTCCGCTCTCGACGTGGAGCGCGGCGATCCCGAGGCGGCTCCTCGTCTTCTCCGCCAGCGACGCGACGCGCCGGGCCAGCGGATCGGAAGGGGGCGAGACGACCAGCTCGCGTGGGACCGAGGTGCAGGCGGCGAGGAGGAGCAGCGGAAGGAGAGTCGGAAGGTCCGTGAGGGAAGGGGGGCGACGCACGCCCCGATCGTAGCGGACCGTAAGATCGGTGGATCGAGAAGCCCGCCGCCCCCGCCCGTCTCGCGGCCCTCGACGTCTTCCGCGGGGCCACCGTCGCCGGGATGATCTTCGTCAACAACCCCGGCGACTGGGGCCACGTCTTCCCGCCGTTCGACCACGCCGAGTGGCACGGCTGGACGCCGACCGACCTGATCTTCCCGTTCTTCCTCTTCATCGTCGGCGTGGCGGGCGTGCTGTCGCTCGACAGGCGGATGGCGGCGGGGGCGACGCGGAGCGGCCTGGCCCGCCACGCGTTCACCCGAGGCATGGCCATCGTCCTCGTCGGCTGGGCGATGGCGGCCTTCCCGTACACGCTCGAGAAGCTGGGCCGGATCCGCATCCCGGGCGTCCTTCCGCGGATCGGTGTGGTCTTCATCCTCGGGACGTGGCTGGTGCTCCTCGTCTCGAGGCGCGCGGGGCCGCTGATCCTGGCGATCGCGGGCCTCCTCGCGCTCCACACGTATCTCCTCCTCGGCACCGGGTACGACCTGACCCGCGAAGGGAACGTGCAGCGGGCCGTCGACCTCGCGGTGCTGAAGGGGCACCTCTGGAAGAAGGACTGGGACCCGGAGGGGATCGTCTCGACGCTCACGGCCCTCGCCACAATGCTGACCGGCACGCTCGCCGGGCTCGCGCTCCAGGCTTCGCGCCCGCTCGGGAGGAAGATTTCCGCGCTCGCGTGGGCCGGGGTCGCCGGAGTCTCGGGCGGCCTGCTCTGGGGCCGGTTCCTCCCGATCAACAAGAACCTCTGGACCGGGTCGTACGTGGCGCTGACGTCGGGCTTCGCCTGCCTCGCGCTCGCCGCGTCGCTCTGGGCCGTCGACGTGCGGGGGATCCGCCGGGGCCTCGGGCTCTTCCTGACGTTCGGGAAGAACCCGCTCCTGGTCTTCGTTCTCTCGGGGATGCTGGCCCGGGTCCTGGGCTTCGTGAAGCTGGGCGACGACTCGGTCCAGAAGGTGATCTACGGCGGCGGCTTCTCCTGGATCGGCTCGCCGATGCTCCGCTCGAGCGCCTGGGCGGTGGCCACGCTCGCGTTCTGGTACGTCGTGATGAAGGGGTTCGAGAGGAAGGGCTGGTACTGGAAGGTGTGAGCCCCGAACGGGGTCGATCAGCCCGCTGGGGGAGTGTCCGGGGCCGTCGAGCGGTCATCGCGCCCGTCGAGAACGGCGTCGGTGAGATGAAGGTCCTGCTTGCCGAGCTGCTGCCGGAACGAGGATCGGCTGGGGAACGGGCGGAATGGGCTGCAAGTCGACGGAATGAGTTGTGCGACCGAGCGCCCTCGACTGGCGAGGATCAACATCTGGCCCCGGACGATCTCCTCGCGGAGAGACCTCAGACTCCGCCGGGCCTTGCGAACCCCAGCTTGACGCATGAGACCATGATGGCACGTTTGGGCTCGCCGCCAACGGTGTCCGCCCGAGGCATTCAGGCGGGCAGGGTCGGTTTCGGAACCGAGCACCCGGACCTGGAGCCGGGACGGGGGCGGGCCCGCAGCGAACGTCGAGCACGGGCGGGGCCCCGCTCGCGCGCGCCGCGAGGACGCGGGGACGAGGCTCGCCGTTGTTCGAAGCTCCCGGGGCCGGCCTGACGACGCGATCGCCACGACAATCCTGGCCCCGAGGAGCAAGTTACGGCGAGCCCCCCGCGTCCGAAGCGCCGCACGCGAAAGCGGGTCGCCCGCGCGCAGCGGGAGCGCGGAGCCCGTCCCCTTCCCGGCGGATCGAAGGAAGTTCGTGACTCGCCAGGTTCCTATATTCCCGCTACGGGCCCTCCAGGATCCAGCGCGGCACCTCGGAGGCGGACGCCTCGGCGAGCTCCCGCTCGATGCCGATCGACACCAGGTTCGCGACGCACCGGTCGAGGAGGGAGGCGCTGCCGGCGAGCGCGCCCGACGCGTTGCGGATCGCCCCGCCGTGCAGCGTCAGGGTCTCGCCCCAGATCGTGTACGCGCCGTCGGGCAGGCCGGCGGCCGGGGCGGCGTCGCTGATCAGCGCCACGCGGGACGGGTCCTTGGCGCGATAGACCAGCTCGAGCATCTCGGTGGAGAGGTGGTGGAGATCGGCGATCACGTCGACGGAGACGCCGGCCCGCACCAGCCCCCAGCCGATCGGCCCGGCCTCCCGGTGGTGGAAGGGGCGCATGGCGTTGCCGAAGTGGGTCATGTGGCGGGCGCCGGCGCGGAGCGCTTCGTCGAGGACCGCCGTACCCGCGTCGGTGTGCCCGATCGAGACGACGAAGCCCCGCTTCACGAACGCCCGGACCACGTCGAGGCCGCCGGGGATCTCCGGCGCGAGCGTCGTCATCGGGCGTCCCGGCAGGCTGCCGAGCACCTCGAAGAACGCGTCGACGCGGCGCGGGTCGCTGCCGTCCAGGAAGCAGTCGCGGTGGAGCGCCCCGCAGCGCGCGGTCGAGACGAACGGTCCCTCGAGGTGGATCCCGAGCGGGAGGGCGCCCCGCCCGTCGCCGGGCAGCCGCGTGCGGATCCAGGCGGAGAGCCGGGAGACGACGGCGGCCAGCTCGGGCAGCGGCAGGGGCACGAGCGTCGGGAGGAACCCAGAGACGCCCCGGGCCGCGAGGCCCAGCGCGAGCCGGTCGAGCCCGGTCGCGTCGGCCGTCACGACGTCGACCCCGAACGCGCCGTGAAGGTGGAGATCGATCACGGCTCGCCGAGCGCCCGCGCCACCGACCCGCCGGCCGCCGTGAGGCGGGCGCGTGCGGCCTCGGGCGACTCGTCGTAGCGGCCGGCGAGGAGGGCGATGGGCAGCTCCCAGCCGGCCGTGCGGAGCAGCTCCTCGGCGCGGTTCATCGCGACGTCGAGGAGGTCGGAGACGATCCTCACCGCGCGCCGCCGGAGCTTCTCGTTCGTCGGACGCATCGCCACCATCTCGCCGCGCACGACGAGGCCGCGCCGCGCCATCACCGCGGTGGAGAGCATGTTGAGGACGAGCTTCTGCGCGGTCCCGGCCATGAGACGCGTGGAGCCGGCCAGCACCTCCGGCCCGGTGTCGACCAGGATCGCGAGCTCGGCGGCGGAGAGGAGCGGCGTCTCCGGGGTGCAGGCGAATCCCACCGTGAGCGCGCCGAAGCGCCGGCCGTAGTCGATGGCGCCGAGGACGTACGGGGTGCGCCCGCTGGCGGCGATCCCCAGCACCACGTCGCGCGACGAGAGACCGGCCTCGGCCAGGTCGCGTGCGGCGGCGCCGGCGTCGTCCTCGGCCCCCTCGACCGCGTGCTGCAGGGCGCGGGCGCCGCCGGCGACGAGGCCGGTGACGAGGCCCGGCGGCACACCGAACGTCGGGGGCAGCTCGGAGGCGTCCAGGACGGCGAGACGCCCGCTGGTACCCGCGCCGAGCTGGAACCAGCGGCCGCCCGTGTCGAGGCGCCCGGCGATCGCGATCGTCGCCCGCTCGAGGGCGGGAAGCGCCTCCCGCACCTTCGAAGGGACGGTCTGGTCGGCGTCGTTCAGGGCGAGGAGGAGCTCGGCGGTCGTCACGCGCGGCTCCGCGAGAGCGCCAGGCGCACGGCGCCCACCTCGGGCGGGAACGCGGGAGAGCCCAGCGTGGCGGCCGGGATCGCGCGGAGCTCGTCGCCGAGGGGGTCGAGGAGGATCGGGCCGGCGTTGAAGACGCCGCCCACGGTGGCGACCGGGAACGGCTCGGGCCCCAGCGAGAGCCGCTCGACCACGGTCCGCACCGCGAGGCCCAGCTCGGCGGCGGCCTCCCGGAAGATGGCCAGCGAGACGCGGTCTCCGCGCCGGGCCGCCTCGAGGACGAGCGGGAAGTAGGCGGCGATCTCGCTCGGCCCGACGCCGGGCCGGTACAGCTTCCGGAGGAGGCCCACCGTGGAGCTGGAGCCCTCGGACGCGAACAGCATGTCGTGGAGGATCGTGCCGGGGCCGCGCCCGTCCAGGCTGCGCACCACGGCCGCGAGGCCGCGCCGGGCGATGAAGTAGGCCGAGCCCTCGTCACCGATCAGCGGGCCCCAGCCGCCCGCGCGCGCCTCCTCGCCGTCCCGGCGGCGTCCGAACGCCACCGCGCCGGTGCCCGCGATCAGGACGACGCCCGGGGCGT
>CAYLNK010000339.1:0-7233 GCA_964384675.1 uncultured Holophagales bacterium | reverse complement strand
CTGGAACGACGGGAACGGAGCGGCCCCGCCGCGCGGCCTCGAGCGGAGGTGCAGCGCCGTGATCGCCGCCCAGGCCGCGGCGAGCCCGCCCAGGAGCGCGATCACGAGGCCCTCCGCAGCCAGCGGGAGAGGATGCCGGCCGCGGGCTCCGCGGCGTCCGCCTCCACCCACTCGGCTCCGGTTCCGCGCATCGCCGTGCCGAGCCGCTCGCGCCACGAGGCCACCCGCGCCGCGTGCTCGGCGATCGCGGACGCGTCGAGGCTGACGACACCGCCCCCTTCCAGCTCCTCGAGCGAGGAGAGCGCGGACGGGATCGCCCGTTCGGTGGCCGAGAGGACGTGGACGACCGCCACCTCCGCCACACGCCGGAGCGACGCGACCGCGCGGCGGAGCCCAGCCTCGTCGCCGTACAGGTCGGACAGCACGACGGCGAGGCCGTTCCGCGCGATCGAGGCGCCGACGCGCGCGAGCGCGCTCCCCACGTCCCCGCCCCCCGACGGTCCGAGCGGGGCCACGACGCCCTGGATCGCGTGCAACGCGCGTGGAGCTGGACGGAGACGCGCCACCCGCGCGAACTCCGCCCCGTCGAGGCGCCACAGCTCCACGGAGTCTCCGCGCCGGAGCGCGAGGAACGCGAGCGCGGCCGCGAGCACCCGGGCCTGCCGGAGCTTCGTCGAGCCCTCGGGAAACGCCATCGACGCGCTCGTGTCGACGAGCAACGTCAGCGGCCGGCGCGACGGCTGGTGCCGCTCCTTCAGGAGCAGGTGACCGGTGCGCGCCGAGGCGCGCCAGTCCACGGCGCGCAGGTCGTCGCCACGCACGTACGGACGATGCTGGAAGAACTCCTCCTCCCGTCCGTGCCGCAGCGCGGCGTGGACGCCGTCCCCGGTGCGTCGCTGCCGGGCCGCCGAGACCAGCTCCAGCCCGGCCAGCGCGGCGAGGAGGGCCGGAGGCAGGAGCGGATCGGCCGCGCCGCCCCCTGACCTTCCTCCGGGCTCAGAGCTTCGCGCGCTCGACGAGCTGGCGAACCACCTCATCGGTCGTGATCCCCTCCGCGCTCGCCGCGTACGAGAGCACCAGCCGGTGCCGGAGCACCGGCGCCGCCAGGCGCTTCAGGTCGTGCCGGGAGACCGCGAAACGCCCCGAGAGGAGCGCCAGCGCCTTGGCCGAGAGGAGGAGCGCCTGGCCGGCGCGGGGCCCGGCGCCCCACTCGATCCACTTCCGCACCGCCGGGTCGCCGCCTTCGCCGGATCGCGTCGCCCGCACGAGCCGAACCACGTCGCGCACGATGTCGTCCGCGACGGGCACGTCGCGCACCAGCCCCTGCAGCGCTCCGATCTCCGCCACGTCGAGGACCGGCGAGACCGCGCCCGGCTCGTGTCCGGTCGTGGCCTTGAGGATCGACACCTCCTCGTCCTCCGCCGGGTAGTCGACGGAGATGCAGAGGAGGAAGCGGTCGAGCTGGGCCTCGGGAAGCGGGTACGTCCCCTCCTGCTCGATCGGGTTCTGGGTTGCGAGGACGCAGAACGGCGCCGGCAGCGGGTACGAGACGCCGCCCACCGTCACCTGGTGCTCCTGCATCGCCTCGAGCAGCGCCGCCTGAGTCTTGGGCGCGGTCCGGTTGATCTCGTCGGCGAGGAGGAGGTTCACGAAGACCGGACCGCGCAGGAAGCGGAGCGTCTTCCTCCCTTCACCGTCGTCGAGCACCTCGCTCCCGGTCACGTCCGACGGGAGGAGGTCGGGCGTGAACTGGATCCGCTTGAACGTCAGGTGCGTGGCGTCCGCCACGGTGCGGACGAGCTTCGTCTTGGCGAGACCCGGCACGCCGCGGAGGAACCCGTGCCCGCCGGCCAGGAGCGTGACGAGGAGCTCCTCGATCACCCTTTCCTGTCCGACGATGACGCGGTGGATCTCGGTCCTGAGCCGCTCGACCTTGTCGAGGAGCGGCTTGACGTCGGCGCTCATTCAGCGATTCGTGCGGGGGGGCATGGGGGGCCCAGCGTCGGGCCCCCCATCATCGACATAGCGCGTAGGTGAGGACGTTCACCCCGAATCTCGTGTTGTCCTCCGCCAGGTACATCTTCGAGGCCACGTCGTAGTCCCACTCGCAGCCGTAGTCCTTGTTCGAGTAGAGGACGCCGATTTTCCCCTTCACCATCACCGCCTTCAGGTGGTCGTGGACGAGGTTGTCGCCCCAGCCGTTCAGCTCGTGGGTGGTGGGCGGCGGACCGTCGGGGAAGTGGAACGCCACGCCGTACAGCTCGTGGTCGTTCGGCAGCGGCTTCAGGCGGCGCGGGAAGAGGTCGCCCATCTCGCGCTCGAAGCTGGTGGCGAAGAGGCCGCCCACGTCGTGATTGCAGTCGTCCACGAAGACGAAGCCGCCGTCCTCGACGTACCGGCCGAAGCTCTCCTTCTCCTTCTTCGTGAAACGGACCAGCTCGTGTCCGCTCAGGTAGAGGAACGGGAACGCCGCGAGGTCGGCGGAGTCGATCGCGACGACCTCCTCGCGCGGGTCGACCGGGGTCCGCGTGTACTCGACCAGCGAGTTGAGGAGGTTCGACGGCATCTTCGGGTCGGTGTCCCAGTCTCCCGACTGGTACCGCGCCCGCGCGAAGGTGAAGCGGCCCGGCGAGCCGAGGAGCTCGCGCGGCAGCGCGGCGGCCGCGACGGCCGTCGCAGCCGCGACGGCCGCTGATTTCAGTGCAGTCCGGCGGGTGCAGGACATCGCCGCCCCCTACACCGCGTCCGAGAGCGACGCGAACGTGAAGTCGGTGACCTTCAGCGGCGGGAAGTAGAGGTTCGAGCCGAGGTCCTGCTCGCTCGTGATGACCCGCCGGCTGGGGCCCATCGCCTCGATGTTGCGCAGCATCTTCACCGGCGTCTCGTTCCACCGGAAGTTCTTCACCGGCTTCGTGATTTTCCCGTTCTCGATCAGGAAGAGGCCGTCCCGGGTGAGGCCGGTGAAGAGGCACGTCTGCGGGTCGAGCGGGCGGATGTACCAGAAGCGCGCCACGATGAGGCCGCGCTTGGTCGACGCGACCATGTCGTCCACCGACGTCTTGCCGCCCGTCATGATCCCGTTGGCCGGGCCGGGCGTCGGCTCGCGCTTCTTCTTCCCCTTCTCGGCCCAGTAGCGCGAGCAGGTCATGTTCCGGACGACGCCGTCCTTCACCCAGTCGATCCGCCGGATCGGCAGCCCCTCCCCGTCGAACACGTTGCCGGGGTTCTCCGGATGGCTGGGGTCGGTGTAGAGGTTCACCTTCTCGCCGAAGATCTTCTCCCCGCCCTCGACCTGCTTCGACAGCTGCGAGAGGAAGCTCCGCCCCTCGTCGTAGTTCCGGTAGTTGAAGCCGCCGAAGAACATCGTCTGGGCCAGATCGGCCGCGCACTCGGGCGAGAGGATCGTCGTGTAGTTCCCCGGCTCGAGCGCGACGGGCTTCTGGGAGCGGACCGCCAGGTCGATGGCGCGGGCGGTCATGGCGCTCGCGTCGAAGCCGGTGAGGCGGTTCCCGGTGCCGCCGCCCCAGCCGCTCCCCGTCTCGTCGGCGGAGCGGGCCGTGAGCGAGTACGCCACCCCCGACTCCTTCTCGTACGCGAAGAGGCCCTTCGACGTGGCGATCACGTTGGCGAAGGCCTGGTGCTCGACGAAGCCCGCCGCCACCAGGCCCTTCGCCCGCGACTTCTCGATCGCCTCGGCGGCGACCCTGGCGCGCCAGTCGGCGGTGATCGCCTCCACGTCGGGGGAGTAGCAGTTGCTCGTCAGGTACGTCTGCGGCCCGAGGACCGGCATCGTCTCCTTGTCGTCCGGAGCGAGGCGGGCCAGCTCCTCGGCCCGTTTGACGCACTCCTCGAGCGAGCGCTCGTCGTACTGGTCGGTCGTCGCGACGCCCTTCTTGAGGCCGTAGAACGACTGCACGCCGACGTTCATCGTCTCGGTGGCGCCGCTCGTCTGGGCCTCGTTGCGGGAGAAGCGGGTGTTGCCCGCGCGGGTCGGCGTGAGCGTGACGATCGTCTCGGGGGCCGAGGCGAACGAGAGGAGCTTCTGGGTGATCGCCTTCGCCTCGGACTCGCTCAGGAAGCTCATATCTTCCTCCCGGTGTTGATGACGTTCACGCCCCGGAACCGGCACCACGACGAGCCGTGCGAGACGGCATTCGCCTGGCCCGGCTGCCCCTTGCCGTCGAAGAACGAGCCGCCCAGCTTGTAGAAGTGGTCCGAGCCGACCATGTCGAGGCTGGACCAGAACTCCGGCGTCTTCCCCTGATACGCGACGTCCCGCAGCATCGCCCCCTTCTTCCCGTCCTTGATCTCGTGGAACACCTGCCCGCCGAACTGGAAGTTGTACCGCTGCTGGTCGATCGAGAAGCTGCCGGCTCCCTCGATGAGGACGCCGTCCTTCACGTCGGCGACCATCTCCTCCCAGCCCACCTTCTTGCCGCCCCAGTCGTGAGGCTTGAGCGAGACGTTGGGCATCCGCTGGAACGGCACCGACGAGTAGTTGTCGGCGTAGGAGCACGCTTTCAGCGCCGACTCTCCGAGCGCCTTGAACTTCCCGTTCTGCTCCCGGATCGTCTGGTAGCCGACGAACTTCCCGTCCTTGACGATGTCGAAGCTCCCGGTCTTCACGCCGTCGTCGTCGTAGCCGCAGGTGGCGAGGCCGTCCTTCTGGACGCGGTCCCCGACGATGTTCATGAGGTTCGCCCCGTACTGGAGCTTCCCGAGCTTGTCCGGCGTGACGAACGAGGTCCCGGCGAAGTTCGCCTCGTAGCCGAGCGCCCGGTCGAGCTCGGTCGGGTGTCCGACCGACTCGTGGACCGTGAGCCAGAGGTGCTCGGGCGAGAGGACCAGGTCCTTCTTCCCGGGGGTGACGCTCCTGGCCGCCAGCTTCTCCTTGCACTGCTCGGCCGCGAGCTTCGCCTCCTCGACGAGCGGGTAGCTCTCGACGTACTCCCAGCCGGTGCCGATCGGCGTGGTCAGCGAATTGCGCGTCTCGAACTTGCCGGTCGCGCGGTCCACGATCGTGACGCCGAAGTTCGGCCAGACCCGGGTGAGGAGCTGGCTGATGTAGCTGCCGTCGGACGAGGCGAAGAACTTGTCCTCCTCCACCGCGAAGATGGCGGAGTTGACGAAGCTGGCGCCGGCCTTCATCCCCGCGGCGTTGATGGCGAGGAGGAGATCGGCCTTGACCTTCGTCGAGACCCGGAACGGGCTCTTCGTGATCGGCGTCTGCCACGTGTCGACGACGGCCGGGACCGGCACCAGGACGACCGGCTCCTTCTGGAGGATCCGGTTCGCCTTGGCGGTGTCGGCGGCGACCCCCGCCATCCGGGCGATGGTGTCCCTGTCCACCCGGCTCCCGGCGGCGAAACCCCACACTCCGTCCACGAGGACCCTCACGCCGAACCCGAACGCGTCGAGGGAGACCGTGTTCTGGATGCGGTCCTCGCGGGAGAAGATGAACTGCCGCCGGTAGCGGTTGATCCGGATGTCCGCGTAGGAAGCTCCCTTCCCACGCGCGGCGTCCAGGGCGACGTCAGCCAGCTCTTTCATGCCCACCTCGCTTCGAAGACACACGTAGCGTAAGCGGTCCTACGGGGGGGTGCCGAAAAGGTTGCGAGCCGGCGGAAGAATTTTCGGCTCCCCGGGAACCGATCGGCCCGGCGCCGGTCGAACCCGGGAATGCTCGACGTGTCGTCTCTCTGCAAGAGGTTCGCCGGAACCCTGGTCGTGGACCGCGTCACGCTCCGGGTCGGGGCCGGCGAGGTGGTCGGGCTCCTCGGCGCGAACGGCGCCGGCAAGTCGACGACGGTGCGGATGGTCACCGCCCTGCTCGGTCCCACGGCCGGCGTCGTGCGGTTCCGCGGTAGGCCGATCCTCGAGGACCCGCTCGACTACAGGAGCCGGATGGGGTACGTGCCGGAGGAGGCCCACGTCTACTCCCATGTCACGGTCCGGGAGTGGCTCGAGCTGGCGGCCGAGCTGCGGGCACTGCCCACCGCCGTCGGGCGCTCCAGGATCTCCGCGCTCCTCGAGGCGTTTTCCATGGCCCGACACGAGCACGCCACGCTGGGATCCTGCTCGAAGGGCCAGCGGCAGCGGACGCTCCTCGCCGCGGCCCTCCTCCACGACCCCGACCTCCTCATCCTGGACGAGCCCCTCTCCGGGCTCGACGTCGACGCCGCGCTGGCGTTCCGGGCGCTCCTCCTCGAGCTGGCGGGCCGGGGCAAGGCGATCCTCCTGGCCTCGCACTCCCTGGACCTGGTGGAGAAGACCTGCTCCGCGGTCGTCGTGCTCGACCGGGGACGCGTCGTGGCGTCGGGCCCCGTCGAGACGCTCCGGAGCACGCTCGCCGCGCGCTCCCTCGAGGAGGTGTACCGGCGCGTCACCGCGGGAGGGTCGCCGGAGGACGCGGCCCGGCGGGTCGTCGCCGCGATGACCGCGGCATGATCCGCACGCTCGTCGCGCTCTTCGTCCGGCGCATGCTGGCCCCCGAGGCGGACGACACCGCCGACGCGGGGTCGCGTCTCGCGGCCTTCGCCGCCGTCGCGATGGGTCCCGGTGTCCTCGTCGGGGCCGGCGGATGGGTGCGTGCCGTGATGTACGTCTTCCTGGGCGAGCCGGACCCGAAGGCGTACGCCCTCGCGGTCACCGGGGACCGGCAGCTCCTCGCCGCCCTCGCGCTCGGAGCGTCGGGCCTCGCGACGGCCTCGCTCCTCGACTCCCTCTTCCCCGACGAGCGCGACCACGCGTGCCTCGGCCCTCTGCCCCTTCCGTCCCGGCTCGTCCTCGGCTCCCGCCTCGCCGCGCTCCTCGTTCCCGCCCTCCTCGTCGCCGCCGCGGCCTCGCTTCCACCCGGGCTCCTGCACGCGCTCGCGGTGACGACCGGCGGGGCGCCCGAGGGCTTCCTCCGGCACGCGGCGGCCCTGGTGTCGTCGCTCGCGGCGGCCTCCCTGACCGCCTTCCTCGCGGTCGCGGGTACCGGCGGCCTCCTCCTCCTCTTCCCGCGCGGCGTCGCGCGCACGCTGGCCCCGCCGGTCCAGGCCCTCCTCGTCGTCGGCTCGGTGCTGCTGCCCCTCCCCGCCTTCGCGCGGCGGGCCGCCGTCCCGTTCGTGGGGCTGCACGCCACGTTCCTCGGGTGCGCGACGCCGGTCGACCTCGACGCGGTTCGGGGTGCCGGCCTCGTCGCGACCCTCGGCGCCGCCGCCCTCCTCGCCGGATTCGCGGCGAGCGCCC
>CAYLNK010000338.1:0-7239 GCA_964384675.1 uncultured Holophagales bacterium | reverse complement strand
GCGCCCCACGATCTCCGACGCCGAGAACCGTCTGGTGGTGCTCGACGAGGCTCCGCGCCAGCCCGGCCAGCCCTTCGAGGGGTGCCTTCCCGTCGTCGCTCATGAGGTCCTCCCCGCCAGCCGTTCCCGCACCTTCGCCCGCGCCCGGAAGAGCTGGCTCTTCGACGTCCCCGCGTCGATCTCGAGCAGGCGGCCGATCTCCTCGTGGGTGTAGCCCTCGACGTCGTGGAGCACCAGCACCGTCCGGCAGCCGTCCGGGAGCGCGCGCAGCGCGGCCTCGAGGTCGACGCGCAGGTCGTCCCGCGTCTCGTGGGACGGCTCGGGCGTGTCCTCGAGACCGTCCCGGCCCCGCTCGGCGCGGAGGCACTCGCGGCAGCAGTTCACGGCGATGCCGGTCAGCCAGGTGCGGAGCGTGGAGCCCCACCGGAAGCCTCCGAGCCGCCCGGCCGCGCGGATCCACGTCTCCTGCAGGGCGTCCTCGGCGGCCGCCACCCGCCCGCCCAGGAAGCGGAGCGCGAAGAGGTGGAGGGCCGGCGCATGCCGCGCGTAGAGCGCCCGGAACGACCGCTCGTCGCCCCGGGCGAGGAACGCCGAGGCCAGGTCGCGGTCCGTCGCGTCGTCGATCACCGTGGGTGAGTGTCCCGGAGCCGGCCGAAGGTTGCCAACGGTCTCCGGGTCTTCCCGCACTCACGGGGCAGGAGGTCCCATGCGCATCGCCCCGCTCGCCGCCGTCCTCGTCCTCTCGTCGTCCCTGCCGGGAGCGCCCCCCGAGCCCGGACCCGCCCTCCGCGCCGCGAGCGCGGCCTTCGAGCGGTTCCGGGCGCTCGAAGGGAGCTGGCGAGGAAAGAGCACGAAGGGGTGGACCGACACTGCGGTCTTCAGGACCATCGCCGGCGGCTCCGTCGTCACCGAGACGTCGTTCGACGCCCATCCGGGCGAGACGATGCTGACCGCGTACCACCTGGACGGCGATCGCCTCGTCCTGACCCACTACTGCGTCGCGAAGAACCAGCCGCGCCTCGTCGCCTCCTCGATCGAGGACGGCGGCAAGTCGATCACGTTCACGTTCCTCGACGGCACGAACCTCCCGTCGCGCGACCGCGGGCACATGGACAAGGCGGTCTTCAGGTTCGAGGACGCGGACCACTTCACCACGCGGTGGACGTGGTACCAGGACGGCACCGAGAGGTGGATGGAGGAGATCCGGATGGAGCGCGTGGCGGCACCCGCGGCGGCCCCGGCCGCGAGGCCGTGACCTACCGCAGGTAGAACGCGATCCAGGCGGCGGTCTGCCCCAGCCCCAGGAGGCCCACCGGCACGCGCAGCCTCCAGGAGCGGTGTCGCGCCATCAGGACCGCGGACGCGGTGAGCAGCGCGGTCAGCTCGAGGAATGCGCCCAGGGCTCCGTGGTGGCGCGGGTCCCAGTACGAGACCGGGCTCGCGAAGCGCCACGCCGAGAACGGGAAGAGGTGGCGGTGGGCGTCGTCGTGGTGGAACGGGAAGTCGAGCGCCGAGTGGAGGAGGAGGCTCAGACAGAGGACCCGGCCCCACGGGACGCGCCACAGGACGAGGAGCGCGAGCGCGATCAGCGGGAACGAGTGGAGCCCGTCGATCACCGGCTGCCACGCCGAGACGAAGTAGTCGTGCGCCCAGATCTCGGCCTCGGGGCGCCGGTACCAGAGCTTGTCGACACCGTAGAAGACGAAGATCGGGAGGTCGGGAAGGACGGCTCCGGAGGCCGCGGCCCACGCCGCCGCGCGCGACCCGCGTCCGAGCGTGGCGACGTTCACCAGCAGGTGAGTCGGCGTGTTCAACGGGGAGAGGATAGCCGTGCCGAAAAGGTGGCTACTTGCTCCGGGTCATCGCCACCATCATCAGGGTGACGAACGCCACGGTCGGGATCAGGTACGGCACGACCTGGAGGCCGCCCAGCTCGAAGCGCTTCCAGCCCAGGAGGAACTCCCCGCCCGCGATCGACCCGGCGATGAGCGCGGCCCCGATCGCCTCGGGGGCGTCGGTCTCCACTCGGAGCCCGATCCAGTAGATGACGGCTCCCAGCGCCGCCCCGATCACCGGGAACGCCCAGCGTGGGAGGCCCAGCACCGCGTCGAAGCCCTTCCGGGCGGCCTCCGGGTTGTTGAACGCGAAGTTGATCCCGATCGACGCGATCACCAGAACGGCGGCGGCGAGGAGGTAGGTCCACATCCGCGACCGGTACGATCGGGTTCCCAGCTCGACGTCGGGACGTTCCGCCATCACCGCTCCTCCTGGAATCGTACCGTCACTCCGAGAGCTCGGCCCAGCGGGCATAGAGCGCGTCGACCTCGGACTGTGCCGACGCGATGTCGGACATCAGCGAGAGGAGCCGCGTGGCGTCGCTCGCCACGTCCGGCCGCTCGCACGTGGCACGGAGGTCCGCCAGGCGCTTCTCGACGGCGCTGATCCGGGGCTCGAGCGTCTCGAGGTCGCGCTGGTCCTTGTAGCCGAGGCGCTTCTTCCGGGCCGGGACGGTGCCGGTGGGGGCGGCAGCCGAGGCGCGCACGACCGGCTTCCGCCGGGGCTCGAGGCGCCACGCCTCCCACTGGTCGAGCCCGGCCAGCGCGGTGAGCGTCGGGGCGCCGTCCCCGTCCTGCCCGAAGGCCAGGATCTGCGTCGTCACACGATCCAGGAAATACCGGTCGTGCGTGACGAGGAGGATCGCGCCGGGGAAGTCGAGGAGGCACTCCTCGAGGACGTTCAGGGTCGCCATGTCGAGGTCGTTCGTGGGCTCGTCGAGGACCAGGAGGTTCGCGGGCCGCAGCATCAGCCGCGCCAGCAGGAGCCGGCTCTGCTCGCCGCCCGAGAGTCGGCCCACGTTCATCTCCATCTGCTCGGACGAGAAGAGGAACCGGTCGAGGTAGCTCCTCACGTGGAGGAAGCGGCCCCGGTAGTCGACCTGGTCCCCGCCCGCCGGCGCGACCGTTTCCACGACCGAGGCGTCCGGATCGAGCGACTCGCGCCCCTGCTCGAACGTCGCGACCGCGAGGAGGTCCGAGGCGGTGACGGTGCCGGCGTCGGGCGGCTCCTTTCCGAGCAGCACCTTCAGGAGCGTCGACTTGCCGCAGCCGTTCGGGCCGAGGAGGCCGATCCGCGTGCCGGGTCCGATCAGGAGGTCGACGCCCGAGAAGAGGCGCCGCTCGCCGTACGCCTTGGCGATCCCCTTCGCCTCGATCAGCCGTTTCGGGCTGCGGCCGGTCGCCCCGAAGTCCAGGCGCACCGAGCGGTCCTGGTTGCGCGCCTCGAGTGTTTCGACCTCGGTCGCGAGGGCGCCGGCGCGCTGGATCCGGGCCTGCTGCTTCGTGGTGCGCGCCTTGGCTCCGCGCTTCAGCCACTCCACCTCGCGGCGCAGGACGTTCTTCAGCGACAGCTCGCGGCTCTCCTGCGCCGCCAGCATCTGCTCCTTGGCCTCGACGTACGTGGCGTAGTCGCCGGAGACGGAGAACAGCCCGCCGGGGTTCCGGCGGTCCAGCTCCAGGATCCGGTTGGCGACCCGCTGGAGGAACAGGCGGTCGTGCGTGACGGTGAGCGTGGCGAACGGGGCCCGGGCGAGCAGCTCCTCGAGCCAGACGATGCTCTCCACGTCCAGGTGGTTCGTCGGCTCGTCGAGGAGGAGGAGGTCGGGCTGGCGCACCAGCTCGCGGGCCAGCGCCACCCGCTTCTTCTGCCCGCCGGAGAGGGTCTCGACGAGGCTCTCGGGGCGGATGGCGCCGGTCGTCAGCTCCAGCTTCGCCATCGCCTCGTCGGCGCGCAGCTCGGCCTCCCACTCGTGGTCGTCGCCGTGCGCCCAGGCGCCCTCCATCACGGCGGAGCGGACCGTCGCGTCCGGGACGAAACGCGGGATCTGCGCGACGTAGCCGACGATGAGGCCCGACTGGAACGCGAGCTTCCCGGAGTCGGGCGGTGTCTCCCCCGCGAGGATCGACAGCAGCGTGGACTTGCCGGCGCCGTTCGGGCCGATGAGGCCGATCCGCTGGCCCGACTCGACGCCGAAGGAGAGCTCCGAGAAGAGCACCCGGGCGCCGAACGACTTGGTGACCTGGTGGAGGCTGACGAGGACGCCCATCGGCCGGACGGTACCAGAGGGGCGGCGCGTGCGCCGCCGCGCTCCTTAGGAGGGCGTGCTCGGCGGGTGCATAATCACCGGTCAGGCCTTCCGTGCAGCCGACGGTCCCCACGACACTGGAGTCCGCGTCGAACGACGGCGCGCGGGGAGGGCACGCCCGCTGCTTCGCGGAGGCCCTCGAGGCGATGCCACTGGCCCTCGTCGTCACGCGGATGTCCGACGGGCGGGTCCTCCACGCCAACCAGAGGGCCTTCGCGACCTTCGGCCTCTCGACCACACAGCTCGGGGAGTGGACGCCCGTCGACTTCTACGTCGACCCGGCGGAGCGGGACGCCGTCCTCGCCGAGCTCGCTCAGGCGGGGGGCCGGCTGCTGGATCGCGAGGTGCGGTTCCGGCACGCGAGCGGCGGCGTGTTCTGGGCTCTCCTCTCGGTGCAACCGTCGCGCCTGGACGGCGTCACCGTCCTCGTGACCGGCATCCAGGACATCCAGGCGCGGAAGGAGATGGAACGGCGCCTTCGCGAGTCGGAAGAGCACTACCGCCGGCTCGTCGAGGCGTCCCCCGAGGGCATCGTGATCTCGGACCCGGCGGGGCGTGTGACGTACTTCTCGCCGCGCGCGGCCGAGCTGTGGCGGCTCCCGCCCGGGGAGAGCCCGATCGGGACGAGCGCGCTGGACTGGCTCCACCCCGAAGAGCGCGCGGTCCGGGACGAGCGTCGGCGCGAGGCCCTGGAGGGGTCGGACCTTCCCCCGGGCGCCCCCTGTCGTGTCTTCCGCTGGGATCGCACGGCCTTCTGGGCCCAGCTCACGTCGGTGCGCCTGACCGACGCGGACGGGACGGTCCGGGGCGTGATGAGCCTGGTGAGGGACGTCACCAGCCAGGTGGAGGCGCAGGAGGAGCGGGACAAGCTGCTCGCCGAGCTGCAGGCCGCCTCGGCGCGCATCACCACGCTGAAGGGGCTCGTCCCGATCTGCGCGTCGTGCAAGAGGGTGCGGCAGGACGACGGCTACTGGGAGCAGATCGAGACGTACGTCAAGGAGCGCTCCGACGCCGACTTCAGCCACGGGATCTGCCCGGACTGCACGCGCCGGCTCTACCCCGAGGTGGCGGACGAGGTCCTCGGCGGGACCGGCGACGAGCCGCGCTGAGCCGCGTCGCGCCCCTCAGGCGTGGTCGGCCGGCAGCTCGATCGTGAAGCGGGATCCGGCGCCTGGCTGGCTCTCGGCGGTCACGTCTCCGCCCATCAGCCGGCAGAACCGCCGGGTGATGGCGAGCCCCAGACCCGTGCCGCCGTAGCGCCGGTTCGTGGAGCTGTCCGCCTGCACGAACGGCTGGAAGAGCCGGCCGAGCTGCTCGACGTCCATACCGAGGCCCGTGTCGGAGACCGCGAAGACCAGGCGGCTGCTGCCGTTCCACCCGCGGCGCGACACCTCCAGCCGCACCTCTCCCCGTTCGGTGAACTTGCACGCGTTGGAGAGGAGGTTGAGGAGGCTCTGGCGCAGCTTGGTGTGATCGGTGGTGACCGTGCCCACCTCCGGCTCGACGCTCACGAGGAACGCGTTCCCGTTCTTCTCGGCGAGCGGGGTCACGATCTCGACCAGCTCGGAGACGAGGTGCGGCACCTCCACGGACTCGAGGTACAGCTCCATCTTCCCCGCCTCGATCTTCGAGAGATCGAGGACGCCGTTGACGAGCTCGATCTGGTGCTTGGCCGCCGAGCGGATCTTGCGCAGGTCCGGCACGAGCTGGGGCTGCCCGCGGTCGACGGCCTCGTCCTCGAGGAGCTCGCTGTAGCCGAGGATCGCGTTGAGCGGCGTCCGGAGCTCGTGGCTGACGTTGGCGAGGAACGCGCTCTTCGCCTGGCTCGCGGCCTCGGCGCGCTCCCGCTGGCGCTCGGCCTCGACCCGGGCCGCAGCCTCCTTCCCGAGGGCCGTCGCCACCTCGCGGGTCCGCTCGGCCACCAGGGCCTCCAGCTCCCGCTGCCGCCGCTCGACCCGGCGCATCCGCAGCGTGTAGGCGGCCCCGACGGCGACGAGGAGGGCGGCCGCGGCGAGGAGGCGGAACCAGAGCGTCTCGATGAGACGCGCCTCCACCCGGAACGGGACCGTCGCCTCGGTCCCCCACGTGCCGCCTGGCCCCGCCGCCGAGAGGCGGAAGGCGTACGCCCCGTGCGGGAGGTTCGTGTAGACGGCCTCCCGGCGCGCGCCGACGGAGACCCAGTCGTGGTCGTAGCCGTCCAGCCGGTACCGGAAGACCGAGCGCTCGGGCCGGAGGAGGGAGAGGGCGGTGTAACGCACCTCGAGCCGCTCGATGCCGGGCGCGAACGACGGCCGGCCGCCCGTGAGCGGAACGCCGCGTCCGTTCACCCGGAGCGCTTCGAGGACGACCGGCGGCGGCGCCGGCGCGGCCGGCAGGCGCTCCGGGTCGACGACCGAGAGGCCGCGGACCGTGGCGTACCAGAAGCGCCCGTCGCGCGTGCGGAGAGACGCTCCCTCGCCCAGGCCGCACTCCCGGCTCCGGAGGCCGTCTCCGGCGTCGTACGCATCGCCCCGCACGGAGGTGGGCTTGCCGTCCGCGAACGCGACGAGGTCGGCCTTCCTGACCCGGTAGACGCCCTTGTTGCAGCTCATCCAGAGGTTGCCGCGGGCGTCTTCCTGGAAGGAGGCGGCCATGTCGTCGAAGAGGCCGTCGCGCGTCGAGATCACATCGATCTTCCCGCCCCGGATCCGCGCCAGGCCGCCTCCCGAGGTGCCGGCCCACACCGTCCCGTCGGCCGACGGGAGGATCGCCCAGACGATGTCGTTCGGGAGGCCCTGGGCCGACGCGTACGTCTCCGCCACGTGACCGTCCACCAGGCGGCGCAGGCCCGCGCCGTACGTCCCGACCCAGACGCCGCCGCGCGGATCGTCCGCCATCGCCACGGCGCCCGAGCGCGCGCCGGGGTCCGTGGGGGGCGTCAGGACGCCGTCGCGCAGGGAGTGGAGACCCTCGTTGGTCCCGAACCAGAGGGTCCCCTCGCGGTCCTGGTGGAGGAAGTAGACGTGGTTGCCGCGAACGCCCTCGGCGGCGCCGAGGATCCGGTCGACCGCGACGCGGCCGCCGGGGCGGCGCGCCAGCCGGACGAGGCCGGCCGTGGC
>CAYLNK010000337.1:0-7266 GCA_964384675.1 uncultured Holophagales bacterium | reverse complement strand
GGCGCAGTACCAGGTAGCGGCCGCCATCTTCCCGGACGTCTCGGAGGTCGTGGTCTCGCGGCGCATCCGGCGCCTTCTCCGCCTCGGGCTGGTCGCGATCGAGCGGTGGAACAAGGTCGGCATCAACCGGATCCGGCTCACGGCGCAAGGCGCCGACCTGCTCGTCACGCGCCGGGTCGCGGCGACCGCCGAGCTCTTCCTCTCTCGCTCGCCGCTCTCCCCGCGCGCGGTGCCGCACCACCTTTGGATCACGGACTGCCGCCTCGTCCTCGAGCGGCTGCCGCATTCGCCCGACCGCGTGCTCTCGGCGTGGGCGCTCGAACGGCAGTTCGTGCCGCGCCTTCCGGCCATTCCCGACGTGCTGGCGTTGACGGCACCGAGACCGGATCACCCAGGACTCCTCCTCGCGGTCGAAGTGGACCTCGGTGGCGAGCCGATCCGGAGCGTTCTCCTCCCAAAGCTCCGGCTCCTCCAGAAGGTGCTCTCCGAGCTCGCGGGCGCGAGCCCCAGTGCCGCGTGCGTCCTGACGGTCGGCGCACGTCGCGCTGAAGCCATACGGAAGGCCGCCGGAGACCTTCCGACCGACGTCCTCGTCACCGTCGACCTCCTCCCGTCGAGGGTCGGCCGCCCCGCGCTCGCCGAGCTCACCCGCCTGTTCACGGCGGGTATGAAGACGAGTTAACGGCCTGCCGCCGCTAAGGGCTGATCTGTCAGCGGCCTTCGCTGGAGCAGATCCTGGCGCTTAGGGCTCACGAAGGGGAACCCGCAGACAGCAAGGACCGCGCGCTGGCACATCCAACCAATGGTGATCAGCGCGAGAGAGAGCCCCTACTTCGGCGCGTCGAGGTCCGCGAGCTTCATGTCCGCCGCGAAGTCCCTGTACACGAAGACGCCCGTGTCCTTGTCCGCCTTGCCGGTCCACTCGTAGCGGGCGAGGCCGCCCGTGCCTTGGACGATGAAGTGCGTGGCGAATGTCGTCTGGAAGACCTGCACGCCCTTGCGGCCGTTCGTGATGAAGATGGCGGTGGCCGGCTTCTTCGCGAGCGGCGGGAACGAGCCGCGCTCGAAGACGAGGTCGTACGCCTGGACGAACGAGAGCTGCGTCGGGTAGCGAACGGTCGTCTTCCGGCAAGCGGCAAGCATCAGGAGCACGAGCAAGAGCGCGAGACGTCGCATTGATTCCTCCGTCCCGAAATATTGGGGAGAAGTCGCGCCGGCGCGACGGTCGCTGCTGCTGGTCATTTCGACGGTGTGACAGGGGGGTTGCTCCGGACTCTGCACAGTGCGCTGCACCGGGCCGAGGCCCGGAAGCAGTCGCCCGAAAGGAGCCTCCATGCCGACCGTCCTCCGCCCCCGAGCGTCCACCGTGATGTGCCCATCCTGCCAAAGCGTCTTCACCGGCACCGCGCCGCCGACGTGCGCGAAGTGCGGCGCCACGCTCACCCCCGGAACGACGCGCGGAGCCGGGGCGTCCCTGCCGCGTACGGCGCTCCCGACGTTCCGGCCGGCGGCGCGGCCGAAGCTCCCGGTCGAGGTCACGCTCGGCATCGAGATCGACCGGACGGGCTCCTCCGCCGCGTACAGCGCGGGCATCGGCACCTCGTGCGAGATGCTGCTCGGCGCCCTCACGGCCAAGGCGAAGGGCGTGACCGTGTTCGTCGGGACGCACGGCGACCTCGAGTGCGGCGAGGACCCGGTGCTCCACACGGCCGGCGGGACGCCGGAGCAGGCGCTGGCCGACATCCGGGCGATCAGCTTCGGCGGCGGCGGCGACGCGCCCGAGACGCACCTCGACGGGATCGAGCACTTCCTCGAGACCGTCCCCTGGCCGATGGATTCGTCGCGGACGCGGAGCGCCCTCGTCTGCTTCCTGACAGACGAGACGAAGCCGACGCGCTCGGGCCGCTCCGCCGCGGAGATCGGCGCGGCGGTCCAGGCGAAGGGGCTCCTCTTCTACGCCGTCTGCGAGACGACGCCGACGATCGCCGAGCTCATCCGCTCCGCCCACGGGCTGCACATCCCCATCTCCAACACGCCCGACAGGGCCGAGCTGCAGCGGGCGGCGGCGGCGGTCGGCGCGTCGATCGTCGCGACGCTCGGTGCCGGCGGCACCGTCCCGATGGCGGTGTGAGGCAGGCCATGACGAAGTACACCGTCGCTCCGCGCATCCCGACCCTCCAGCGCCCCGGCTCGTTCGCCTCCGGCCTCTCCCGACCGGCCGGACTCCGGCGCGAGCAGCTCGCCGTCCTCGTGCGGGACGCGTCCTCCTCCATGGCCGGCCAGAAGGCGGCCGACGCTGACGGCGCGAGCCGGGCGCTCGTCGAGGAGCTCGCGCGCCCCGAGAACCGCGGCGGCTTCTCGGTGGCGGTCATCGACTTCAACAGCTCCGTTGCTGTCGCGCACGCGGTCGAGAAGGCCGACGCGCTCACGGGGCACCTCTCGCAGCTCAAGCCCGGCGGCGGGACGAACATCGCCGGCGCCCTGGCCGAGGCGGCGAAGCTCGTGCGCAGCGCGGCCCCCGCGCTCACGGCCCTCAGGCCCGTCGCGCTCCTCTTCTCGGACGGCCTTCCCGCGGGCGACCCGCGGGCCGCCGCCGCCGACCTCCGCACCGTCGCGGATGTCGTGACCGTCGCCTTCGGGTCGGATGCCGACCAGGCGCTCCTGCGCGAGCTCGCCACCTCCCCCGAGCACGCCTACCGCTGCACCGACGGGCGCGAGCTGCGCCGGTTCTTCGCGGCGGTCGGCGCGACGCTCTCCATGTCCCTCGCGAGCGGCGCGGCGGCGACCGGCGCGCTCGGCACGATCGGGAGGTGACCCGTGCCTCGCCTCGCCCCCTCACAGGAGCACCTCGACTACCTCCAGCGGGTCGGAGTCGACATCCTGGCGGTCAAGACCCCGCTGGCGCCGGGCTCACCTGCAGACGCAGCCGAGACGCCCGCGGTCATCGCCGCCCGACCGCCGGCCCACCACGCCACGCCGCGCCACCCAGGGCGTGCGTGGACGTCCTGGCCGACGAGCACCAAGCTCCTCTACATCCTCCTCGTCGTCGCGGTCCTTGTCGCGGCCGGCGTGATCGTCTGGGCGCTGACATCCGGGACGGCCGACGCGGCGGAGCCAACCGCCACTCCAATCCCGGGAATCTTGCCGGCAGGCAGCTATCGCGATGTGTTCGTACACGGGAAGCGTGAGATGAAAGCCAGCAACACCACGCCGGAGGAGGCGCGCCCGACGACCGCGAGCACCCCCGAGGCGCCACGACGGGAGACCGCGCCGGCTTCGGACCCGAAGGACGAGAAGCCTGAAGCTGCGCCGGCCGCACCGCCCTCTCCCGACACCCGGAAGAGCGAATCACCGCGGCGAGGCGAACCACATCCTGCCCCCCAGCCGGCATCCCCGCGGCCCTGGTCGCTCGAGGCGCTCGGCGTCTTCGCCCTCGTCGCCCTGGCGGGCACGACCCTCTTCTGCCAGGGCCACCTCGACGCTCGCGTGCACCGGGTAGAGGTGACGCTCTTCGGGGACGAGCCCAGGAAGAAGCGGAAGCGGGACGACTCTGAACCGCGCACCGCGGACGCGCCTGCGGGCTTCACCGATCCGCCCGACCTCTTCACCGCCGACTCCCCGGCGCGCGCGCTCGAGGCGCTCGTGGCGGCCGCCTCTGCGAGGGGCCTCTCGCCGCTCCCTCGCGCCCCGAAGGGCTCTTGGGGAGCCGGCATCGCCTCGATTCCCGGCAACGTCCGCCCGGAGAACCAGGACGCCGCGATCGCGTTCGAAATGGGGACCACGCAGGTGATCGTCGTCGCTGACGGTCTCGGAGGGCTCCCGCGCGGCCAGGAGGCGGCCCGGCTCGCCGTCGGGCACGCAGCGCTCTCGGCCGCGAGCTCGCTCGCGACGCCGAAGGCCGCGTCGCTCCCGCAGCTCGTCGCGGCGCGCGCCCTCCTCGACGCGGCCGCCGCCCTCAGCGGTCGCGCCCTCGCAGCGGGGTACGGCACCGGGCGAGACGGCTTCCGGACGACGCTCATCGTCATCGTCGCGACGCCGACCACCTACGGCTACGCCTACCTCGGCGACGGCGGCGGGATCGTGCTGCGCGCGTCCGGGGCGGCCGAGGCCTTCCTCGTCCCGCAGAAGTCGGACGGGCTCGCGAACGTCGTCGCCGGCAGCCTCGGCCCGATCCTCCAGGGGAGCCCCGCGGCGGGGCTTCTCGACCGGCGTCCCGGCGACGTCCTCCTCGTCGGCACCGACGGAGTCTTCGACCGCGTGCCTGACACGTTCGCTGCCACCGTCTCGCAGGCGCTCCACGCCAACGGCGGCGACGCCCAGCGGGTGGCCGCGCTCGCCGTCGCCGACCTCGCGGCCGCCGTCGACGGCACGGGCTACATCTGCGACGACAACCTGAGCTTTGCAATCCTCTGCACGCCGGCGCCCTCCGCCGTCGCGAGCGGGCGGCGCCGGGCGAGCGCCGGACGGGGCTGACCGTGCTCGCCGTCGGACAGACCCTCCGCTGCGCGTCGGGGCGCCGCGTGACCATCGACCGGACGTTCCCCGCGGGCGGGCAGGGCTGCGCGTACGCGGTCCGCGACGCCAAGGGCGCGCCGGGCGTCGTGAAGCTGTTCCACGCTCGCTTCGACCGCGCCGAGACCCAGCGCCGGCTCGAGCACCTCATCGCGCAGCGCCTCGAGCGCGCCTGCCCGGTCCTCGTCCCGCCGCGCGATCTCGTCATTGAGGGGGCGGGCATCGGCTACTTCGCGGAGCTCTTCCCAGGCGAGCCGCTCGAGGAGTACCTCCAGCGCTCCACCACGACGCTGGTCGACAGCCTCACGCTCGCCGTCGCTCTCGCGCACGCGTTCGCCGTCCTCCACGCACGCGGCATCGCCCACGGCGACATCCACGGCTCCAACGTCCTGGTGCGCAGCGTCGGCGAGGCGCTCGAAGCCGGGATCATCGACTTCGACAACTTCGCCGCCGCGGGCGTCTCGCCTCCGCCGATGGTCGGCCAGCTCCTGTACCTCGCCCCCGAGCTGCGAAAGGCGCTCGCCGCTGGCCGCCCCGCCGTGCCGGACGAGCGCTCCGACCGCTTCGCGCTCGGGGTCCTGATGCACGAGGTCGTCCTCCTCCTCCACCCCGCGACCGGGGCGGACGCGACGCCCGAGCTCTTCGAGCGCGCCATGACGAGCGGCTGGATTCACGACCCGGCCCGCGCCGGCCGGCCGCACGGCACGGGCGGCGTGCCGCCCCAAGTCTTGAACCCGGACCTCCAGCGGCTGTTCCGGACGTCGCTGAGCCTGGACCCGGGCGAGCGCCCGTCCGCCGCGACGTGGGAGCTGGCCCTCCTCGACGCGCTCCGAACCATCCACGTCTGCGACCGCTGCACGATGCCGTTCCTCGTCGACGCGTCGAAGACGGCGTGCCCTGCCTGCGCGGTCGCCTTCGACGACTACGAGCTGCGCCTGGCCGACGGGCGACGCATCCCCGTCGGGGCGGCGGCCGTCCCCGTCGGCCGCTCGCTCCTCGGCGGGAGCACGAAGGTCAGCGGCACGCACGCCGTCTTCCGGAAGATCGGCCCGGAGCTCTTCGTCGAGAGTCTCGGCCGGAACGGCACAGCGCGCTCGAGCGGCGCCGGGTGGGTGAGGCTCCCGGACCGTACGCTGATCCTGCTCTTCCCCGGCGACCGCCTCAGGCTCGGCGACGTGGAGGTCGCGGTCGCCGTTGCCGCGAAGGTGCGGGGCGCGGCGTGAGAACGTGGACGCCGCTTCCTCACGCCGGAGGCTGGAGCTCTTCGACCTGGAGTCAGCGAGTCAGACCTCCGCCCGCTGGCCAGCCCCCGCCGGCTCCTGGCACGGACCTTCACCCGCTTCTCGTGCACTCGGCCGCCTGCTCCACCGCCCCTCCCCGATCCGTCAGGGCCGTGACCGGCTCGTCGGAGAGCGCCGCCGGAACAGCGAGCTCCAGGAGCCGCTTGGCCTGCCTGACTTCAACGCGAGCGACGCGCTTCGCTTCACTCATCGTCCGCCGTCCGCGCCAGCGACGCAGTGAGGAGCTTCGCGTCACATTGGTGCCCGACGGCCGAGACGATACGGCAGCAGGTGGTCCAGTCCTCCCCCCTCACGAAGCCGACGACGGAGCGCGAGCGGCCCGGGCCTTCCGGTAGCGCTGTACGCGCTTGTACACCGGCTCGCCGTACACCTGCTCCTCGAGCTTCTTCCACTGGATGCGCGCGAGCTCTTCGGCGCGAGCGAACCCCAGCCGGGTCGCGCGCTTGACGAGCCCCGCGTAGCTCAGCGTCGTCTGACTCTCCCGCTTCACGCGGACGAGGTCCTCTGGACGGCAGGCACCGGGCTGGATCCCGATCGAGATGCAGAAGGTGGAGAAATCGGCCTCCGGGAAGATCAGCTCGCCCGCGAAGACCTCGGCGCCGATCTCCACGTGGTCATCTTCGGCCCACGTGAGGAAGCAGTCGCGCGTCTGCCCGTCGTGGAAGTGGTGCTTCAGCTCGTGGCCCATCGTGAAGATGCGCGGCTCCTCTGGGAGTCCCGCGTTGATCATGACGCTGGCTCCCGACTCGTCGCGGAAGTACGCGCCGCGCAGCCCCTTCAGCTTCCGCTTCCAGAGGTCGATCTTGATGCCGTTGTCGCTGTAGATCCGGCGCAGGTCCGAGAGGCGCACCCGAGGGCTTCCGAGCCCGTAGCGATCGCGCAGCGCGCGGGCGCTCGCCTTCATCTCCTCGTAGTACCCACCCCGGTTCACGGCGCCTTCGGCTTTCGACCCGGGCGCTTCGCCTGGCTGAGCCTGTAGCGCGCCTTCCGGAACTCGGCGTAGCGCTCGAGCTCCTCGACGTCCTCCGCCTTGAGGCCGCTCGCTGCCCGCCGGAGTCGGACGAACTGCTCGTCCTCGCTCTTCGGCTCCGGGGGGAAGAACGTCATGATCGACACCTTGAAGTACCGGGCCAGCCGATCGATGTCCTCGATGCCCGGGCGGTAGGTGCCGGTCTCCCAGCGGGACACGGTGTTGGTCGCGACCCCGAGCTCGGCAGCCAGCGCCTCCTGTGACCGCTTGCCCCGTAGCTCGCGGATGCGCGCTCCAACGTACTCGACGAGGCTGATTGGCGTCGCTGCTTCCATAGGTGGCTCCCTCGGGGTAAAGTTCCGCCGGAAGGATATCCCTACACAAGCCTGTTGACAACGAGGGCGTGCCGTCGCTATCCTGATTGCGGAAGCTATTTCCCGTAACAGGAGACGACCATGGCCAGTCACTCACGGGGGCAACGGG
>CAYLNK010000336.1:0-7295 GCA_964384675.1 uncultured Holophagales bacterium | reverse complement strand
GGTCAAGGGCGCCCCCCCGGCCGGCGGACGCCGTCCGCGCCGGCGGAGGCGGCGGGGCCCCGCTCACGCGCCCGCTAGAATGGAGGCCTGATGAACGCGGCCCCGCAAGCCCTCACGATGTCGAGCCAGGTGACGCCGGGCCACGTCTCGGTCCGTTTCGTGGGGCGGATGGACGCCGAGGGCGTCCGCCAGATCAGCGAGCCGTTCGAGCGCGTCACGTCGAAGAAGTGCCCCGTCGTGATCGACCTCTCGGAGGTCACGTTCATGGAGAGTCTCGGTGTGGCCCTTCTCGTCCGGCTCGCCAAGCGGCTCCACGCCGAGCACCTCTCCGTGGCCGTGATCCCGGGGCAGGGCGCGGTGGCCCGGATCCTGGGGATCGCCCGGCTCGACAAGATCCTGAACGTCGTCTTCACCCACGAGCAGGCCCTCGAGGTGCTCGGGGTGAAGACGGGATAGAGCTACTCCTCGTCCACCACCAGCGCGTGCCGCTCGGAAGAGCGCCGCTGCGAGTGGTCCAGGATCTTCTTCCGGAGGCGGATCGACTTCGGGGTCACCTCCACCAGCTCGTCGTCCTCGATCCACTCGAGCGAAGCCTCGAGCGTCATCTCGCGCGGCGGGGTGAGCTTGATGGCGAAGTCCGAGCCCGAGGCCCGCATGTTGGTGAGGTGCTTCTTCACGCACGGGTTCACGACGAGGTCGTTCTCCCGGGCGTTCTCCCCGCAGATCATTCCGCCGTACACCTCGACGCCGGGGTGCAGGAACAGCTGGGAGCGCTCCTCGAGCCGCTCCAGCGCGTGCCCCGTGGTGGACCCCGCCTCCTTGCAGACGAGCGCGCCCTCGCGGCGCCCGGAGACGTCGCCCTTGTGCGGCTCGTAGCCGTGGAACACGTGGTACAGGAGCCCCTCGCCCTTCGTGTCGGTGAGGAACTCGTTGCGGTAGCCGAAGAGGCCGCGGGTGGGGATCCGGAACTCCACCTTCACCCGCCCCGAGCCGTTGTTGGTGATGTTGGTCATCTCGGCGCGCCGCGGGCCGAGCTTCTCCATCACGGTGCCCATCGCCGCCTCGGGGATGTCCACGACCAGCTCCTCGACCGGCTCGCTGGTGACCCCGTCCACGTCCTTCAGGATCACCTGCGGCCGCGACAGCGCGAACTCGAAGCCCTCTCGGCGCATCGTCTCCACCAGGATCGCCAGGTGGAGCTCGCCGCGCCCGGAGACCTTGAAGGCGTCGGGGCTGTCGGTCGGCTCCACACGGAGCGCCACGTTCGTCCGGAGCTCCCGCTGGAGGCGCTCGCCCAGGTTGCGGCTGGTGACGTACTTCCCTTCGCGGCCGGCGAACGGCGAGTCGTTGACGCGGAACGTCATCGACACGGTCGGCTCGTCGACGGCGATCGGCGGGAGGGCGATCGGGTTCTCGAGGTCGGCGATCGTCTCCCCGATGGTGACGTCCTCGACTCCGGCCAGGACGATGATCTCGCCCGCCGCCGCCTCGGCCGCCTCGGTGCGCCGGAGCCCCTCGAACGTCATCAGCTTCGTCACCTTGGCCTGCTTCATCGAGCCGTCGAGCTTGCAGACCGTGACGTTCGAGCCGGACCGGATCGTGCCGTTCACGACCCGGCCGATCACGAGGCGCCCCAGGTAGTTGTCGTAGTCGAGCGAGGCCACCAGGAGCTGCAACGGCGCGGCCGGGTCGCCGCCGGGCTCGGGCACCTCCACGAGGATGGCGTCCAGCAGCGGCCGGACGTCGCCGTTCGTGTGGTCGACCTCGCGGCGGGCGAAGCCCTGCTTGGCCGACGTGTAGACGATCGGGAAGTCGAGCTGCTCGTCCGAGGCCCCCAGATCGACCATCAGGTCGAAGACCTCGTCGATCACCTGGTGCGCCCGGGCCTCGGGCCGGTCGACCTTGTTCACGACGACGATCGGCGAGAGGCCGAGCTCCAGGGCCTTCCGCAGCACGAACCGGGTCTGGGGCATCGGGCCGTCGGCCGCGTCGACCACGAGAAGGACGGCGTCGACCATCTTCAGCACGCGCTCGACCTCGCCGCCGAAGTCGCTGTGGCCGGGGGTATCGACGATGTTCACCTTGACGCCGTGGTACCGGATCGAGGTGTTCTTCGACAGGATCGTGATGCCACGCTCCCGCTCGAGGTCGTTGCTGTCCATCACCCGCTCGGCGATCGACTCGTTGGCCCGGAAGGTGCCCGACTGCTTCAGGAGGCAGTCGACGAGTGTCGTCTTGCCGTGGTCGACGTGGGCGATGATCGCGATGTTACGAAGTCCGCTCATTGAGCGGATGGTACTTCGAGTGGGGGTCGCCCCCGATCGGGGCTACTTCTTCGTGAGCTTCGCGGTCAGGAACGGGACGAAGTCCTTGCCTCCGGGAGCGAGGTCGAACGAGCTCGCGATCTCGGTGTCGGTGGTCTTCCTGAACGCCATCCGCGCCTTGGCCCCGGTCTCGTAGTTGACGAGCGAGGACGACACCAGCTTCAGCCCGTCCGGTGCCACCTCGACGTCGAACGTGCCGGAGATGCCGTTCGAGAAGTAGTACTGGGCCAGGTAGACGCGGCGCTCCCGGTCGTAGGAGAGGTAAGCCACCTCCTCGATCGTCTCCTCGGCCTTCCCGGCCTGGGCCGCGAAGATGGTGCTCCCCTTGGCGACCAGGTAGTTCCCGCCGAGCTCCATCCCGAATCGGATCACCCGGCCGCCGACCCGGCCCGAGGACTCGGCGGTCCCGCTCCAGGACCCGACCAGGAAGCTCAGCTCCTGGAATGGCTTCCAGGCGGCAGGGGCGGCCGGAGCGGCCGCGGCCGGGGCCTGCGCCCGGGAGGGAAGCGGAGACAGAGCGAGCGCCAGGAGCAACGGAGCGATCGATCGCTTCATATCGTGGACATCCTCCTCGGGAAGGCCGCGCCTCGGCTAGACTCGGCTCGAAAAATTATAGGCCGCCGGGGAACCGGAGCAGGCGCTCTTTCGTTTCGATAGCCGAGGAGCCGGATGTCCACACCCCACCCTGACGCGGAGCTCGTCCAGCGCTGCAGGAGCGGCGACGAGAGGGCGTGGGGGGAGCTGGTCGAGAAGTACGGCAAGAAGGTGTACGGCATCGCCTATCACCTCACCTTCGACCGGGCCGAGGCCGAGGAGCTCACACAGGACTGCTTCCTGAAGGTCTGGGAGAACCTCGACCGGTACGAGCCCTCGGAGGCGTCGCTCCTCGCCTGGATCGCCGCGCTCTCCCGCAACCTGTGCATCGATCACTACCGTAAACGCCGCCGGGAGAAGGGGTTCCGCTTCGTCTCCGACGATGCGGTGTCGGCCATGCTCTCCGGCTCGGACGACCCCGAGGCCGATTCCGTGAGGCGCCAGCGGCTTCGCCTTCTCCTCGACGCCATCGGGGACCTTCCCGACGAGCTGGCCCAGGTCGTCATGTTGCGGGACCTCGACGGCCTCGACTACAAGGAGATCGGCTCCTTCCTGTCGCTGCCGGACGGGACCGTGAAGTCCCGTCTGAATCGCGCCCGCATCGAGCTCGCCCGCACCATCCGCGAGCGGGTCGGCGAGACGCGCCGGCCCAAAGGGACGCTCTTCTCGGGCCTCCTCGCGGCGGGGGCCCTGTGAGCGGGCCCGCCAGCGTCGCCTGCCGCCGCTTCGACGAGCGTCTCCTCGAGCGCCTCGAGACGGATCCGCGGTGGTCCCTCGACCCGCCCTCCCCGGACGCCCTTTTCCTGGAGGCGACAGCCGGCGAGCCGCACCTCGCCGACTGCCGGGAGTGCACCGCCCTGGTCGACGTCCTTCGCGGCAACGCCGTGCTGGTACGCGGCCTGGTGCCTCCGGTCCTCTCCGAGGAGCGGCTCGAGCTGCTGCGCGCGGTGCCTTCGGACCTCTGGGAGCGCTCGGAGACCCGGGCGGTCCTCGCCCTCCTGGAGCCGGGCCGGCTCGCGAGCCCGGAGCCATCCCCCGAGCTCCGCTCCCGGCTGGCGTTCCTGCCGGCACGCGAGGCCGCACGGCGCCGGGAACGGGCCGCGGTGGCGCCAGGGTGGAGCTGGCGCCGCCTCCTCGACTGGCGACTCGGCGTCGCCGGTGCCTACGTCGCGACGATGATCTTCGTGACGATCCTGCACGTCGATCCGATGTCGGTTGCCCGGGGGACGGCCGGGGACCTCAGCCGCGTCGGCGAGAGGGCCGTCGGTGAGGCCCGTCGTGTCGCGGCCGCCCGGCTGGCTCCGATGTCCCCGTTCAGCAAACGCTTCGACTACCGCGTTTACCGAACGGTGGCCGCGGGCCGGGCGCGGGCTGTCGCCTACTCCCAGCTCGTCTTCGAGAAGGTGTTCGGCGGCGCGTTCGAGCGGACGGCGGACGCCGGGCCGCGGAAGCCCGACCGGGAGCCCGAACCGAAAGGGCGCGACGTACGTTCCTGAAGACGCGGCGGGTCACTCGATGAATCGGCCCGGCGCCCGTGAGAGTGAGACGAGATGAGCAGCACGCCACCCCCCGCAGGTGATCCGATGAGCGCGAACCCCATGCCGACCCCGCCGCCGCCGCCCCCCGCCGCATTCCCGGTGGCGCCCGCCTCGCAGCCCGCCCCCGGATACGCGTATCCGCAGCCGGCTCTGAAGAGCCCGGGCACCGCCGGCGTCCTGTCGCTGCTGCCGGGCCTCGGGCACGTCTATCTGGGTCTCTACCAGCGAGCCGTGGCGTTCTTCGCCATCTGGGTGGTCCTCCTCACGATCGTCACCGAGGGGCACCGCACCGGCGCGCTCGGTGTCTTCATCCCGTTCTGGTGGTTCTTCGTGCTGATCGACGCCGTGCGCCAGGCCAAGGCGATCAACCTGACGGGCGCGCCCGAGGCGAACCTCGTCACCGGCGAGAAGGCGATCCCGGTGAGCGGCAGCCTCGGCTTCGGCGTCTTCCTGATGCTCGTCGGGCTCTTCTTCCTCGTCGAGCGCTTCGTCGACATCGATCTGAGGTTCCTGCTCGACTGGTGGCCGCTCCTCCTGGTCGGCTTCGGCGGCTGGCAGGTGTACGGTCACTTCAAGGCGAGGGCCGCCGCGGAGAAGCCCCCCTCGGACTTCTGATCCGGGGCTCTACGGACCCGCGGCCGAGATCATCACGACGGTCTTCTTCGTGATCTTCCCGGTCCGCGGGTCGAGCAGGTGGTCCTCGATGTCGATCCCGATCGTCCCGTCCAGCTTGTGCCAGCGGGCCGAGCGGCCCCGCTTCCCGCGCCACTCCTTGTCGGTCTCGGCGTCGATCGCGAACGCGCCGGTGCGGGACAGCTCCACCAGGTCCTCGAGCAGGCCGCGCTCCCCGAACGTGAACTCCGAGGCCGTCAGGACGCGCTCGTACTCGGTGACCACCGCGTCGATGCTCTTCGCCGTCGTGTAGATGGCGATCTTCAGCTGGGAGATCCGCCGCTTCACCTCGGCCTTCTCCGCGGGGGTGCGGGTGGGGTCCTTCTCCAGGAGGGCGAGCGCCTCCTTCATCTCCCTGGAGGCCTGCTCGGTGGCCACGCGGGTCAGCTCGGTCTCGTAGACGCCGTCGAGAGGAGCCGGGATCCCCGCGACGGGGCTGGTGGCGAACAGCAGGACGAAGAGCGCGCTGAGCATGCCCGATCTTACCGGTCTACGGATCGGGCTTCTTCACCGCGATCTCGGCCGGCTGACCGGCGACGTACCGGAGGGAGCACTCGGCGAAGCCCTCGCACCGCACGCAGATTCCGTCCTTGTCTCCCTTGAAGTCGACGGGCTTGCAGATCTTGACGCCCGGCACGACCAGCTTCGCGAGCTCGGAGGCCAGCTTCTGCTGGTCGGCCGGAAGCTCGCCCGCGGCGCGGGTCGCCTCGCGCAGGGCCTCGACCCTCGGGAAGAGCGCCCGGTTCCGTCTCTCCAGCCCCTCGTCCTGACGCACGGCGCCGGCCGTCTTGACCGCGTCCACGGTTCCCCGCACGACCTTCTTCGCGTGGAACCGGCCGTGGTGCCGGATCCAGAAGAAGAGGAAGCCGGCGGCCGCCCCGGAGACCTCGACGATCCCGGGGAGGATCCCGGCGCTCCGGACCTGGAGGACGAACCGGAAGAGGAGGTACGCGGCCGTGGCCCACGCCATCCACTTCACCTTCACCGGGATGACGAAGAAGATGAAGAAGCGCGTCTCCGGGAAGAGGAACGCGTAGGCGAAGAGCATCGAGACGTTCACGACGAGCGAGCCCGAGATCAGGGTCTGGCCGAGGAACCACGCCGCGCCCGAAGCGCCCAGAGTGGAGATCAGCCAGAACGCGACGTACTCCGGCGTCCCCCACTCGGCCTCGAGGGACACGCCGAGGATGTAGAACACCATCGTCCCGAAGAAGAGCGACAGCATGTCGCCGTGGAGGAACTGGTACGAGAGGAACGTCCAGGGCCGCGTCAGCGCCGAGGCGGGATCGAACGCGAAGAGCGTGAAGGCCCGCTGGGGATCCGCCTGGACCAGGAAGTAGAAGACGAAGTGCAGGCCGCAGAGCGGCATCGTGAGCCCGAGCTTCGGCTCGAACAGGTCGCGTCCGCTCGTCACGAGGACCTCCCGAAGCGCTTCACGAGCTCGCCGTGGGCGAGCGACAGCAGGATGGGGCGGCCGTGCGGGCACGTGTACGGGTCCGCGCAGGCCGACAGGTCGGCCAGGAGGCGCACGGCCTCCTCCGCCACGAGGCGCGTGTTGATGGTGATCGCCCCCCGGCAGGCGAGCGACGCGGCGAGGGCATCGCGGCGCCGATCCGCGGTCCCTCCCGCCGAGGTCTCCGGCAGCTCGAGCAGCCGCGCCAGGAAGTCCCGAAGCGACGGGACGACCGCGCTCGCCGCGCAGTCGACGGGAGCGGACGACACCAGGAACGAGCGCCCCGAGAGCTCGGAGACCACGAAGCCGGCGGCCGAAAGGAGGTCGTCGGCGCCGCGGAGCGTGGCGGCTTCCTCCGGCGAGGCGTCGAACGGCACGGGCATGAGGAGCTGCTGGGACGGGAGGTCCCGAGCGGCCAGGCGCGACCGGATCCGCTCGTAGCGCACGCGCTCGTGCGCGACGTGCTGGTCGACCAGCACCAGCCCCTCGGCGCTCTCGGCCACCAGGAACGATTCCCGGTATTGGCCCAGGAGGCGGAGCGGGCCGAGCGGCGAGGCGGCTCGGGTCTCCTCGGCGTAGGCGCTCGAGGAGGGCCCGGGCTCCACGCCCCCGAGGAGCGGCCCCGGCATGGCCTGGGCCTCGCCGTAGATCCCGATCGCCTCGGCCAGGGCGCCCGCGGCTCCCGCGGGGCCGGCGGCTCCGGTCGCGCGCTCC
>CAYLNK010000335.1:0-7334 GCA_964384675.1 uncultured Holophagales bacterium | reverse complement strand
GACGGCGCCATCGACGACACGGGCGCGGGCGGCGGGACCGCCGGGTCGACGCCGCCGAAGAGCCGGTCGAGGTGGCGGCGGAGGTACCACGAGACGAGCCGCGGCCCGAGGCCGCCGCCCCCTTCCGTCGCGCGGCCGTACCAGCTCCGCACCACCTCCTCCGCGTAGAGGAGGTCGACCGGGCACTCCACGAAGACGGGCCCGGGCACGCCCTCGCGCGCGACGCGGAACGCGGTCGCCAGCATCGGGACGAGGTCCCTCACCCGGCGGGCGAGGAGCACCTCCTTCACGTGAGGGGCGAGGAGCGACTCCTGGTCGATGTCCTGGAGCGCCCCTCGCCCCTTCAGCGCGGTCGCGGTCGCGCCGCCGAGGAGGACGACCGGCGACTGGGCGAGGCGCGCGTTCTTCACCGCCGTGATCGTGTTGGTGAGGCCGGGGCCGGCCGTCACGGCGGCGACGCCGGGCACGCTGGTGAGCCGGGCGACGGCGTCGGCGGCGAAGACGGCCGTCGCCTCGTGACGCGTGTCGACGACGCGGATCCCGCGCCGCTTGGCCGCGACCAGGATCGGCGAGATGTGTCCGCCGCAGAGCGTGAAGAGGAAGCGGACGCCGTGCGCGACGAGCGCTTCGGCGACGAGGTCTCCGCCGGACGGAGCGGGCATCGGGCCTCCTATCGCGCCACGGTCCGCGCCGACCGCGCTGCGGCCAGATAGGCGTCGACCTCGGCTTCCAGCACGGGGAGCGGGACGGCGCCGTTGCGGAGCACGACGTCGTGGAACTCCCGCACGTCGAAGGCCGGGCCGAGCGCGTCCTCGGCCTTCTTCCGGAGCGTCCGGATGCGCAGCTCCCCCATCTTGTAGGCGAGCGCCTGCCCCGGCCAGGCGATGTACCGGTCGATCTCGGTCGTCACCTCGTGGAGCGAGAGCGCCGTCCGGGTGGCCATGTAGTCGAGCGCCTGCTCGCGCGACCAGCCCTTCGCGTGGAGCCCGGTGTCGACGACGAGCCGGCAGGCCCGCCAGATCTCGTAGGTGAGGCGGCCGAAGTCCCGGTACGGGTCGGTGTAGAAGCCTGTCTCCAGACCGAGCCGCTCGGCGTACAGGGCCCAGCCCTCGACGAAGGCGTCGACCCCGCCGAAGCGGCGGAAGGCGGGCAGCCCGGTCAGCTCCTGCTGGAGCGCGATCTGGAGGTGGTGGCCGGGCACCGACTCGTGGAACGAGAGCGCCTCGATCACGTACAGCGGCCGGCTCGCGAGCCGCGAGGTGTTCACACGGTACGTCCCGGCCCGCGAGCCGTCCCCGGCGGCCATGTCGTAGTACGCGCCGGTCGTCTTCTCGGCGATGAAGTCGGGGATCGGCCGGATTCCGTACGGCGTGCGGGGAAGCCGCCTGAAGAGGCGCGGCAGCTCGCCGTCCATCCGCTTGCAGACGAGCGCGGTCTCCTTCAGGAGGTCGTCGGGGGTCGTGACGTAGAAACGGGGATCGGTGCGAAGGAAGGCGAAGAAGTCGGCGCGGGAGCCGGTGAAGCCGGCCTTCGCGCGGACCGCGTCCATCTCCGCGAGGATCCGATCGACCTCGGCGAGGCCGATCCGGTGGACCTCGTCGGCGGTGATGTCGAGGGTGGTGTAGTGCCGCACCCGGTGGGCGTACAGCTCGGCTCCGCGCGGGAGCGCCGACGCCCCGACCGTCTGGCGGCAGGCCGGGATGTACTCCTTCGTCATGAAGTCGAGGAACGCCCGGTACCCGGGTACGACCGACTTCGCGATCGCGTCGCGGCACGAGCGGGCGACGCGCGCCTTCGCGTCGTCGTCCATCGGGACCTGGATCGTCCGGCACGGACCGAAGAAGACGGTCTTCTCGGGGTCGTCGGAGACGTGCGCGCGGATCGACTCGTCGTACCCCAGGAGGACGACGCGGGGGAGGACGTGCCCGTCCTTCATCCCGAGGCGCATGCAGGCGATCTGCTGCCCGACCCACGTCTCGAACGCGAGGAGGCGGCGGACGTACGCGTCGTAGTCGGCCGGCGTGCGGAACACGGTGTCCCCCGGCAGGCCGGCGAACGAGATGTGGAAGCCCTCGCGGTTCGTGATCGGCGTCTCGTAGGCGTGGTGCTCGAAGTCGGCGAGCGCGTCCCGCTTCTCCCGCTCGAGCATCTCGTGGCTGATCTGCGCGGCGCGCGGGAGCGCCGCGCGGTCGATCCGGGCGAGCCGCTCGAGCTGCCGCCGGGTGAGGGCCGCGCGGCGCCGGTGGCCCTCGATCGAGTCGTCGGGAAGCCGGTCCGCGTAACGCGTGTCGCCGACCTGCGAGGCGAGGAGCGGCGACTCGGTCAGGTCCTCCTCCCACACCTCGGCGAGGAAGCGGTCGAACGCCTTCGCGGCGTCGGCGCCACGGGCGGGGACCGGGCCCGCGGCGCCGGCATCCGTCGCCGAGAGCAGGGCGACGACGACGAGCGCGCGCCGGGTGAGGCGAATCACGGGACGAGCGCCGGCCGGCAGGCGAGCCGGTCGCGGATGAGGAGCACGGCATCGGCGCGCTCCTTCCCCGCCAGCTCCAGGCGGGGTGGACGGACGCGGGCCGAGCCGCGGCCCACCTCCTCCTGCACCAGCTTGATGAGCTGCACGAACTTCGGGACGGTGTCGAGGCGGAGGAGGGGCAGGAACCACTCGTACAGAGCCCGGGCTTCCTCGAAGCGGCCCGCGGCGGCCAGGTCGAAGAGCCTGACGGACTCGACCGGCAGCGCGTCGACGAGGCCGGCGATCCAGCCGACGGCGCCCGCCGCCACCCCCTCCACGATCAGGTCGTCGACACCCACGAAGACGGCGAGGCGGTCGCCCACCTCGGCGCGGATCGCCGTGATCCGCCGCACGTCGGTGCTCGACTCCTTGACGGCGGCGAGGTTGGGGAGGTCGCAGAGAGAGGCGATCTGGGCCGGGGTGACGTCAGTGCCGTAGGCGACCGGGTTGTTGTAGAGCATCACCGGGAGCGGCGAGGCGGCGATCACCGCCCGGAAGTGCGCCTCGGTCTCCCGCCAGTCGCCCCGGTAGACGTACGGCGGCAGGGCCATGAGCCCGTCGCAGCCGGCGTCCTCGGCCGCCTGGGCGAGCGCGACGGCCTCCCCCGTCGTGAGGGCGGCGATGCCGGCCACCAGCGGCACGCGCCCGGCGATCGCCTGGCGGCACCCGGCCAGTACGGCGAGCTTCTCGGCCGTCGAGAGGGTCGCCCCCTCGCCGAGCGAGCCGAGGGCGACGATGCCGCGCGCGCCGCTCTCGACCAGCCAGTCGACGTCGAGCAGGAGCTGCTCGTGGTCGATCGAGAGGTCCGGAAGGAAGGGCGTGGTGATCGCGGGGAAGACGCCTCGCCAGGTCATCGTCATGCGCGGAACCCCTCTCGGAGCGGTCGTTCTGAGCCTTCGTGGAGGCGCGGAATCTCCCCCGGGAATCGCACGGCAGCGCCCTCCGGCCCGGCCCGCGATCTCGACGGAAATGTATCATCGGGTCTCGTGCAGCGGCTCCAGAGCTTCGTCGCGGGCGAGTGGCGTCCCAGCTCCGGCGACGGCTTCGTGGCGGACGTGAACCCGTCGGACCCGGACGACGTCGTCGGCCACGTCCCGACCGGTACCCCGGACGACGCCGACGCGGCCGCCCGCGCCGCCGCCGACGCGTTCCCCGCGTGGCGACGCCTCACGGGTCCCGCTCGCGCCGAGTACCTCCACCGCTGGGCCGCGGCGATCGGCGCGCGGCAGGAGGAGCTGGCGCACGCGATGTCCCGCGAGGTCGGCAAGCCGATCTCGGAAGCCCGCGGCGAGGTGGCCCGCTGCGTCGTGATCCTCCGGTATTACGCGGGAGAGGCCGTGCGGTCGATCGGCGACGTCATCCCGTCGCAGCTCCCGGGCACTCTGCAGCTCACGCTCCGCGAGCCGCTCGGTGTGGTGGCGCTCGTCACGCCGTGGAACTTCCCGCTCGCGATCCCGCTCTGGAAGGCGGCTCCCGCGCTGGCGTTCGGCAACACCGTGGTCCTGAAGCCGGCCGAGGCGTCGGCGCGGCTCGCGACGCTCCTGGCCGAGACCGCCGTCGCCGCCGACCTCCCGCCCGGCGTCTTCAACGTGCTGCTCGGCTCCGGCTCGGTGGTGGGTCCGGTCCTCCTGGGGCACGAGGCCGTGCGCGGCGTCAGCTTCACGGGCTCGGCCCTGGTCGGCGCCCGCGTCGCGGCGCAGGCGGCCGCCCGGAACGTGCGGTACCAGACCGAGATGGGCGGCAAGAACGTGGCCATCGTGCTGACCGACGCCGACCTCGACCTCGCGGCGGCGCTCACCGCGTCCGGCGCCATGCGCTTCGCGGGGCAGAAGTGCACCGCCACCAGCCGCGTCGTCGTCGCCCGCGCGGTGGAGGAGGCGTTCCTCGATCGGCTCAAGGCCCAGGTGGAGGCGCTCTCGCTCGGCCCGGTGACCGATCCGAAGGCCGCCGTCGGGCCGCTCATCAGCGCCGACGCGCAGCGGGTGACGTCGAACGTGCTCGCCGCCACGCACGCGCGCCGGCTCACCGGCGGCGCCGCGCTGCCGGGTCCCGGCTACTTCCTCGCGCCGACGGTGCTGGTGGACGTCGACCCCGAGGCCGCGGCCGCGCGGGACGAGCTCTTCGCCCCCGTCCTCGTCACGCACCCCGCCGACGACCTCGACCACGCGCTCGCGCTCGCGAACCGCACGGAATTCGGGCTCTCGGCCACGCTCTTCACACGCGATCTGAAGTCCGCCCTCGCCTACGTGCACCGGATCGAGGCGGGCCTGGTGCGTGTGAACGGCGACACCACCGGCGTCGACCCCCACGCGCCGTTCGGCGGGATGAAGGGCTCCAGCTCCGGGACGCGCGAGCAGGGTCCGGCCGCGCGCGACTTCTACACCGAGATCAAGACCGTCCAGCTCGGTCCGGGCTGACCACACCGTCCGGAGGAGGCCCGGCATGACGTTCCCGCCCTCCGTCACGGTCGTCGACTCCCACACCGAGGGTGAGCCGACGCGTGTCGTCGTCGACGGCTGGCCACGGCTCGTCGCCGCCACCATGGAGGGGCGGCGCGAGGAGCTCCGCGCCTCGCACGACGCGCTCCGGCAGGCGGTCGTCTGCGAGCCGCGCGGGCACGACGCCGTGGTCGGCGCGCTCCTGACGCCGCCGGTGGAGCCGGGCTCGCTCGCGGGCGTCGTCTTCTTCAACAACGTCGGGTACCTCGGCATGTGCGGACACGGGCTGATCGGGTTCGTCACGACGCTGGCGTCGCTCGGCCGGCTCGGCCCCGGCGAGGTGAGGATCGACACACCGGTCGGGACGGTGGGGGCGAAGCTTTTGTCGGATGGCTCGGTGACGATCCGGAACGTGCCGGCGCGGTGCGTGGCGCGGGACGTCGCCGTCGACGTGCCGGGCACCGGGCGCCTCGTCGGGGACGTGAGCTGGGGCGGGAACTGGTTCTTCCTGACGAAGCTGCCGGGCGAGTCGATCGCCCTCTCGAACGTGGGTCGGCTGCTCGACCGGACGATCGCGATCATGGACGCCCTCGCCGCACGGGGGATCACCGGCGACGGCGGGGCTGCCATCGACCACGTCGAGCTGTTCGGGCCGCCGGTCCGTCCCGACGCCGACAGCCGCAACTTCGTCCTCTGCCCGGGCGGCGCATTCGACCGCTCGCCGTGCGGCACCGGGACGTCGGCCAAGATGGCCGCGCTCCACGCGCGGGGCGAGCTGGCCCTCGGCCAGCGGTGGCGGCAGGAGAGCGTCACGGGGAGTCTCTTCACCGGCTGGCTCTCCGAGGAGGAGGGGGACCTCGTCCCGCACGTGAACGGGCGGGCCTTCGTGACCGCGCGCTCGACGCTCCTCTTCGACGAACGCGATCCGTTCCAGGGCGGCTTCCGGGTCGGGTAGCGGACGAACGGATGAACGGATGAGCGGCAGCCCCGACGTCGTCGTCGTCGGCGCCGGCATCGTGGGCGCGGCCTGCGCGTACGCCCTGGCCCGCGACGGACGGCGCGTCGAGGTGCTGGAGTCGCGGTTCGCCGGGGGCGGCTCCACCGCCGCGGCGATGGGCCATCTCGTCGTGATGGACGACTCGCCGGCCCAGCTCGCGCTGACCGCGTACTCGCGTGCGCTCTGGACGGCGCTCGCGCCAGAGCTCCCGGCCTGGTGCGAGGACGATCCGTGCGGGACGCTCTGGGTGGCCGCGGACGACGAGGAGATGGCGCACGTCCACGCCAAGGCGCGCGTCTACGCGGCCGGCGGTGTCGAGACGCTCGTTCTGGGCCCGGAGGAGACGGCTGCGGCCGAGCCCCGCCTGCGACGCGGCCTCGCCGGCGCGCTCCTGGTGCCGGGCGATCGAGTTCTCTATCCGCCGAACGCGGCGCGCTTCCTCCTGCAGAGCGCGCGGGCCCTCGGCGCCACGCTGCGCGAGGGCTGGCCGGTGGAGGCGCTCGGGCCCGGTTTCGCGAGCGGGCCGAAGGGGCGCGTCGACGCGGGCGCCGTCGTGAACGCCGCGGGGCCCGACGCGCCGCGGCTCACACCGGGCCTCCCGATCCAGCCGCGCAAGGGCCATCTCGTCATCACCGATCGGTACCCCGGTTTCCTGCGCCACCAGGTGGTGGAGCTCGGCTACCTGAAGAGCGCGCACGGCGCGGACCGCGAGTCGGTGGCGTTCAACGTGCAGCCGCGGGCCACCGGGCAGATCCTGATCGGCTCGTCGCGGGAGTTCGTCGGGCTCGCCCCCGGCGTCAACCACGCGCTGTGCGAGCGGATGCTCCGTCGCGCGCTCGCCTACATGCCGGACCTTTCGCGTCTGTCGGCGATCCGCACCTGGACGGGCTTCCGCCCGGCGACGCCCGACAGCCTCCCCTTCATCGGACCCGCGGCCGACGGCGTCCTCGTGGCCGCGGGACACGAAGGGCTCGGCATTACGACGGCCCTCGGCACGGCCGCGCTCGTCGCGGACCACGTGGCCGGGCGGACGCCGGCGATCGACCCGGCGCCGTACCTCCCGGCGCGAAAGGTGTCGCCCCATGCCTGAGAGGTGCGTGATCCGCGTCGACGGGAAGGACGTGGAGGTGGAGGCCGGAGGCTCGCTGGCCGTGGCTCTCCTCGCCCTCGGCGTCGCGCGTTTCCGCACGTCGGCGTGCGGCGAGCCGCGCGGTCCGATCTGCGCGATGGGGATCTGCCAGGAGTGCCGCGTCACGATCGACGGAGCGCCGCACCGGCGGGCGTGCCTGGAGCCGTGCGCGCCGGGGATGGCGGTGGAGACGGGAGCGGTGGGCGACCTCCCGGCGGCTCGCGCCGGGGCCGAGCCGGGAAGGGACTCTCTCGAGGCGCG
>CAYLNK010000334.1:0-7360 GCA_964384675.1 uncultured Holophagales bacterium | reverse complement strand
CGGCCCCGCCGTGAGCGCCCCCGTGGGGCACGCCGCGGCGCAGGCGGGAGCGAGCCCCGCGCCGAGCCGGTCGTAGCAGAACGTGCACTTGGTCATCACGCCGCGCGCCTCGTCGAAGCGGGGCGCGTCGTAGGGGCAGACCCAGGAGCAGTAGCGGCAGCCGATGCACCTCTCCGCGTCGATCAGCACCGCGCCGGTCCGCCCGTCGCGACGGTAGGCGCGCGCCGGGCAGGCGTCGGCGCAGGCCGGCGTCTCGCAGTGGTTGCACGCGAGCGAGAGGTGGCGGGTGGGGAGCGCCGGGTGCCGCGCCGGGTTGAACGTCGTCACCTGCCGCCAGCCGGTGTCGACGCCGCCGCCGTTCTCGATCCCGCACGCCACGCGGCACGCCTCGCAGCCGGTGCAGAGGTCGGGGACGAAGCCGAACGCGATCCGCCCGGGGGACGCGACCGTCATCGCCTCACGCTTTCTCCACCTGCACGGCGTTGTCGTGGAACGCGGCGCCGTGTCCCATGTCCGTCTCGCGTCCCTTCGTCAGGACGTTCACGGCGCCCCCTTCCGTGAGCCAGAAGCCGTTCGTCACGCAGACGGCCCCGGGGCGGAGGCCGTGGTCGAGCCGCACGGGGAGCGTCAGCGCGCCCCGGTCGTTGAAGATCCGGGCGCGCGACCCCTCCTCGAGGCCCCGCTCGCGCGCGTCCCTCGGGTGCATCGCCACGAACGGCGCGGGCGCCATCCGCCGGATCGTCTCCAGGTTGCCGAACTGGCTGTGGATCCGGTTCTTGGTGTTGGGCGTCAGGAGGTGGAGCGGGAACGCGCCCGCCGGATCGGGCCGCTCCTCGGCCTCGTGGAACTCAGGTAGCGGCGCGACGCCCCAGCGCCGCGCGGCCTCCTCGCTGACCAGCTCGATCTTCCCGCTCGGGGTCGGGAAGACGCGGTCCGCGAACGCCACCTCGGCGAAGGCGGGCGACAGGACGGGACCTTCCGCGAAGCTCGCGAGCGAGAGGCCGAGGGGGGCGAGCCGCGTCTCGAGCCACGCCTCGACGGCGGCGTCCGACGGCCCCGGCAACGCGGCGGAAAGGGACGCCTCGTCGATCCCGAGCCGCCGCCCGAGCGCGCGGTAGGTCTCGGTCTCCGGCTTCACCTCGGGCGGCGGCTCGACGACCTTCCGCCGGAGCTGCAGGTACGGGTGCCAGTACGCCCCGATCACGTCCGTCTGCTCGAAGAGGTTCTTGGCGGGGAGGACGACGTCGGCCTCGCGGGCCGTGTCGGTGAGGAACTCCTCGACCACGACGCGGAAGTCGAGCGCGCGGAACGCGTCGACGACGACGTTGGTGTCCGGGTTCTGCGGGATCGGGTTGCCCCGTTCGACCCACGCCACGCGAAGCCTCGGATCGCGGGTCGCCAGCATGTCGCGTCCCAGGCGAGCGGTCGAGATGGAGACGCGCACGACGCCGTCCGGTGTCTCGGGCGGGTAGCAGTCGAGCGGGTCCTTCACGTGGGAGAAGACCTGCGTCTGAAGGTTGGCGTACATCCAGCCCGCGCCCGGGAGGCCGATCTGCCCGGTGACCGCGAGGAGCGCCAGCATCGCCCGCATCGCCTGGCCGGAGTTGGTGAAGCGCTGCATCCCGAAGCCCGGGATGAGCGTGGCGGGGTGCGAGACGCCGAGGAGCGTTCCGAGGCGCTCGATGGACGAGGCCGGCACGCCGCACACCGCGGCCGCGCGAGCCGGGCTCCATCCCGCGACGAGCTCCGCCCACTCAGCGTAGCCGTGCACGTGGCGCTCGACGAACGCCCGGTCGACGTGCCCATCGCGCACGAGGACGTGCCCGAGCGAAAGGGCCAGCGCGCCGTCGGAGCCGGGCCGGAGCGGCAGGAGGAGCGACGCGCGCTCGGCGGTCTCGGTGCGGCGCGGGTCGATCACCACGAGGGTCCCGCCTCGCGAGAGCGCCTCGTTCACGTGCGCCATCTGGTGGACGTTGGTCTCCGCCGCGTTCTTCCCCCACATCACGATCAGGCGCGCGTTCACGAGGTCCCACGGCGCGTTGTGTGTGTTGTCGCCCAGGGTCAGACGGGTCGCCTCGAGGCCGGCGGGCCAGCAGAGGTCACCGTACGTCGTCGTGCAGCCGCCGAAGAGGCGCCAGAAGGCGAGGCCGGCTCCGTTGAGGAGGCCCTTGGTGCCGCTCGCGGCGTAGGTGAGGACGCTGCGCGGCCCGTCCTCCCGCCGCGCCTTCTCGAGGGCGGTGGCGATCTCGCCGAGCGCGTCGTCCCACGAGAAGGGCGTGAACGAGCCGTCGGGCCGGCGCCGCAGCGGGCGTGTGATCCGCTGGTCGGAGCGCGCCCGCTCGACGTAGGCGAGGCCCTTCAGGCACGGCCCCTCCGGCGTCGCGCGATTGGCGGGCACGGCGCCGATCGCGACGACTCGCCCCTCCTCGACCGTCACGCTCATCGAGCAGGTCGAGTAGCAGTTGCGGGGACAGGCGGTCAGGGTCGTCGTCACGCGCGGAGCCCGGAGCCTCATCATGACACCCGTGAGCCCGCCCGACGTCGACCCGTACGACGAGACCCCGTACGAGAGCCGCGCTCACTACGCGAACCACCCGGACCGGATGGCCGTCGTGGCGACGATGCTGGGGCTCGACCCGCCTCCGGTGTCGACGTGCCGCGTGCTGGAGCTCGGCTGCGCCGAGGGCGGCAACGTCCTGCCGATGGCGGCGGGTCTTCCGGGCGCCCGCTTCGTGGGGATCGACCTCTCCGCGCGGCAGATCGGGCTCGGCCGCGAGGCGTCCGCCGCGATCGGCCTCACGAACGTGGATCTCCTCGAGGCGAGCGTGTGCGACCTGGGCGAGGAGCTCGGGACGTTCGATTACATCCTGGCGCACGGACTCTTCTCCTGGGTGCCGCGCGCCGTGCAGGAGGATGTGCTCCGCGTGTGCGGCCGCTGCCTCGCGCCGGGCGGCGTCGCCCTGGTCAGCTACAACACCCAGCCGGGCTGGAGCTTCCGCACGGCGGTCCGCGAGATGGCGGCCTACGGGACGCGAGGCCTTGCGGGCACCGGCGCGAAGGTGGCCCGGGTCCGCGAGCTGGTCCGGTTCCTGGCGGAGAACGTCCGCGACGCTGCGGGCGGGTTCCAGCGGCATCTCATGGGGGAGTCGTACATGCTCGAGCTGTGCGGCGACGCCTACATCGCCCACGAGCACCTGGAGCTCTCGAACGAGCCGGTCTACTTCCACGAGCTCGTCTCGCGGGCCGGACGGCATGGCCTCTCGTACCTGGGCGAGACGCGCCTGCGCGGCATGACCCTGGGCGCGCGCCGGCCCGGGCTAGACACGCTCCTTTCGAGATTCGCAAACGACACGCTCGGGAAGGAGCAGCTCTTCGACGTCCTGCGCCACCGCCAGTTCCGCTGGAGCCTCCTCGTGAAGGGGGACGCGCCGCGGGCGCTCGTCCCGGAGCGCCTCGACGGCCTCCTCCTGCGCGTTCGCTCGCTCCCGGCCGCCTCGAACGAGGAGGCGGGCGACGCGGAGAGCTGGATGTTCCGGGAAGACGGGCGAACGTCGTCTGGCGCCGACCCCCTCGTCGCGGCGGCCCTCGAGCACCTCTCGGCGGCGGCCCCGCGCGCCGTTCCGTTCGAGGAGGTCCTCGCCGCCGTGGGCTCGAGCCGGGAGCGGCTCCGCGAGGCGCTGATCGCCGCGTACCTGGACGACCGCGTCGAATTCCACGTCGCCTCGCCTCGTGTCGCGGCGAGCCCCGGTCCGTGCCCGATGGCCTCCCCCTGGGCCCGGCGCGAGGCGCCACGAGGCGGCGCCGTCACGACGCTCTGGCACGAGACGCTCGACCTGACCGACGTCGACCGGTCGGTCCTGACGCGGCTGGACGGCACGAGGGACGTGGACACGCTGTTGCGCGAGGAGGACAGCCCGGCGGAACGCGAGGCGTTCCTCACGAGTCTCGCAAGCCTCGCCCGGAGCGGCCTGCTCGTCGCCTGACCGGAATCCGACGAACCGGTCTGCTACGCTTTCTCCATGTCCGCCGCCGTCCCGATGCCTCGGCGCGAAGCCACGTACGACGACATCCTCGCCCTACCGGAGCACGTCATCGGCGAGATCATCGGCGGGGACCTGATCGTCTCCCCGAGGCCGGCGGCCCCGCACGCGCTCGCGTCCTCGGTCCTCGGGGGCGACCTGATGGTCCCCTTCGGCCGCGGGAAGGGAGGTCCCGGGGGCTGGTGGATCGTGGACGAGCCAGAGCTCCACCTGGGGCGACACGTTCTGGTCCCCGACCTGGCCGGCTGGCGCCGGGAGCGGATGCCATCGTTTCCGACCGGCCCTTACTTCACGCAGGCGCCGGATTGGGTTTGCGAGGTCATCTCGCCGAGCTCCCTCCGGACCGACCGGGTAAGAAAGCTCCCGATCTACCTCGAGCACGAGGTGAGCTGGGCCTGGCTCGTCGATCCGATCGGCCGCACGCTCGAGGTCTACGAGAGGGCCGGAGATCGCTGGACTGTCGTCGGCCTGTACGGCGGGAACGAGACCGTGCGGGCGGTGCCGTTCGACGCCGTCGAGATCGAGCTGGAAGGCTGGTGGATTCCCGAGAGCCCCGAGGCCACGTCGACGGAGGCCGCTGCTCCCGATCCGGAGCGGTAGACCAGGGCATCCCCTGGCCTACCGCCGGGGTCCGACTCAGGCCAGCACGGCCTCCAGCTGGTCCACCGCCCAGTCGATCTCCTCGCGTGTGATGACGAGCGGGGGTGCGAGCCGGATGGTCTGGGCGTGCGTGTCCTTGCAGAGCATGCCGCGGTCCCGGAGGGCGTAGCAGTAGGGACGCGCGGGACCCGCGGACTCCTTCAGCTGGACGCCCGCCCAGAGGCCACGGACCCGGATCGCCTCGACCTTGTCGGACTTCATCCCGTGGAGCCGCGCGGCGAGATGCGCGCCCAGCTCGGCCGCGCGCTCGACGAGCTTCTCGTCCACGAGGACGTCGAGAGCCTCCGAGGCGACCGCGCACGCCAGCGGGTTGCCGCCGTACGTGGAGCCGTGGATCCCCGGGGTGAAGACGTTCATCACCTCGTTCGAGGCGAGGAACGCGCTCACCGGGTAGTAGCCGCCGGAGAGGGCCTTGCCGATCGTGGTGCCGTCGGGGCGGATCCCCTCGTGCTCGAACGCGAACAGCTTCCCGGTGCGGCCGAGGCCGGACTGGATCTCGTCGAGGATCAGGAGGCAGCGGTGCCGGTCGGCCAGCTCGCGCAGGCCGCGCAGGTAGCCGTCGGGCGGGATGACGACCCCGGCCTCGCCCTGGATCGGCTCCACGAAGATCGCCGCCGTGTCGGGCGAGATCGCCGCCTCCACGGCCTCGAGCGAGCCGTACGGGACGATCCGGAAGCCGGGAGTGAAGGGGCCGAAGCGGCTGGTGCTGTCCGGGTCGGTGCTGAACCCGACGATCGTCGTGGTGCGGCCGTGGAAGTTCCCCTCGGCGACGATGATCTGGGCCCGGCCGTACGGGACGCCCTTCACGTCGTACGCCCATTTGCGCATCGCCTTGATGGCGGTCTCCACGGCCTCCGCGCCGCTGTTCATCAGGAGCGCCTTGTCGAAGCCGGTGAGCTTGCAGAGCTTCTCGAGGAGCGGCGGGAAGACGTCGTTGCGGAAGGCGCGGCTCGTCAGGGCGAGCGTCCGGATCTGACGGATCATCGCCTCGCCGATGCGCGGGTGGTTGTGTCCCTGGTTCACGGCCGAGTACGCCGCCAGGAAGTCCATGTAGCGCTTGCCGTCGACGTCGGTGAGCCAGATCCCCTCGCCCTTCGTGCAGACGACGTCGAGGGGGTGGTAGTTGTGCGCTCCGTAGCGGTCCTCGAGCTCGATCAGGGTCGCGGCGCGGGACGCGGTCTCGGTCATCGTGGTCTCCATCGGACCTCCCTTGAGCCGGATGCTAGCTCGGCTTCCCCGATGAGGCGTCCGTCAGCGCGAGAGGCCGGTCACCAGCGGGTCGAGCCAGGCGCCGAGGCCCGAGGCGACGCTCGCGACCCACAGGGCGGTGATCGCCCCGGTGAAGACGTCCATCGTGTAGTGCGCGCGGAGCACGAGGACCGCCGTCACCTCGAGGGCGACGATCAGCGCGCCCGCGACGATCCCCGGCGTGCCGCCCCAGCGCGCCAGCTCCAGGCAGCCGTAGACCGCGAGGGCCGTGTGGCCCGAGAAGAAGAGGTCGTTCGCGGTGCCGTAGGTGACGAGAAGCGACGGGACGCCGGGGCTGCGCCAGATCATCCCCTCGGGCGGGGGGAGCGCGCAGAGCCCCTGGCAGAGCTGGCGCAGGCCGAACAGGATCAGGAGGCCCACGAACGGCCTCACGCTCGCCCCGAAGATCGCCTGGTAGATGAGGAAGAGCCCGAGGAGGTCGATGAGCGCCGACGTGAGGATCAGCAGACGGTCGGCCACCTTCGGCTTCGCGTGGAGGTACCGGTTCGCGGGCGCGGTCCAGTCGAGGAGCGCGTCGCCGATCCGTCCCTCGGGGAACGCCCGCTTCCCGATCAGGGACTGCGTCCAGAACCACGCGACCAGCCCGCCGCCCACGAGCCCGGCGCGCACCGCCCAGAGGGGAACGCTCATCGAGTCCTCCGAAAGAGGGACGTCATGCGGGCCACTCCTCGGGCACGAGGGCGGCCATCGATCGGAGCTCGCCCGCGAGGTCCCGACGGCGCGCGAGGAGGCGGGCCAGGAGCTCCGGATCGCGCCGGCGGCGCGTCAGCACCCGGAGGTCTCGTCCCAGCCGCGCGATCCGCTCCTGCCACGCCAGGGCGAGGAAGCCAGCCGGCAGGAGCGCGACCGCGAGGGCCGCCGCCGTCCACGGGCCTCCGAGCCGCCACGCGCCCCACGTCTCGAGCGCCCAGGTCAGAGGGAAGAGGAGCAGGCCGGCGGCGATCTTGTCCGTGGCCTCCTCCTCGTCGGTGCGCGCGAGGCGGCGCACCAGGAAGCCGGTCAGCCGGTACGGGACGGCGTGGAGCACGACCCCGAAGAGCGCGAGAGGCGTCAGGACGAGGAGGCCGGCGGTCTGGCGGAGGGCTCGCCCGGCCAGGCGCGCCGGTGTCGGGACCCGGGCCAGATCCGCGGGCGCGAGCTCGAGCCGGTCGAGCTCGGCGACGAAGGCCTCGAGATCCCTCCGGAAGCCCTCGACGCGCAGGCGGTCGCGCTCGAGGAGCGTGCGATAGGTCCGCATGGCGCGCTGGAGCCAGGCCAGGCGGCCGGCCGCGTCCGCCGGCACGTCGCCCCCTTCCTCGCGCCACAGCTCCTCTGCGGTGGCGAGGAGGCGCAGCGTCACGCGATCGTCGGCCTCCACGATGAGCGCGCGGAGCGCTCGGGTCAGGTCGTCC
>CAYLNK010000333.1:0-7375 GCA_964384675.1 uncultured Holophagales bacterium | reverse complement strand
CAAGGCGGCGGAGCCGCCCGCGGGGTCGGCCCCGTCGACGGCGCCCGCGCCGAGCACCGCACAGCAGGGGAACCTCGAAAAGTTGAAGTCCGATCTGCAGGCGATCGCCGGCAAGTCGACCGTGACGCCCGAGATGGTCACGCAGCTGAAGAGCGACCTGCTGTCGATGGCGCAGGGCGCCACGAAGCCGTCGTCCGAGTCGGTGCAGAAGCTCTCGGCCGACCTCTCGAGCGCCGTCGCCGACAAGAAGCTCTCGACCGCCGAGGTCGCCCGTCTGGCCGACGACCTGAGGACCGTGCTGAACAGCGCCGGCATCTCGCAGGCCGAGATCGACGCCGCCGTCTCGGACGTTCAGGCGATCCTCGCGGCGAGCCACGTCTCGTCCGCGGACGTCGCGACGCTGAAGGCCGACCTGCAGGCGATCGTGACCGAGCTGAGCAAGAACGTGAGCGCCGCGGCCGGAACGGCGCCGACGCCGGCGGCGGCCCGGAAGCGCCGCTAGCCCGCTACTCGCGCCTGGTGATGACCCACTCGCCCGCGACGAGCTGCAGCCGCAGCACCACCGGGCGGGTGTCGCGTCCCTCGCTCCCGACCTTCGGGACGAACGTGCGGGTCTCGACCGCCCTCACCGTCGCCTTGTCGCCATCGAGCTCGACCTTCTTCACGTCCACCTCGAGGCTCTGCGACCGGTAGCTCCGGAACGCCTCCTCCAGCCTGGAGCGCTGGGCGGCGAGCGAGGGGAACACCTTGATGTACTGGTCGACGTCCAGCTGCGACTGGGCGGCCGCGTAGCGGTCCACGGCGGCGCGCACCCGCTCGTCCTCGGTCGGCGCCTTCGGCTTCTCCACGGTCGGCCGGGGCGCCGCGGTCTCGGTCGGGCGCGGTGTCGGAGGGACGGATGTGGGCGGTACGACGGGGGTGGCGTTCGCCCGGTCGACCAGCTTCTGGCGGGCCGAATCGACGGCCGAGGTCTCCGCCTCCGCGAACGCCTCGGAGGCCTGCTCGAACGCGCGGAGCGCCTCCGGCACCCGCGCGGCCGCGAGCCTGGCCTCGCCGTCCTTCTGGCTCCGGGCGCCTCGCGCATAGGCCGGCAGGTCCCGCGCCCCCGCCTTCTCCGCCCGGAGGCGCGCCTTCTCCGCGTAGTCGCGAGCCGCCTCGGCCTTGGCCCTGGCGGCGGCCGCCGCCGTCATCTCCTCGACCCGAGGCCCTTGCGTCGGCGTCGCCAGGGGTGGAGCCGTCGGGACGGGGGTCGGTTCGGCTCGCACGGGCGTGGGACGGGGCCCGATCGGCCGGGTGGCGACCGGCGGGGCCGCGGGCTTTCCGGGCGAACGGCTGAAGAGAAGCGTCCCGACCGCGGCGACCACCGCGACGGGTATCGCGACGAAGAGCGCCGTCCGGACGGGCGTCCCGCGGGTCGTCATCGGGATCGGCAGGTTGCTGACGAGCCGCGTGGCGTCGGACGAAGTCGGCCGGTCGGTCACGCGCCGCGGCGGCGCGCTCTCCACGCTGGTCTTCCCGTCCATCGGCGCCGGGGTGGACGACCGGAGCCCCGCCGCGCCCGAGGACCGGAGCCCGGCCGGGGTCGAGGACCGCGGACCGCTCTCGGGGAGCGGGGTTCGGCCCGGGCTCTGCCGTCGCCGGCCGAGACCGGGGTTCGTGGGCGACGACTTCGGTCTCGCGGACTGGACCAGCTGCTTCACGAACCCGACGTCGATCTCCTCGGCCTGGCGCTGCTGGATCGGCAGGAGGGCCTCGGCGAACTCCTCGGCGGTCTGGAACCGCTCCGACGGCTTCTTGGCGAGGGACCGGAGGATCACCGCGCGCAGCTCCTCCGGCACCCGCCCCGACGGATCGGAGACGTCGAAGCCGAGCGGGGGGCGGAGCGCGTGCGCCGTGACCAGCTCCATGGGCGTCTTTCCGGTGAAGGCGCGGCGTCCCGTGACCAGCTCGTACAGGACCGCGCCGAGCGAGTAGACGTCGCTCCGCCCGTCGAGGGTCTCCCCCTCGGCCAGCTGGCCGAGCTGCTCGGGAGAGGCGTAGTAGAGGTTCCCCATGATGACGCCCGTCGACGTCATCCCCTTGTTCGTCTCCAGGGACTTGGCGAGCCCCATGTCGATCAGCTTGGCGTGGAGCTTCCCGTCCTCCTCCGACACCGCCAGCATGATGTTGGCGGCCGAGACGTCCCGGTGAACGATCTTCCGGCGGTGCAGGTAGCCGAGCGCCCCCAGGGTCTGGCGGGCGACCTCGAGAGCCACGGTCAGCGAAGGCGGCCCGATGAGCCCCAGGACCTGCGCCAGGTTCGAGCCGTCGACGAACTCCATCACGATGTACGACATCCCGTCGGGGTCGACGACGAAGTCGTAGATCGAGGCGATGTTCGGGTGCTTCAGCTTCGTGACGAGCTGCGCCTCCTGGGTGAAGCGCTGGACCATCTCCTCGTTGTCCAGGAGGTCGGGCCGGAGCACCTTGACGACGCGGATCTCGTCGAGGTGGCGATGGCGCACCTTGTAGATGGCGCCCATCCCCCCCTCGTTCATCTTCGAGAGGATCTCGTACGTTCCCTGGAGGAGGTTGCCCTCTTCGAACTGCGTCATCAGGTGGCTGGGCTCGACGGAATTGTAAGGGGGCCGCGTCCCCGGTTCAGTTCACGTCCCTCGAGCCGCAGACGTCCGGCATCCGGCAGGCGCCGCCGCCGCAGGCGGTCGACGGGTCGAACCCCCGTGAGCCGCCCGTCTCGGCGTGAGCCGCGAACGTCGAGAGGAGCCGGCTCAGCTTCCCGGAGCCGCAGGACGGGCAGACCGGCTCGGAATCCGAGTCCCCGGCGAGAACGAGCTGCTCGGAGACGGTGTCGCAGGAGTTGCAGCGAAGCTCGAAGAGGGGCATCGGATCCTCCATTGGAGATTGTACGGAGTGTCAGCCGTGGGCCCGGAGGAAGGCCTGGATGTCGGGAAAGGCCGCGGACGGAATCCGGTGCCCTCCCTCGTAGATCCGGTGCTCGGCGACGCCGAACCGTTCCCGCAGCTTGTCGCCGTACGGCGCCACGTGCTCGGCCGAGTAGTACGGGTCCTCGGCCGTGGAGACGTGCAGGACCGCGGTGCGCGGCTCGCGCACGCCGTCGAAGGGGGACGTGACCCAGTCTCCCGGGATGCCGCCGCAGGTGCCGACCACCGCCCGGAACGGTCGCCCCCCCGGAGGGGTGAGGCCGAGCCGGTAGTTGAACGAGCAGGGCTGGCTGAAGCCGACGAGCGACACCCGGCCGACGTCGCCCCGATGGCTCGCGATCCAGTCCAGCGCGCCGCTCACGGCCTCGCGGTGCGCCGCACGCGTCTCCTCGGGGCGCGGCGAGACACCCCAGTGGAAGCCGCGCCGGCGGTCGGCGGTCTCCTCGGTTCCGGGCACGAGGGTGGTGTGAGGCCCCTGGAGCGCCACGATCATCCAGCTCTCGTCGGGCACCATCCGTCGAAGGAGCGGGAGCATCGAGGCCGCGTCCATCGCATAGCCGTGGAGGCCGAGGAGCACGGGAGGGTGCGACCCGTCCGCCGGCCGGATCGGATCGAGGCCGAGGACCAGGGCCGGGATCCGCACCGTCACCTCGCCCGAGAGGTCCCGATAGGGGCGGGCGGGCGCCGTCACGAGACCCCTTGACAGATCGGACTTTGAATTGCAAAGTTATTTGAATACATGAAGCCTCACAGCGAGATCGTAAGGCGCCGACTGTTAATCGGGAACCGCCCGCCCCGTTTCCCGTATGGGAGAGGGTGATGACGTCTCATGCGCTCGAGGCCCGGGGGCTCCGGAAGGTCTACAGCTCGTCCTTCGGACGGCGGAGGCTGACGGCCCTCGACGGACTGGACCTGGCCGTTCACCCGGGCGAGCTGTTCGGGCTCCTCGGCCCGAACGGCGCCGGGAAGACCACCACGGTGAAGATCCTCCTCGGGCTGACGCGCCCGACCGAAGGGAGCGCGTCGATCCTCGGCATCCCGGTCTCGGACCCGGCGAGCCGCGCCCGCGTCGGCTACCTGCCGGAGGGGCATCGCTTCCCGGGCTATCTCACCGCGCGGCAGACGCTCTCGATCTTCGGCCGGATGTCCGACGTGGCGCCCGAGGTCCTCGGCCGCCGCATCCCCGAGCTCCTCGCCCGCGTGAAGCTGACCGACTGGGCCGACCAGAAGGTGAAGAAGTTCTCCAAGGGGATGACGCAGCGCCTGGGGCTCGCCGCGGCGCTCGTCCACGACCCCGCGGTCCTCCTCCTCGACGAGCCGACCGACGGCGTCGATCCGGTGGGCCGCCGCGAGATCCGGGACCTGCTGCGCGAGGAAGCGGGCCGCGGCCGCGCGATCCTCCTCAACTCGCACCTCCTCTCCGAGATCGAGCTGACGTGCGACCGCGTGGCGGTGATCCGCCGCGGGCAGGTCGCGGCGCAAGGGACGGTCGCCGAGCTGACCGGCGCGGGCGCACCGGTTTCCTCGCTCGGCGCGGACGCGCTCCGGTACCGGCTCGTGGCGTCGCGCATGGACGAGCCGCTCCTCGCCGCGCTCCGGAACGCGGGCGGCGTGGCCGAACGCGTGAACGGGCACGTCCAGCTCGCGGCGCGCGACCTCGCCCACCTCAACGAGATGGTCGACGAGGTGCGCCGCGGCGGGGGCGTCCTCTCCGAGCTGACCCCGATGAAGTCGAGCCTCGAGGACGTCTTCATCGATCTCGTGAAGACCCAGGGCCCCGGCGGCGCGATCGAGATGCGCGGCGCCGCGGGCGAACCCCGAAAGGACGCGGCATGAGAGCGCTCGTCGCCAACGTGGAGGAGGTGTTCCGCGAGGCCGCGGCCCGCTTCACGCTCCTCGCCTATTTCGCGCTCTCCTCGCTCTTCATCCTGATCTTCGCGTTCGCGATCAACCTCGACATCGTCGATGGCGCGCTCGCCGGCGCGAAGATCTTCGGGCAGACCGTCCACATGGGCCGCGAGTCCGTGGACCTCGACAAGCTGGTCCTCGGCTTCGAGTCGGGCTTCTCCGGCTTCCTCTACCTGGTCGGCACGTTCCTGGCGCTCTTCGCGACGGCCCACCTCGTCCCACGCCTCCAGGAGAAGGGGACGATCGACCTCTACCTCTCACGGCCGGTCGGACGCGTCCCGCTCCTCCTCTCCCGTTACCTGGGCGGCCTCCTCCTGTCGGCCGCGAACCTCGCCTACCTCATCGGGTCGATCTGGCTGATCGTCATCCTGAAGACGCGGATCGTCCACGTCCGCTTCGCGCTCGGCGGGCTGGTGATCCTGTTCACCATCGCCTGCCTGCTGGCGTTCGCGTTCCTGGTCGGCGTCGTCACCTCGTCGACGGCCGTCTCGATCATGGCGACGTACGCCGTCTTCTTCCTCTCGGCGTTCCTCGCGCTTCACGACAAGATGGCCGCCGCCGTCTCGAGCGAGTGGGCCGCGCAGACGATCCACGCCCTCTACTGGATCTTCCCGAAGACCGCGCAGCTCGGCCAAGCCGTCGTCGCCCTGGTCTCGGGCGAGAGCGCTCCGCGGCGGATCGCCGAGACCCTCGCCTTCACGCCCTTCGCCACCACCGCCGCATTCGGAGTGGCCTGTCTGGCCCTCGCCTCCTGGCTCTTCACCAGGAAGGACTTCTGACCCCGCTCCCCCGAAAGGAACGAACATGAACCGACGCCTCCTCCTCGTCCCGGCCGCCGCACTCCTCCTGGCCGCGCCGCTCGCCGCGGCGGGCCGCCCCGAGGACCCGCTCGCCTACGTCCCCGAGTCCGCCGTCTCGGTCGGCATGGTCCGAGTCGCCGACCTCCGGACGAGCCCGATCACCGCGCGTCTCTTCGCCGAGACCGACAAGATCACCGTCGACGGCGATGCCACCCGCTTCATGGAGGAGACCGGCCTGCGCCCGAAGGAGGACGTCGACACGATCGTCTTCGCCGCCACTCCGAGCGCCGGCGACAAGGGCGGCGCGCTCGCCGTCTTCGAAGGCCGCTTCGACAAGGACCGCCTGGCGGCGGCTGTTTCGTCGCGCGGGGCCCAGCGGAAGGGTGCCGGCGACGCCGAGTACTTCCTCCTCGCCGACAAGGAAGGCCGCAGCCACGACCAGGGCGCCGTCGCGTTCCTGAACCGGCACCTGGTCGTCGCCGGCAGCGAGGACGCCGTGGTCCGCGCGCTCGGGCAGCGCGACAACGGCGGCACGCGCTTCCGCGCGGGCGCCGGCCTGGGCCGCTACCTCTCGAGGATCGACACCGACGCCACCGCCTGGGCCATCGTCGACGCCGCGCGCATGTCGTCGAGCCCGAAGCCGCGGCGCGACTCCGAGGTCCGCGTGCGGGGCGACGTGGACGGCCAGCCCGTCAACATCATGCTCGGCGCGTTCCGGGAGCTCCAGCTCGTCACCCTGCAGGCGACCGCCAAGAGCGATTCCCTGAAGCTCGTCGCGACCGGCCTCTCCGAGAGCGAGGAGACGAGAGAGAACATCTCCGACGCGCTCAAGGGGATCATGGCCGCCTGGCGGATGGCCGCGCAGGAGAAGTCGCCCGACACGGTCGCGCTCCTCCGGAAGTTCAAGGTCTCGACGGACCGGGACGGCGTCACCCTGTCCGGCACGCTCCCGGGCGCCGCCGTCCGGGCGATGCTGGAGAAGTCCGACCGCTCGAAGGTCACCGAGTAGCCGCGAGCCTCGCCGCCCGCCGCCCCTCCGAGGGCGGCGGGCGTGCCGCTGTTCCCCGCATCTTCTAGGATGCGGGCATGGGCGGAGAGGAGAGGCACGGCGGGGACGTCCTCGTGGTCGACGACAGCGTCGTGAACGTCCGCCTCCTGGCCGGGATCCTCGGCGGCGCCGGATACCGGACGCGTGTGGCCACGAACGGCGCCCGGGCGCTGGACGTGATCCGCGCCCAGGCCCCCGAGCTCGTCCTCCTCGACGTCGAGATGCCCGGGATGGACGGCTACGAGGTGTGCCGGACGCTGAAAGGCGACCCGGCCACCCGCGACGTCCCGATCATCTTCATCAGCGCGCACGATTCCCCGCGGGAGAAGGTCCGCGCCTTCGAGAGCGGAGGCGTCGACTACGTCACCAAGCCGCTCGAGCCCCAGGAGGTCCTGGCCCGCGTGGCGACGCACCTCGAGGTGTCGCGCCTGCACCGGGAGACCGCCGCCCGCAAGGCCGAGCTCGAGCGCGCCCTCGCCGAGCTGCGCGAGGCCCAGGATCGGATCGCCCGCCTCTCCGCCTCCTCGGCCGGAATGCTCGAGGATCCGGCGGCCTGGGCCCGGACCCTCGCGCTCGAGGTCGCCCACACGATCGGCGCCGGCGCCATCGGCGTCTTCGCCGTCGAAGGGGGCCAGGCGGTCCCGCTCGCCGACGCCGGCCTGCCGGCGCCCGGCCTG
>CAYLNK010000332.1:0-7401 GCA_964384675.1 uncultured Holophagales bacterium | reverse complement strand
CGAGCCGCGCGGCGAGCTGCGAGAGCGACAGGCGGTGGAGCCCGAACGTCGCCCCCGCCGCCGTTCCGAGGGCGCGCGCCAGGTCGTCGGCGGCGGCACGCGAGGCGCCCACGAGGAGCAGCTCCGTGCCGGGCGGGAAGGACGCGAGGAACGTCGTCGCGGCGGCGAGACGGAGGGCCGAGGCGGGGGAGACGACCAGCCGTCCCGAGGGGCTCGTGCTCACCCGACCCGCATGCTGTCCGGCGAGACGCCCGTCGGCCACTGCTGCCGCGCGAGCAGCTCCGTGGCGGCGCAGCCCTCGAAGTGGCGGAAGGGGGTTCCCGCGAACTCGGCCGTGAAGTTCTCGCGGTAGACGCTCACCTGGTCGAGCGTGACCGCGTAGGAGCGGAGCCGCTCGAGGAGGTTGACCACCTGCAGCACCGTGGGGCGATAGTGGCCGCTGCGGCCGGAGAGCCAGATCACGCGCCCGGCGTCGATGCGCATCGTCCCGGCGCAGAGCGTCGCCTGCCCCCCGAGGAACGACGAGTGCTTCAGGGTCTGCTCCCCTTCGCGCCCGCTCACGTAGAGGCGGCCCCGCTTGTCCAGAGCGTAGAGGGAGCCCCCGTACTCGAGCGCGTCACCGGCCCCCGCGGTGTCGTAGACGCGGAGCGTCCCCTTGCCCGGCCCCGCGTAGTCCCAGCGGTTCGCGACGCCCGCGCGGAACGAGAGCTTGAACGGGGCCCGGGCGGCGTCCGTCGTGTAGTACTGCATCGTGCCGTGGGCGACCGAGACGGCGTCTTCGGCCTGTCCCCCCGCGCACACCGGCATCCCGAACGTGGAGACCGCCTCGTCCGCGAAGTGGGCGTCGTCGGTGCCGAGGTCGGCCTTCAGCGTCGTGTGGACGTAGGTCCGCAGGTTGCGGACGCAGTCGACCATCCGATCGGAGATCCGGCCGCCCAGCTTGTCGCGGTTGATGCGGTTCTTCATGACGAACTCGCAGTGCCGGTAGAGCTGGAAGGAGACGAAGAGCCGCTTGACGGCGCCGCCGGGGCCCGCCGGGATGGAGTGATAGTCGGCCAGCAGCTTCCCGATCCGCTCCATGGCGGGAAACGGGCTCTTCCGGTTCCCGATGACCCCGAACGACAGGCCGATGTCCCGCTTCCACTGCTGTTTCGTCGGGATCGCCGTGTAGGCCATGCGTCCTCCGGTGGGCCGGAGTCTAGCGGGGCCCCGTAACGTCGCGGACATGGCGAGCCGCGAGGTTGGCCTTCGATCCCGCCGGGACGAGGAACGGACTCCTCGCTCCCGCTGCGCCGGCCGACCCGCTTGTCTCCCCCGAAACTGCCAAACGGAATCTGAAGATGAAGCAGCCGGCAGTTTCGGGGGAGATCGCGCGCGGCGCGAGGCCGCGGGGGCCTCGACGAACTCGCCCCTCGAGGCCTGTGCGGTCCCGTCGTGGGATTCGTCCGTCTGGCCTCGGGGGCTTCGAACACGTCGAGGCCTGATCCCGCGTCCTCGCGGCGCGCGCGAGCGGGTCCCCGGCGTGCTCGAGGTCGCTCCGACCCCGTCCCTCGCCCCGGCTCGAGGTCCCGCCGACCGGGAGCGAATTCCGTGACCTGGTGGATGTTCGAGACGCTGCTGGGCGCGAGGCGATCCGGTCAGCGGCGCCAGGTCTCGACGACGAGCCCCTCGATCCGGGCGAGCTCGCGGGTGTTGTCGGTGACGAGGATCAGGCCGCAGGCGAGGGCCTGGGCGCCGATGAGGAGGTCGTTGGCGCCGATCGGCTTGTCGCGCCGCTCGAGCGAGGCACGCACCGTCCCGTACGCCGAGGCGGCGGCCTCGTCGAACGGGAGGGAGCGGATCTCTCGCAGCAGCACGTCGAGGCGGGCGTGGTTCTCCTCCGGTCGTGCGCTTTTCTCGGCCCCGTAGCGGAGCTCCGCCGCGACGACGGAGCTCGTGACGAGGTCCTCCGGCGCGGACTCGCGGATCCGCCGTGCGACCGCGGGGAAGCGGCCCCTCAGGAAGTCGACCAGGACGTTCGTGTCGAGGAGGTACCTCAATCGAGGCCGGGTCCCCGCTCGGCCGCACTCCGCCGGCCCCGGTACGGGAACGCCGGGGCGCTTCCCGCGAGCGCCAGGAACTCGGGGCTCCACTCGCGACGGACCTCCTCCAGGATGACCCGGGGGCCTTCCCGGTGGATCAGGACCTCCGTCTGCCCTTCGAAGCGGAACGCCTTCGGCAGCCGGACGGCCTGGCTGCCACCGCACTGGAACAGCTTCGCGCGCGTCGGCATACCAGGAGTATATATATTACGTAGATACTTCCGAGCGGAGCCGAGGCGCGAGGCCGGACGCCTGCCGGAAGGAGGCAACGGCAGTTCACCGCCGCCCGAGAGGGAGGCGGATCCTGTGGTCGGCGGAGGCAAGAGTGTCAACACGGAGCCGCGCCCCGGATCGGGGGATGTAACCTCCGGTCAGCCCGCCAGAGCCTCAGTGACGGGTAGGGAGGTGTTCGTTGAACATTCGAGACCTCGGTATCGAGTCGTTCACGCCCGATCCGCTCACGGGCGAGCCGCCCGCTTACGTCGTTGCGCTGGCGCGCCTCTTCTTCGAACTGGGAACGCTTGCCGTGAACCACGGTGCGGACGCTCTCGCGGTCACCCGGATCTTCGGAGAGGCAGCGGCACAGCTCCAAGTCATCCCGCGAATCGGGGAGGGGAGCCCGCCGAGAAGCCCTGCGTAGCTGCATGGCCGCATCACGATCGCCTGACTCCGACACCCGGAATCTCCAGAGACGAAATCCCCTGGCACCGATGAAACCCGACGCGCGCAGGCCGCCTCATGGTGAACGTCCCACGGCTCGATCAAGGCTATGTGCGTGTCCATTCGCTTCAGCTAGATTGGCGGGGGTATTGCAGCGGAAGGTAAGAGTGCCGAAGCGGGCGTTCACCCGATATCATCAACGCAACGGACTCTCAAGAAATCTGTAGGGAGCCACCGGTCGTAAGGATGCTCACCGAACTCACCGCACCCCCGATCACCGAAGTCGCCTGCGGCGTGATCTTCTCCGCCGTCCAGGGCTTGGATGCAGTAGCGGCAGGACGGTTTCAGGCATCTCGGAATGACGCCTATCCAACTCATGAGGTGCACCCTCTTCTCTTTGAAGGTGAAGAACTTGCGCTCCAGGCCCCATTCCCTACCCGGGTCTGGCTGGTATCCGTCGACAGGTCCTTCATTCTGCAGATCCAGGCGAACCGGTTCTACTTGAACTGGAGAGCGACAGGGGGGGCGTATCCCAGGTTCAATGACCACTCCACTCCTGCGGGCGGCGAACGGGGAGTTCTTACACGCTTTCTGAAGGAGTTCCACGACTTCTCGGTATTCAGCCAGGTCGATCTGCGGCAACAGCTAGCCGTTCACACGATTGAGGTGACTAAGGTCGACACTCTTGAGGAGGGACGTCACTGGACCGGTTTTGAAGACCTGAGCCAGGTCCTTCCAGTCCTCGGATCGTGCCTGTCGCTACTGAGAGTTCCGGGTGCGAAACAGCCACAACTCGTCCTCCGCATGGTGCAGCCCGGCGAATCGGAACGTCTCACCGTTTCAGCCTCGCTCGAGATTGCGTCACCCCGGTCGGACGTACCGGCTCGGCTTCAACTCGAGACTAGCATCCGGAAGACCTTCGTTGGCGCTGGACTAGACGACTTGGTGTCCGCATTCAGAAACGCGAACACCGCGGTAAACGAGGCGTTCGAACGGCTTGTACCAACATCTGTGAGACACGACCGCTTCTCCAGGGAGTCGCGATGAACGTCGTCAACATGTGGCCAGCGTCGTCGTCCATCACAAGCTCCTCGGGCGGCCCCTCAGCCCGACCCACAGCGCTGGCTCAGACAGCCGCTACGGTGCTAGACGGGCTGCTTCTGGTGGAGAGATTCTCAAGAGAAGCGGAAATCGCTGGCCGTCTCTTCGAAGCTGGCGAAGACTCCGAGAGTCGTGCGTTCAGGGACTTCCGGAACACCTACCGAGGCTTGCTTGCGGAATGCGCGAGCGGGCTACTGACACGGGAGGAGCTACATGCCCTTGCGCAGATCCTCGCGGGACTCAGGGCCCACCTGTTGGATCAAATTGAGTCACTTTCGGCTTGGCAGGCAGCAGCGGCCGCGGTAGATCCAACAAGGACGCTCTACACACCGCCGCGCCGGCTGCTCTCCGCCCGCGGCCTCTCCGATCGGCCGACCGAGGACTATGGAGATCCCATCTTGATCGGACAGTTGAAGGGCTTCGTCGGCGAATAGTGGATGCCGCCTTTAAAGTCAGTCTCCGCTAGTGAACCACAAGAGCTGCTGCAGGGGGACTTGCTCAAGTTAACCCGAGGGCTCACCTACTCCAGCGTTGAGGATGACTTCGACATTGCACCTTCCTACGACATGTTGTTCTCTCATGGGCTGATCGTGTCCCGCGACTGCGTTGCGTTGCAGAAGGGGGAAGTCGTTGTCGCGGGCGTGAAACCGACGAACTGGAAGGTCCCACAGATCCGCGAGGGTGAGGACAGGAGTGTCTCTCCGGACAGAGAGTTCGACGACTTCTGTCGCGCGCTTGAGTCTTTTCGTGATGGGGCCTCCACACCAGATCGCTTCTACCTCGGGCATCTCCCGGAATCAGGCGACGTCCGGCTGGTAGCCCATCTGGAGTCTCTTGTAACGGTGAAGCTGCCTGATGAGGGGAGGCTCGAGGAGTTCATTCGGAGGACCCGCGTCGCACGCCTTGACGTTGAGTTCAGGGCCGCACTTCCGACGAGAATCTTCTCGGCATTTTGCCGAGGCGTGTTTGACGACCACAGCTGGCTTTCCACCCCCGACTTAGCCCTGGTCGTTGCCATAGGTCAGAAGCTCGAGGCGGAGATCAAGGCTGAAGTCGAACTGGCGAAAGAGGACCTCGGTGCGCAGCGTGCGACTCAGGCGCGAGCCCCGACGAAGAAACTCGATACGCAGCTCAGCAAGCTCGAGAAGCTCTTGAAATCCCTGTCGCCCTACCAGAACGAACTCCAGAAGCGCCAGAGGCCGTGAAGATTTTCATCCGCTCGGGCAATCGACCAGAGCTGAGTGGCCGCAGGGTGCCGCTACACAAAACAGCACGCGCGGGCTAGTCGCGAACGCGTCGCGACCAAGGTCACGGCGGCGAAATTTGTAGGCCATCGGCGTCGCCGCTCGGATCGCGAGCGGGCCTGAGAACGACTCGCCCTCGCCGGGGAGGAGGACGAGCGTCGTCACGTCGTCACACCGTCACGGCATCCCGTACCGGTCGAAGAACGCGTTGCGGAAGAGGAGGTCGGGATCGAGCCTCCGCTTCGCCGCGAAGAACGCGTCGACCTGCGGGTAGGCGCGGCGGAGCTGCTCGGGCGTCGCGTGAAGGCGGTACGGGAGGTAGTAACGGCCTCCCTCCGAAAGGACGCCGTCTATCAGCTCGCGCGTCAACACCTGGGCCTTCGCTTCGGCCTCCGCGGTGCGGCGCTGGTTGAAGAGGCAGACGAGCGCGAGGAGCCTCCGGTCCGCGTAGCGCAGGAAGCTGGCGTCGTCCCTCTCCACCTCGCGCACCGTGACGTTCAGGAGGTCGGCGCCCGACCGTCGCACCGCCGCGCGGAGCCGCGCCACGAACGGGACGAAGCGGTCGGGCGGGACGAAGTACTCGTGGAGGATGTCGGTGCTGTCGTTCGAGACGTTCTCGTACTCCTCGACGCGGGCGTCGAGGAGCTGGTTCCGGGTGACGATCGACGGCTCGTAGAGCCGGGCGAGATGAGTCTCCGCCTGCCAGCGGAGGCGCTTGCCGTAGTCGCTCCCCACGCTCCCGCGGAAGAGGAGCCTCTTCTTCCTGTCGACGATGCCGGACGCCGTGGGGCGGAGCGGGCCGGTCGACGTCGTCCGGTGGTAGACCGTGACGATCCCCTCCTCGAGGAGGGCGCCCGGGACGATCGAGAGACGCCCGTACGCCATCTCGACGTCCGACGAGCCCCCCGCCCTCTCGAGGCCGTCCAGCGTCTCGACGTACCGCTCGACCGGGACGAGGCGGCGCTCGGGCCGGTACGCCTCGTTGCGCACCACCTCCAGCTCCGCCTCCACGATCACGCCGAAGAGGCCGTAGCCGCCGAGGACCAAGGAGAAGAGCTCGGGCTCCTCCGTGCGGCTGCACCGGACGGCGGTGCCGTCCGCTCTCACGACGGTGAGCGCCCGCGCCGTGGAGGTGACGGGCGGGCGGCCCGCCTGCCAGCCGTGCGCTCCCACGCTCAGCGAGCCACCTACCGAAAAGCGGGCGTCGGACTGCATGACCGCCACCGAGAGACCGCGCGGATCGAGGAACGCCAGGACGTCGGACCAGCGGGCGCCCGCGCCCACCGTGAGCACCTTCCCGGCGGCGTCGAGCGACATCGCGCGGAGGGGGAGCATGTCGAGGACGTAGCCGTCCCGCACGAGGCTTTGCCCTCCCATGCTGTGTCGCGCGCCGGCGATCGAGACGGAACGGTTCTCGCGTCGGGCGCGCGTGAGGAGGTCCGCGATCTGGGCCTTGGCGGACGTGACGTCGGCCGCCACCTCGATGACGCCGGCGACGGGAGTCGCGTCGAGCCGGCTGGCGTCGAGGAGCTGCCCGGCGGGCGCCGGTACACGGTCGTCGCGATCGGCGCGCGCCGTCCGCCAGAGATGCGCGGCGGGCCGCCCGAGGAGAGCGGCCAGCCCGATGAGGGTCGCTCCGAGAAGGAGGAGGACCGCGCGTCGCCGTCTCACAGGCGCGGGTCGACCGGCTCGCTCTCGAGCGCGAGCACGCCGAAGACGCACTCGTGGACGCGGCGGAGCGGCTCGCGCCGCACGAAGCGCTCCAGCGCCTCGATCCCGAGCGCCAGCTCCTTCAGGGCGAGCGAGCGCTTCGTCGCGAGACCGCGCTTGCGCAGGCGCTCGAGGTTCGCGGGCTCGGTGTACTCCGGGCCGTAGATGATCCTCAGGTATTCGCGGCCACGGCACTTCACCGCGGGCTGGACGAGCCCACGTGACCCGCGGGTCACGTAATCGAGCGGCTTGACGACCATCCCCTCCCCGCCCCGGTCCGTCAGCTCCTCCCACCAGCGTGTCGCCGCAACCTCGCTCGCGCCGTCGGCGAGGTCCACGCTGCGGTACGGGATCGGGAGGAGGAGCTCGGGGTCGGCGGCCGCGAGCCGGTGGAGGGTCTCCATGTGCCAGAGGTGGTCCCGGTCGACGTGCACCTTCCCCTCGCTCGAAAGGAGATGGAACGGCGCGAGCCTCAAGCCGTCGAGCCCGCTCACCGGCCAGCAGTAGCGGCGGTACGCGTCGACGTACCGGGCCACGTCGTCGCGACGCCGCACGGTTGCGGCCAGCGCCGCGTCGCGCTCGGGGCCGGCGGCCGCGCTCTCGAG
>CAYLNK010000331.1:0-7485 GCA_964384675.1 uncultured Holophagales bacterium | reverse complement strand
CACGGCCCTCGCGACGGCCGCCGACGCGCCCGCGCTCGAGGCGGAGCTCGTCGCGCAGGTCGGCCTGGGCGACGGGCGGAACGCCCACGTCCCGTGGCTCCGCGAGCTGCCCGACCCGCTCACCCGCGTCTCGTGGACGGGTTGCGTCCGCGTCGCGCCGTCGCGCGCGGAGGCCCTCGGCGTGAAGGATGGCGATCGCCTGACGGTGGAGGTGGCGGGCCGGTCGATCACGCTTCCGGCGCGGATCCTCCCGGGCCAGGACCCTCGCGTCCTCGCGGTGCCGATCGGCTACGGACGCAAGGACGGGGACGGCGGCGCGGCCGAGCGCAACGGCTACCGCATCGCCCGGCTCGACGGTCGGCTGACGACGCAGGGGCTGGCCGCGAAGGTCACGAAGGCGGCCGGGCACGACGCGCTCCCGTTGATGCAGCCGCACGGCACCACCGAGGGGCGTCCCGTCGTCTACCAGCTCGCCGCCTTCGACGAGACGATCGAGAGCGACGAGCACAAGAAGGCCGAGAGCCTCTGGCCCGAGCGGACACCGACCGTGCCGAAGTGGGAGATGGTGATCGACCTGGACGCCTGCACGGGCTGCAGCGGCTGCGTGGTGGCGTGTCAGGCCGAGAACAACCTGCCCATCGTCGGGCCCGAGGAGATGCGGCTCAACCGGGACATGTACTGGCTCCGCATCGACCGGTACTTCGTCGGCGACTCCGCAAGCCCCGACGTCCTCTTCGAGCCGATGCTCTGCTCGCAGTGCGAGAACGCGCCGTGCGAGACGGTCTGTCCGGTGGCCGCCACGGTGCACAGCGAGGACGGCCTCAACCAGCAGGTCTACAACCGCTGCGTCGGGACGCGCTACTGCGCCAACAACTGCCCGTACAAGGTGCGCCGCTTCAACTGGTTCGACCACCCGGTCGCGGCACCGGTGGAGCGCCTGGCGCTGAACCCGAACGTCGTTGCCCGCTCACGCGGCGTCATGGAGAAGTGCACGTTCTGCGTCCAGCGCATCCAGGCGACCCGCATCGCCGCGCGCCGCGACGGGCACGAGGACTGGCGCGGCCTCGGCGGGAAGACGGCGTGCCAGGAGAGCTGCCCGGCGAAGGCGATCACCTTCGGCGACGCCACCGACCCGCACGGCGCGGTCGCGGTCGCCAAGAAGAGTCCGCGCGCCTTCCAGGTGCTGGCCGAGCTGGGCGTGCGGCCCGCCGTCACGTACCTGGCGAAGGTGCGGACGCGCGAGGGAACGCCGGTGCGCGAGCCGGCCAAGGAGCACGCATGAGCGCCGTCGCCCACGAGACCGAGGAGCTCATCCTCGGCTCGCCGACCTTCACCGAGGTGACCGCGGAGATCGCGCGTCCCATGGAGCGCCGGCCCGGCGCCGCGTGGTGGGCCGCGTTCCTCACCGCGTTCTCGGCGCTCACGCTCGGGCTGATCCTGATCGGCTACACGATGGCCACCGGGATCGGCGTCTGGGGCCTGAACCGGACGGTGGGCTGGGGCTACGACATCACCAACTTCGTCTTCTGGGTCGGGATCGGGCACGCCGGGACCCTGATCTCGGCGATCCTCCTCCTCTTCCGGCAGCGGTGGCGCACCTCGATCGCCCGCGCGGCCGAAGGGATGACGATCTTCGCGGTCATGTGCGCGGCGCTCTTCCCGCTCATCCACATGGGTCGCCCGTGGCTGGCGTTCTGGGTCTTCCCGTACCCGAACACGCGCGGTCCGATCTCGGTGAACTTCCGCTCGCCGCTCCTGTGGGACGTCTTCGCGATCTCGACGTACTTCACGGTGTCGCTCCTCTTCTGGTACGTCGGGCTGATCCCGGACCTCGCCACCATGCGGGACCGCAGCACCGGCCTGAAGCGGCGGATCTACGCGCTGGCGGCGTTCGGCTGGGACGGCTCGACCCGGACCTGGCAGCGCTACGAGAAGGCGTGCGTCCTCCTCGCCGGCCTCGCGACGCCGCTCGTCGTGTCGGTCCACACCATCGTGTCGTTCGACTTCGCGACCAGCGTCATCCCCGGCTGGCACACCACGATCTTCCCGCCGTACTTCGTGGCGGGAGCGGTCTTCAGCGGCTTCGCGATGGTGATCACGCTCCTCCTCGTCACACGCAAGGTGCTCGGGCTGGAGCGGTACATCACAGCCAAGCACTTCGACAAGATGGCCAAGGTGCTGCTGACGACCGGGATGATCGTCGGCTTCGCCTACGCCACCGAGCTCTGCATCGCGGTCTACAGCGGCAACCGGTACGAGCGCTTCACGTTCGAGAATCGGGCGTTCGGGCCGTACGCGTGGGCCTACTGGACGATGGTGGCCTGCAACGTCGTGGTGCCGCAGGTGTTCTGGTCCGCCCGGGCGCGACGGTCGCCGCTCGTCCTCTTCGTGGCCGCCTGCCTGGTGAACGTCGGGATGTGGTTCGAGCGGTTCAACATCATCGTCACGTCGCTCCATCGCGACTACCTCCCCTCCTCCTGGAGCTACTACCGCCCGACGCTGGTCGAGGTCGGGATCCTGGTCGGGAGCTTCGGGCTCTTCTTCACGTGCTTCCTCCTCTTCGTCCGTGTGGCGCCGGTGGTGGCGTTCCACGAGGTGAAGCTCTCGCTGGCCGAGCAAAGGGAGAGCGACCATGCCGCCCACTGACAGCGTCCTCTCGACGCCCCGGGGCACCCGGAGGCGCATCCACACGCTGGCGTTCGACGACCCGTCCCGCACGCTCTCGGCGGTCAAGGCGCTCCGCGCCGACGGCTTCGAGGTGGACGACGTCCACACTCCGTACGCCGTCCACGGGATGGACGAGGCGCTCGGTCTGCCCGCGACCCGTCTCGGCTTCGCGACGCTCGCCGGCGGGCTCCTCGGCGCCACCGTCGCGTTCGGGTTCCAGGCCTGGACGCACGCCATCGACTGGCCTCTCGTGATCGGTGGCAAGTCGCCGCTGGCGCTGCCGGCTCAGGTGCCGGTGAGCTTCGAGCTGACGGTGCTCTTCGCCGCCTTCGCCACCGTCGGAACGCTGCTGGCGCGCCGGAGGCTCTTCCCGCGCCTCACGGTCGCGTCGCCCACGCAGCCGGGGCTCGGCGTCACCGACGACCGCTTCGTCGTCCTCGTGGTCGAGCGCGACGCCGGGTTCCGTCCGGCTCGGCTGCGGGAGCTGGCGCGCACGCTCGGGGCGGTCGACGCCGTCGAGGGCTGGAGGGTGATGTGAGCAAGCGGAACGTCTGGCTCGCCCCGCTGGCGATGACCCTGGGCCTGGCGGGCTGCTCCGCGGAAGGGGACCGCCCGGGGATGGCGTTCCTCCCGAACATGGTCGACTCCGGGGTCGTCCACGCGTACGACCGGAGCCCGATGAAGCCGAATGCCCCGGCTCTCCTCCTGCCGCCCGAGGGGACCGTGCCGATGGAGCGGACGCCCTTCCCGTACGGACCGGGCCCGGAGGAAGCGCGGCGCGCCGCGGCGGAGCTGCGCAATCCGCTGGTCGCCGGGCCGGACACGCTGGCGCGGGGCAAGCAGGTGTACGACACGATCTGCACGGTCTGTCACGGACCGAAGGGGGAAGGGGACGGCCCGATCATCGGCCGCTTCCCGAACCCGCCCAGTCTGGTCGCGGCGCACGCCAAGGGGCTGCCCGACGGGCAGATCGTCCACATCATCACCCGCGGACAGGGAATCATGCCGTCGCACGCGGCCCAGGTGCTCCTTCCGGACCGCTGGAAGGTCGTCCTGTACCTGCGGCAGCTGCAGGGGACGCCTCTCCCGGCCGCGACGACGGCCTCGGTGGCGTCGGCGGCATCGCCGGCCACGGCGGCGGCACCGGAGGTGGCGCGATGAGAACGGAAGGACTTTCCGGGATCCTGCGCGCCCGGCCACTCGAGACGGGTGCGCTCGCCGTCGTGGCCGCGGGTCTCCTCGCCGCCGGGGTGGTCGTCGATCCCGCCCAGGCGTACGCGGGTCTCCTGACCGCGGCGATCTTTGGCCTCACGCTCGCCCTCGGCGCGGCGGTCTTCGCCGCGATCCAGGGCGTCTCCGGCGCGCGCTGGTGGGCGCCCCTCCGCGGCGTCACGGGATCGCTGAGCGGGACGTACGCGATCCCCGCGGCGCTGCTCGGCCTGACGCTCCTCCTCGGCATCCCGGCGCTCTACGCGTGGGCACGCCCCGAGGCGGCCTCGAACCATCTCCTGGCGGCCAAGGCGATCTGGCTGAACCGGCCCCTCTTCCTGGCCCGCGCACTCGTGATCCTCCTCGCGTGGGCGGGCTTGATCGTCCTCCTCCGAGACCGGCTGCGCGCGGTCGAAGCGGGCTCGCCGGACGCGGGTCCCCGCTTCGTGCGAACGTCGGTCGGTTTCCTCGTCGTCCTCGGACCGACGATCTCGGTGGCGTTCTGGGACTGGGTGATGTCGCTCGAGCCGGAGTGGTTCAGCACCATGTTCGCGGTCTACGGCTTCGCCGGCACGTTCCTCGGCGGGATCGCCACCGTCACCGCGGTGGCGCTCTTCCTCGACGCTCGGGGCGCTCTGCCGCGGCCACTTACGCCGGCCGTCCGACACGACCTCGGCAAACTCCTGTTCGGTTTCGCGACCTTCTGGGCGTACATCTGGTTCTGCCAGTACCTGCTGATCTGGTACAGCAACATCCCTGAGGAGACGCCGTACTACGCGCTCCGCTTCCAGGGCGGCTGGACGGCACTCTTCTGGCTGAACCCGGTCGTCACCTTCCTGGCGCCTTTCGTCGTGCTCCTGAGCGCCGGGGCGAAGCGGAAACCGGCCGCGCTCGGCCACGCGGCGCTCGTCGTGATCCTCGGGCGCTGGCTCGACGCCTACGTGATGGTGGCCCCGTCGGCGGGACCCCTCCCGGCGTTCCCGGCGTACGCCGTGGCCGCCTCGCTCCTCGTCCTGGCCGGGATGGCGCTCGTCTTCGACCGTCTCCACCTCGGGGCCGAGGGGGCCCCCGCGTCGCTTCCGGCCGAGACCGCCCTTTCCTGACGGAGCGGGGGCCCCGGGTACAATCCGCGGCCCGCGCGGCCCCCCGCGCTCCGAAAGGCCCATGAAAGGTATTTCCCTCCCCTCCGTCGGCGTCGTGTCCCTCGGCTGCCCCAAGAACCTCGTCGACACCGAGGTCATGCTCGGTCACCTCCAGCGCGAGGGCTTCTCCCTCGGCGACCCGGGCACGTCCCGGGTCGTCATCGTCAACACCTGCGGCTTCATCGACAGCGCCAAGGAGGAGTCGGTCGAGGCGATCCTGGAGCAGGTGAGGCGCAAGGAGGCGGGGGAGATCGAGCGCGTCGTCGTGGCCGGCTGCATGGTCCAGAAGTACGGCGCCGAGCTGTCGAAGGAGATCCCCGAGGTCGACCACTTCATCGGGCTCGACGAGCTCGAGAAGGCCCCCGCCGCCGCGCTGGGGCTGCCGTCCCTCCCGCGCTTCTCCGAGAAGCCGCTGGCCACGCGGCTCTACGACGACCTCGCGCCGCGAGTCCTGACGCACCGGAAGGGATACGCGTACCTGAAGGTGGCCGAGGGGTGCAACAACCCGTGCACCTTCTGCACGATCCCGCAGATGCGCGGACTGCAGCGTTCGCGCACCGTCGAGTCGCTGGTCGCCGAGGCGCGCTCGCTCGAGGCGCAGGGCGTCACCGAGCTCGTCCTCATCTCGCAGGACACGACACGGTACGGCGAGGACATCGGCCTGGGCCGGACCGGCCTCGCGAAGCTCGTCGCGGCGCTCCTCGCCGGGACGACGTTCCCGTGGGTCCGCTTCCTGTATGCCTACCCGAAGACGCTGCACCGCTCGGTGCTCGAGCTGATGGCGAAGGAGCCGCGCTTCCTCCCGTACGTCGACATCCCGCTCCAGCACGTGTCGCGGCGCGTCCTCTCCGCGATGAAGCGGGGCGGCGATCCGGCCTCGTACCGGAAGATGATCGAGGGGATGCGTGAGACGGTGCCCGGCATCGCGATCCGGACCACGTTCATCACCGGCTTCCCGGGCGAGACCGACGTCGAGTTCGGCGAGATGCTGTCGTTCGTGAACGAGATGGAGCTCGAGAACGTCGGCGTCTTCACCTACTCGCCCGAGCCGGGCTCCGGGGCCGAGCCGCTCGGCGACCCGGTCCCCGCGGAGGTGAAGGAGGAGCGCCGCGCGATCCTGATGGACGCGCAGCGCCCGATCGCCAAGGCGAAGAACCGCGCACGCAAGGGGAAGACGTTCGACGCGCTGCTCGAGGGGCCGTGCGGCGAGACCGATCTCCTCCTCGAGGGGCGCATCGCCGCGCAGGCGCCCGAGATCGACGGTCGGCTGCTGATCAACGAGGTGCCGGACGGCTGGACGCCCGAGATCGGGAGGCTGGTGCGCGTGAAGGTGACCGGCGCGCACGAGTACGACCTCGTCGGCAAGGTCCTCGCCTCCTAGCCGCGCGATGCTCGTCGTCAAGGACCCGTACCGTCCCGTCGACCTGCCGCGGCGCGGCATCGTCACCATCGGGAACTTCGACGGCGTCCACCTCGGACACCAGAAGATGCTGCGCGACGTGGCGGAGCGAGCCGCCGAGCTGGACTGCCCCTCGGTCGTCGTCACGTTCGACCCCCACCCGCTGAAGGTGCTCCACCCCGAAGGCGCGCCGCGGATGATCCAGACGCTGCGGCAGCGCGAGGAGGCGCTCGAAGCGTGCGGGATCGACGCCGTCGTGATCGTCCCGTTCACGCGTGACTTCTCCCTCACGCCGGCCGACGAGTTCGTGAGGGACCTCCTCCTCCGGCGGCTGGCGGCGCGGGAGATCCACGTCGGGCACCGGTTCGTCTTCGGGAAGGGGAAGGGGGGCGATTTCGACCTCCTCACTCGCCTCGGCGCCGAGCAGGGGACGGCCGTGGTCGCCATCGAGGACGTGGGCGACGAGGAGGGAGCGTTCTCGTCGACGCGGATCCGCCGCGCTCTCGAGGCGGGGGACGTCGGGACGGCGACCCGTCTCCTGGGCCGCCCGCACGTGATGGACGGGATCATCGCGAAGGGGGACCGGATGGGACGGAAGATCGGCTTCCCGACCATCAACCTGAAGGCCGAGAACGAGCTCTTCCCGCGCGACGGGGTCTACGTCGGCACGGTCCTGATCCGCTCCTTCGAGCGGACGTTCCAGTGCGTCACGAACATCGGCCGGCGGCCCACCGTGTACGAGGACTACGCCACCACCATCGAGTCGTACATCCTCGACTTCTCGTCCGACGTCTACGGCGAGCCGATCCGCCTGTCGTTCCTGGAGCGCCTGAGAGACGAGATGACGTTCGCCTCGATGCTCGAGCTGACCGCGCAGATCCGGCGGGACGTGGAGTCGACGCGCCGCTACTTCCTGACGCACCCGGCCTGATGGCGGCCGCGACGTTCGCCCTCCGGACGCTCGCGCTCCTCCTCGGCCTCGCGCTGGGCTCGGCCCGGTCCTGGCGGCGGCTGGCGCTCCTCGGGCTCCTCCTCGCGGCCGCGGCGTTCGGCTGGAGGCCGCGCGGT
>CAYLNK010000330.1:0-7531 GCA_964384675.1 uncultured Holophagales bacterium | reverse complement strand
CCAAGAAGCCCGGCAGCAATGCCGCCGACATCCCGCGAGCGGTCGCGCCGCGATTAGCGGCTCAGCGCGCGACGGTCCTCGAGCGCGCGTGGATCGCGTCGGACCGGGTCGACCAGCGGAGCGGCTCGAAGCCCGCGTCCGCGAAAGCGCGCATCGGGTGCGCCGGGCCGTAGCCCGACGCGTCGATCCGCAGGCACCCGCCCGGCGCCTCGAACGTCTCCGTCACGCCCGAGAGCCGCGCGAAGAAGCGCTCCGTCCCGCCGGTCAGGCAGATCGGCCCTTCCCAGAGCTCCGGGTCGGCGGCGACGCGACGAGCCCCGGCCGGCAGCTCCCCGGCGAGCACCGCGCGCGGTCCCTCCACCACCCGGAATCCGCGAAGCGACGGCACGTCGCACGCAACCTCCGCAGGCAGGTACGGCGTGCGGAAGAGCGTCCGCTCCATGAACGCGAGGAAGCGCGACGAGCTGAACGCGTGCGCGAGGTAGATGGCCGACCGATCCGAGCCGTCGCCGCCAGGATCCCGCGAGACGCGCACCGCCAGGATCACCTCGCGGAACGCCAGCCCCGCCCAGCGTCCCAGAGTCACCGTGACGACCGACTCCGCGTGCCCGCCCACGTCGCCCGGGACCAGCCTCTCCTCCGCCAGGCGGCGACGCCAGAAGGCCAGGTCGCTCGCCCCCACGAGCGTGATCTCGCGGACGCGGTCGATCGTGGCGATGTAGGGCGCCGCCACCGCGCCGCTCAACGCCTCTTCGCGATCGACGGCGGTCGCCCCTCCCACGCCGGACGCACGTCCTTCCGCGCGGGCTGGACCGACTTCCATCGAGTCACCGCCTCCAGCTCCACGAGGAGCCTCGCGCCGGCGGCCATCGTGTCGGCCCGCCCCGCTTCGGCCAGCCAGCCGTCGCGACGTTCGCGCCGAGGAGGGTGAGCAGAGACCGGCGCATGAGCGGCTCCTTCGATCGTGGCGGCGGTTTCCGCGAGGGGTGCGGCGATACTCACCGTCCCCTCCGGAGGTGTCAAGGCGCGGGGCGCGGGGCTTATCCTCACCGCCCATGAGCGTCTTCCTCTCGGCGGAGTGGCACCGCCTCGCGCTGGTCACGTTCGCGGTGCCCGACGAGGCCCTGGCTCCCCACCTCCCGCCCGGCTGCGAGCCGGACCGCTGGGAAGGCTCGGCAGTCGCCAGCGCCGTGGCGTTCGAGTTCGAGCGGACCCGCGTATTGGGCCTCCCCGGCCTCCTCTGGAGCCGTTTCCCCGAATGGAACCTCCGCTTCTACGTCACGGCCCCCGGCGCCCAGGGCGGAGCGCGGCGGCGGGGCGTCTGCTTCGTGCGCGAGCTGGTGGGCGAGCGCCTGACCGCGTGGATCGCGCGGGGGGTCTACAACGAGCCGTACCTCCGGGTGCCGTACGCCTTCGAGCGCCACGCGCTCGGCGACGGCCACGCCATGGACCACCGCGTCACGTACGGCGGACGCGCGCACCGCTTCGCGTTCGTCGCCGGCGGCCCGCCGTTCACGCCGGCGGCGTCCACGCTCGCCCACTTCCTCAAGGAGCAGGAATGGGGCTTCGGCGCCACCCGCCGCGGCATTCGCGCGGCGTACCGCGTGGAGCATCCGGTGTGGCGCCTCTACCCGGAGACGCGCTTCGACCTGGACGTCGACTTCGGCGTGCTGTACGGGCCGCGCTGGGCCTTCCTGAACCAGGCGACGCCGATCTCCCGCGTGGTGGCGGAGGGCTCGGGCGTCACGGTGGGGACGCGGATCCTGGAGCCGTGAGACGACGGCGTCCGAGCGGACGCCGTCGCCCTGGGCTCAGCGCGGGAGGAGAGTGCGCGGGTCGTTCGTGGTGTTGTCGATCACCGAGGCGTACGCCGCCACGCGCCCGTTCGAGGTCGGCATCGAGAGGATGATCGAGACGGGGGTCCCGGGCACGCCCGCGAGCACCTTGCCGAGCTGACGCATCTCGAGGGGCAGGAACGACTCGCGCTGCCCGCCCACACGCGCCCCGGAGGCGTCCCGGAACTCCAGGTCCACCTCCACCGGCACGGTGGTGACGTTGGCGATGATCAGGTTCGTCCGGAAGCTCGCGTCCTCTCTCACGCCGACGATCGTTCGCGGGCTCCCGACCTGGACGAGGTCCCACGGGCCCGACACCGGGACGCTCTGCCCGAACGTACCGCCGCCCCCCGGCGTGGACGTCTGCCCCAGGACGTTGAGCGCCCCGTTCGAGCCGGTGACCCGGATCGCGCCGAAGTCCGCGTCCAGGCCGAAGACGCTCCCGAGGACGTCCGTGAACGTCTTGGCCTGGCCCGCCGGCACCGTCACCTGCTTCTCGGCGCCGCCGGTCCCGTCCTGCGAGTTGCCGGCGAACTTCAGAGTCACCGTGGCGGGCCGCGGTCCCCGGTTCCCGATGGTGAGGTCGGTCGTGTAGAAGGCGCCGCCCGCGCCCGCCGCCCGCGCGCTGGCCGGCAGGAACCAGGTGGCCGGACCCTCCGAATTGGGCAGGAGCGTACGCGGGTCGTTGGTCTTGTTGTCGATCACCGACGCGTACGTCGCGAAGCTCCCCTGCACCGTGGGCGTCTCCAGGATCAGGGTCCCGCTCGTCACGGCGCCGGCGCCGTCGAACGCCTCGACGACCTTGCCGACCTGGCGCATCTCGAGCGGCTGGAACGGATCGAGCGTGATGGGGCCGAGCGTCCGCCCGTCGTCCGTGACCAGGGTCAGCTTCACCTCGATCGCGGACTCGTTGGCGTTCGCCACGATCAGGTTGGTGCGGAAGAGCGCGTCCTCGCGGATCCCCACGATGGAGCGCGGCGAGCCGTACACCACGAGGTCCGCGGGCGCGGCCGCCGGCACGCTCTGTCCGAACGTCCCGCCGCTCGCCGCCGGCGTGGACGTCTGGCCGAGCGCCACCAGGCGCGGCGAGACGGAGGTGATCCGGATCGCCCCGAAGTCGTTCCCGGTGATGCCGAAGGCGGACTGGAGGACGTCCACGAAGGTCAGCACGCCGCGCCCCGGGATCAGCACGTCCTTCGTGGGGCCGGAGCGCCCGTCCTTGCCGTTTCCGAGGAACGTGAGCGTCGCCGCGACGGTGGTGGCGGCGGTGTTCCCGATCGAGAGGTCGGTCGTGTAGAACGCTCCGCCCGCCCCGGGAGCCCGCGCGCTGGCCGGCAGGATCCAGCCCGAGCCGGACGGCGCCTGGGGCCGCAGCCAGCCGAGGTCCTTGAAGACCTCCATCGTGGCGTCGACGTTCGTGGTGAGGTCCGAGGAGATGTTCGGCTCCATCAGGAGATTCGGCGACGCGGTCGTGTCGAAGTGCGACACGGAGGAGCCGGACTCGAGCGGGTTCGGCGAGTAGAGGCGGAGGCGCGACTGGTCGTCCGCCCCGGAGAGCAGGTCCGGGTCGACACCGATCGACGCGGTGGCCGGGAGCGCGGCCCTGAGTCGCGCGCCGTCGGTCTGCAGCACGCTCACCACCGGGATGGTGATCGACAGGTCGTCGCCGGACATGTTGATGATGCCGGTGGTGTTGTTGACGATGACCGCGCCGATGGCGCCCGCGTCCTGGACGGCCTTCGCCTTCAGCGTGAAGTTGCACGTGCCGCGATCGATCAGCGCGATCTTCCCGGCCAGCGCGCTCGCGTTCGTGAGGCTCTCGCAGGCGTCCGTCGGGCTGGCGCCGCCGTCGAGCGCCGCGACGAGGCTCCCGCTGACGTCGGCCCCGAGGACGGCCCCGAACGAGGCGGTCCCGATCGTGTAGATGCCGGCGACCGCGGCGGGCGCCGTCACCTTGACCCGGGCCCGCGGGCGCATCGTCACCCCCGCGAAGCGCGTCGTGGCGGGCCCGATGAACGAGATCGCCCCGGAGATGGCCGACTCCTTGCGGCGCACCAGCGTCATGCTCTCCCAGGTCTGCTGCTGGGCCGTGTCGTAGATGTGGTGCAGGTAGGCGTCGGGCTGGCCGTCCAGCATCGCCCCCGTGGCGTTGTCGTTCACGGTCAGGAACCCGAGCCCGTGCCCGAACTCGTGGAGGAGCACCTCCAGCAAGTCCACCTTGTCGCCATGCTGATTGTCGAGCCCGTAGTACCAGGTGAGGGCGCAGCCCGGCGCGCCGAGGTCGCTGTTGAAGCGGGCCCGCAGGTCGCTCAGGGTCGTGTCGCGATCGCTGCCGGAGAGCTTGTTGGCGAGCGCCTGGACGTACCACGTCCCGGGGAGCGGCGCGCCGGGGAAGTCCGCGTGGACCGTGCGCGTGCTGGCCGAGCCGAGCACGGCGCCGGTGCTGTCGCACGGGAGCGAGTCGAACGTGCCGTCCACGTCGATCGCCACGTTGCTCGGGAGGAGCCCGCCCCAGATGCGGGCCGCCTCCTGGAACACGCGCAGGCGTTGCGCGCCGACCGTCGTCCCCGGGTTCCCGCCCACGGGCGTGGCGGCCGTTGGGTCGTTGAAGCCCTCTCCCGGCTGATCGTTGTTCTTGATCTTGAATTCGGCCGCCGGCGCCGGAGAGGCGAGGAGGAGGCCGAAGGCGGCGATGGCGAGCGGGCCGGAGCGGAAGCTCATGGCGCTCCTCACTTCTCCGCCACCGGCTGCGACGGATCGCCGCCCCGCAGGAAGATCCCGGCCGCGACCGGGTCGTCGAAGCAGCGGCGATCGACGGTCCCGTCGGGGCGCCGCTTGGCGATCTCGTACGACTCGTAGCCCGTGAGACGGGCGGTCTTCGACCCGTCCGGGTTGACGACGATCTCGGCGGAGCGCGGCGCGGCGCGCATCGCGTCCGTCCCCATCAGCCGGCGGTACTCCTCCGGCGTCGGCGCGCGCAGCTCGCCGGTCTGGGCGTCCCGGACGGCGATCAGGGCGGCCTCGGGTCCGGCCGCGGCCTGAGCCTGCTTCGTGGCCGGTTTCGGGGCGGGTCTCGCCTTGCTCTTCCCGGCCGCAGACGCGGCGCCGGGGGCGGCGAGAACGAGGGCGAGCGCGAACGAGAGAGCTCTGAGGCGCATGACCACGGGACCTCCGGGGTGGATTCTCGCGCAGCTTCGCTAGAGCCGCTCCCCGAGGAGGACGATCGCCCCGGTCGGCTTCGGCACGCCGCCCTTCGGCTCCACGGAGACGGCGAACTTGCTCGGATCGCCCCCGAGGCTCTCGAGCGCGGCCAGGTCGACCACGCCGCGGCCGTCGGCGCCCGTCCCGAACGTGCCGGCGGGGAGAGGCACGTCCTTGGCGAAGACCCAGAGCTGGTAGCTCTTCTCGAGCGGCAGGGGCGGCAGGCCGTCCACGAGGAGGACTCCCTGCTTCGACTCCGGGTTCCAGAGCATGCGCGCGCGCGCCTGCGGCGACTCCTTGAGCCCCTTCAGGAGCGCGATCTGCACGCGCGGGTCGTGGAGCCAGGCGATGTCTTTCGCCTTCGAGGCCAGGTCGGTCTCGAGCCGCGCGGACTCGCTCTTCAGGCGCGTCACCTCGGCCACCAGGGCGGTCCGCTCTCGGGCGATCTCCTGGCGCTCGGCCCGCAGGCTCGACACCTCGGAGCGAGCGGCCATCCAGAGGCCCGCGAGCCCGACGCCCACCACGACCGCGGCAGCCAGTGCGAGGGGGACGTAACGCTGAGCCTCCGGCCGCCGGAGCGGCGTCACGTTCGCCGGCCGGGAGGGCGCCTCGGCGGCGATGCGGGCCATCAGGCGGGCCTTCAGATCGGCCGGCGGGTCGATGGGCGTCACGCCCAGGGGAAGCCGCTCGGCCGCGGCGTTCCAGGCCGGCAGCTCCAGCTCGCAGATCTCGCACCCGGCCGCCAGGTGCTCGTCCAGCCGAGCGCGCTCCACCGGCGTCAGGCCGCCGAGCGCGTAGGCCGGGAGATCGTCCAGGAACGCGTGCTCAGACACTCGTCTCTCCCCCGCTCTCACCCACCGAGAGAAAGCGTTGCAGCTTCTTCAGCCCCAGACGCATCCGGCTCTTGACCGTCCCCAGCGGCTCGTCCAGGGCCTTGGCAATCTCCTCCTGTGTCAGCCCCTCCCAGTACGCCAGGGTGAGGACCTTCCGTTCGTTGACCGAGAGGCGCTCCAGCTGCTGCCGCACGAGGCGACGCACCAGGGATGTCTCCCGCAGGCTCTCGGGGGCCGGGCGCTCCAGGATGTCGTCACCGGAAGCGGTGTGCCCGTCGGCGGCTTTTCGGCTCCGGTACCGGTCGATGGCGCGGCTGCGTGCCAGGGTCAGCAGCCAGCCTCTCACCGAGCAGCGCCGGGCATCGAACCGATCGGCGTCCCGCCAGGCCTGGATGAATGTCTCTTGCAGCACGTCTTCGGCGTCCCGTCTCTCTCTCAAGATACGAACGCAGACCGCGAGAAGGATGGAGGCGTGCCGGTCGTAGAGCAGGCCGAAGGCATCGCGGTCACCTCCGGCCGCCCGGGACACCAGGTCCAGATCCGACACGATCGACGCGGCGCCGGTCACCCGGGCCCGCTCCCTGCGTTCGTCATCGGAGGGAATTACGGAGCCGACCTTGCCGGCGGACCATCGCCGGCGGCGCTTTTCTTCCGGAACTTCACGGGTCCATTCGCCGGTCAACGCCGGATGAAGCACCCCCGCAGCCGGCGGAGCCCCTCGTCCAGGCGCGCCTCCGGGACCGAGCCGTAGCCCAGGGCGACTCCCGCCCGCGCCTCACCCGAGTAGTACGCGGAGAGCCGGTCGAGGCCGATCCCCGCGGCACGAGCCGAGGTGACGATCTCCTTCTCCCGCCGGACGCCACCCGTCCGCAGCCACGCCGCGAGGTGGAGCCCGGTCCCCGACGCGATCGGCTCGAGCCACGCCGCGAAGTCGCGCTCCAGCGTCGCCAGGATCCTCCGGTGCCGTTCGGCATACGCCCGCCGGGCCTTCCGGACGTGACGCGCGAAGAGTCCGCCGTCGAGGAGTCCCGCGAGGGCCGCCTGCTCGGGGCCCGGAGCCGGCCACCCCGCCACCCAGCTCGCCGAGCGAAGGAACGCCGCGAGCGACGGAGGCGCGACGAGGAAGCCGAGCCGGAGCGTCGGGAGGAGCGTCTTGGAGAAGGAGCCGACGTACACCACGCGGCCCGTCCGGTCGATCGCCTGGAGCGTCGGGAGCGGGCGCCCCTCGAATCGGAACTCGCCGTCGTAGTCGTCCTCGATCACCACGGCGTTCCGCCGCTCGGCCCACGCCAGGAGCGCGACGCGCCGCGCGTGCGACATCGTCACGCCGAGCGGGAGCTGGTGCGACGGCGTCACGTGGACGAGCCGGGCGTCGGGAGGGAGCGCGTCCACGACGAGACCCTCCCCGTCGACCGGCACCGCTGCCACGCGCGCGCCGTAAGACGCGAAGAGGAGCCGCGCCGACGGATATCCCGGCTCCTCGAGCGCCACGCGCGCGCCCGGCTCCACGAGGACCCGCGCCACCAGGTCGAACGCCCCCTGCGCGCCGCGCGTGACGACCACGTCCTCGGGGCGGGCGAGCACGCCGCGGCTGACCGCCACGTGCCGCGCGATCGCGGTGCGAAGCGCGGGGAGGCCGGCGGGATCGCCGTACGCGCCGTC
>CAYLNK010000329.1:0-7531 GCA_964384675.1 uncultured Holophagales bacterium | reverse complement strand
CGAGCGCGGTTTAGATTGCGCCAGCGCCGGTTTCCACCCCGATAGGAGCGGGCCCGGGCATGGGCTCGTGCCGCGGAGCGGCGTCGAGGCATCGGCTCGGGGAGCTGGTTTGCAGCGAAAGGAAGAGAGGGCATCGCGGACGATGCTACCGCTTCCGTCCTCTCGGGTGGCTCCTAGCATGCGCCCTGGCGAGATCCCCGAGGACGAGGTGCGTGTAGACCTCGGTGGTGTCGATGCGGGAGTGGCCGAGGATCGCCTGGACGTGGCGGACGTCGGCGCCGGCGCGGAGAAGGTGGGTCGCGAGGCTGTGCCGCAGCGCGTGCGGCGTGACCGGCCGCTCGATCCCCGCCGTCTTCGCGTGAAGGGCGATGCGGATCCTGATTGAGGCGGCGGAGAGCCTCTTGCCGGAATGCCCGTTACGCGCAGCGGCGAGGAAGAGCGCGGGGACGCCGGGCTTCATCGCGAAGCGCGGCCTGACGGCGTCGACGTAGAGCCGTAGAGCGGCCGCCGCGTTCTCGCCGAGCGGGACGAGGCGGCTCTTGCCGCCCTTGCCGCGGTTGACGAAGACGGAGCCGCCGACGAAGTCGACGTCGCCGACGTCGAGAGCCGCGACCTCGGCCCGACGCAGCCCGGTCGAGTAGAGAAGCTCGAGAAGGGCGCGGTCGCGGCGGCCGATGGGAGTCGAGCTGTCGGGAGCCGCCAGCAGTCGACGCGCTTCCTCCTCGGTGAGGACGTTCGCGGGCTGGAAGCGTCGGCGTACGCCGAGCTCGAGCGACGCCCCGGAATCGGCCAGGAGATAACGCTCCGAGACGAGCCACCGCAAGAAGCGGCAGACGGCCGCGAGCTTGTCGTAGCGGGTCCTCGGCGCGAGCGACTTCCATGGGGCGCTCTCCGCCTTGGCGCGGCGGTAGCGGAAGGTCTCGACGAAGCGCCGATACGCGTGGAGGTCCTCGGGTACGACGCGACGCAGATCCCGGATGCCCTGGCGCTCGAGCCAGCCGAGGAAGGCGTGGAGGTGGTCCTGCTGAAGCCGCTGCGTGGCAGGCGCCAGACCGGCCGCGGAGAGGCCCCTCAGATAGCGGGCGACGAGGGCGCGAGGGTTCGTGCTCGGGCGCGTCAGCGGGCACCCCGCTCCCGCGGATGGAATCTCCGGTGGACGGCCTTGAGGTCGGAGATCTCCACGTGCGTGTAGATCTGCGTGGTCTGAAGCGAGGCGTGGCCTAGGAGCTTCTGTATGTGCCGGATGTCGGCGCCGCCCTTGAGCATGTGCGTGGCGCAGGCGTGCCGGAGCTGGTGAGGGGAGATCGCCTTCCTGATCCCGGCGCGCGCCGCGGCCCTCTTGACGATGTCGATGACGACGGGCGCGTGGAGCGGGAAGCCCCACTGTGAGACGAAGAGGCTCGACACGCCCTTCGGCGGCCTCTTCCGAGGCCTCCCGCCGACCTCTCTCGAGCGCCACGTCCACGAGCTGGCCTTCGTGAGCGTCGGTCTCGCCAGGGCGACGTAGTCCGAGACGACCTCCGAGGCGACCGGCCCGAGCGGGACGATGCGGTCCTTGCCGCCCTTGCCGGCGCGTACCGTCAGCGTCGCCTCCGCCGGGTCGAAGTCGGAGATCGTCAGGGCGCGCAGCTCGGCGTTGCGGATGCCGGTGGCGTAGAGGACCTCGACGATGGCTCGATCCCGCAGGCCCACGGGAGTCTTCGTGTCGATCGACTCGGCGAGCCGGATCGCCTCCTTCGGCGTCAGGTACGCCCGCGGAAGGTGCTTCCGCTTCTTCGGGAGCTGGAGGCCCGCGGCTGGGTTCGTGAGGAGCTTGCCCTCCCGCGCCAGGAAGCGGAAGAAGCTCTTGAGTACGACCAGGCGCGAGTGCTGCGTCCCGGTCGAGAGATGGCCCCCCGAGCGCTTCTCCTCGGAAAGGACGGCCATCTGGTAGGACGCCAGGGTCTCGGCCGAGACCTGGCCCAGGCTCGTCACGTCGGTCTCCTCGTCGAGCCAGTCGAAGAAGAAGCGGACGTTCTGCTCGTAGGAGGGGATCGTCCTCTTCGACCAGCTCCAGGCCGTCATCGCCTCGACGAAACGGACGAGGAAGAGGTCCATCTTCCGGCGCTCGCGCTCGTTCATGGGCTGTCTCCTTCCCGGACAGGTGTCGCTCGACGCCTTCAATGGTGGGCTCGTCACGCCCCGCGGCCCCGGCGCCAAAAGGCCTCCCGCTCCCTCTACACCTTCATGAGAGAGAGTCGTTTTGTCCTTTCGCTGTAAGACCCCCCCGCCTCTTTCCGAGAATGCCGCCAGGTTGGGGGCCGGCGGCCCTAACTGACTCGACTGCGGCCGCTTGCTTCGTCCAAACCTGGTCGACCAGGTTCCGCCAGGTCCCGCCAGGTCCGACCAGGTGCGGCGTTTCCGCTACATCACGAGCGGCTCGCCGCTCTCCTCCATCGCGTCGAGGAGGACCTCGTAGAGCATCGTCTTGCCCTTGCGGCCCGAGACGACCCTCGCGTAGCCGTACTCGACGAGCTGCGGCATGTACGTCTTGATGTGCCAGAGCGAGAGCCCGGTCGCCTTCTGGATCTCGCGCCTCTCGACGAGAAGTCGTGGGTCCGGCTCGTCGTCGCGGCTCCCGTGGAGGAGGTACCGGCGAGGCGCCTTCGGCTCCGCAGGCTCCGTCGTCTTCCCGCTCGCCTCGGTCTTCTTCTTCTCGAGGACGAGCTCGCGCATGGCGAGGTAGAGCGAGCGGCACGGTGGGGCGAGCTCGTCCAGGTTGCGGCGGAGGACGACGGTCGCCAGCTCGCGCGCCAGGGCGACGTCGGCCTCGGTCGCCTCGATGTAGTCGACCGCGCGGCCCTCGACGGAGACTGTCTCGATCTTGCGCTGGTGCTGTCCGAGGAGCGCGATCGCCTTGATGAGCGAGAGGTACTTCGGCTGCTCGCGCCGCAGGATGAGCCAGCTCGCCGGGAAAGCCACCTCGAAGGGGATGATGACCTCCAGAGGCCGCAGGAGACGCTGCACGTTGTGGTGCTTGCGGAAGACCGCTTGCCTTCTCTCCCGAGCCAGAAGGCCGTCGAGCGTCTGGCCCCAGCGCTGCCGCTCGAGGATGCGCCGCGTCTGCTCCCTCGACTCGTCGACGGTCAGGAGAAGGAATCGGTTCCGCGTCTCGTAGTCGAGGACCTCGGGATGCGCCGAGGTGAGGAAGACGACGGTCGGCCCCTCGACCTTGCGGTCGTCCGCGACCTGGCGGCCGGTCTGAGGGTCGGTCCTGGTGACCGAGCAGGAGAGATAGCCGCTCGAGAGGAGGTTCCTTAGCGCGTAGGCGGCTTGAGCGGCGCCGTCCTCCTCGTCGACGGCGAGGAGCTTGTGCCGGAGCCCTTCTTCGTCCTTGTAGAAGAGGACCTGGCCGGAGATCCGCGTGTACTTGACGAGGTCCTCCCCGGGGCAGAAGTCGCAGAGGCGGTCCTGAAGCATCGACTTGCCGGCGCCCGACCTGGCGCAGAAGAGGACCGAGAGCGGCTCCTTGAGCTTTCTCGAGACGAGCGAGTAGTAGCCGGTCAGCATCGAGACCTCCTCGCCGACGAGGCCGACCGCCTTGAAGTCGGCCTCGAGCCCGGCGCGGATGTCGCCCCGCAGGAACGCCATCGCCTCCTCGCGGTCGCCGGCGCTCATGGCGGGCGGCGTCGCCTTCGCCTCGCCGCCCTTGCGAAGCGCCAGTCGCTCCTTCTCGAGCGCGTCGATCAGCTTGGAGAGCTCGGCGGCGACGGACGTCTCCTCCCCCTCGGGAAGGCGGAGGGCCTCCATCGCCGCGGCGATGAAGGCATGGCGCGAGCGCGAAGAGTAGAGGTCGAAGGTGTCGACGTGGAAGCGGCCCGGCTCCTCCACCCTCACGTTGACGCGGAGGCGGTCGACGCCGAAGGCCGAGAGGCCCCGGACGCGATACGTACGCGTGCCGCAGGCGAGGACGTAGGCGCCGTCCTGGCTCACGAGCTCGGGCTCAACCCCATGGCTTCCTTCTTTCGCTGCGGTCTCCTCGGTCCCCTGGCGCGGCGGCGCGGGCACCGGCGCTTTCAGGCGTGTCGGCGCGGGCGCGCGCGCCACGCTCACGCTCGCCGGTGGGGCCGTGCTCCCGCGAGCCGCCTCCACGAGCTGCGTCCAGGTCTTCACGAAGCCTTCGGGCCCTCGTGCGACCAGGAGCTCGTTGGCGTCCTTCACGCGATCACCACGTCGAGGACGGTGATGCTCCGCACCCGCAGCTTTGCGGCGAGCGCTGCGGCCGCCTTGCGCCCGGCGTCGTCGGCGTCGAGCGCCAGGACGACACGCCGAATGCGGTGCTTCTCCAGAAGCGCGTCGTGGTCGGGGGTCCAGCCGTTCGTGCCGTAGAGCGGGATCGCGTTGGGGATGCCGGCCTGGAGGAACGACAGGGCGTCGAAGACCGACTCCGTGAAGATCAGCTCGTCCGACGTCGCCGCGCAGGCCGCGTTGACGAGACCTCGGCGCGGCCCGGGCAGATAGAGATGCTGGTCGCGGGTGATGGAGCGGCCGTAGAAGCCGACGACGTCGCCGGCGAGGTCGCGCATCGGGACGAGGAGACAGCCGGCGAAGTGCTCGCGTGAGTTGCGGCCGTTCTCGTCGGTGCGGATGAAGCCGGCGCCGCGCAGCTCCTCATACGTCTGGCTGCCCTCCGGCGCCCGCTCCAGAAGCGATCCGTTCGAGAAGCCGATCGGCAATGCGGCCAGCAGATCGGCGTTCACGAGACCTCGCGAGGCCGCGTACCGCTTGGCCTCGGAGGAGCCGAGGAATGCCTGATGAAAGAAGGTGGCGAGCTGCCCCAGGAGCGCCGGGCGCGCCGGAGGCCTCGGGACGTCCGGCTTGGGCACGACGCGCAGCGGCGGCCGCGCGACGCTCTTCGGTGCGAGCGCCGCGACGGCACGGCCACCCAGACGTTGAAGGGCTTCGGCAAGGCCGACCCTCCAGAGCCGTCGCGCCAGCTCGATCACGTCGCCGCCGACGATCTTGCCGCCCGAAGAGCAGGCCCCGTGGCAGCACCAGTACTGCTTGACGGGATCGACGGAAAAGGACGGTCTCGTGTCCGGGTGTAGCGGGCAGAGCCCCAGGAAGCCCTTGCCGTTCGGGCGGAGCCCGATCCCCTGCGACTCGCAGAAGGAGACGAGCTCGACCCGGCCCTTCACTTCGGCGATCGCTTCGACGGGGATCATCGATCGGGCCTCCTCCGAAAACGCTGTCAAGCAGAAAGTAGGTGGAGATGTGAAATTGAGTCGTCGACGTAGTCTTACGACTTTTGTAAGCTACGTCAAGGGGTCGGCTCCGATGCCCGGTTTCACTCCTACACTGACTTTCGAGATGAGCCGCCTGCGTGGCACGGTTACGGCACCGGAGCCCTTCGGCTTGCGCCTTCGCCGGTTTCGCCTTGCCAAGGGCCTCACTCAAGCGGCTCTGGGTCGTGTCGTCGGGCTGTCGAATCGAATGGTCGCCTACTACGAGATCCAGGGAGGCACGCCCGCGCCGGATCTGCTCTTGAAGCTCGCGGAGGCGCTCGACGTGTCGACGGATGCCCTCGCCGGACGCAAGACGGCGCCGCGGCGAGACGAGCCGCTGACGCCGGAGAGCTTGCGGCTCTGGCGGCGGCTCAAGCGGATCGAGGAGCTTCCCCTTCACGATCGCAAGACCATCCTGAAGATGATCGACGCGATGGCCGACGCCAGGCGCAAGGCGAGCTGACCCGGACGAGATGCCGCTCTCGAATACGGGGAAGGTTCTCAGGGACCGGCTCGCATCCCAGAAGATCGAGGCTGCGAGAAAAGTGCTCGAGGAGGAGGAGCGCCAGGCTCGCATCGAGTCGGCTGGCAATCCCATGTCCGCGATGACGCGGGTCGCCGAGACGCAGATCGACAGCTTGGAGACCTTCGGCAGAGCCTTCCTGCAGGCCGCGATCGAAGCGTACGAAGCCGAGAGCGCGTTCATGACCGATCTCGACGCCGCGGAGCTGAAGGCCGAGGTCTGCAGCCTGGTCAATGGCCGGGCTCGCTCGCTCGAATCAGAGTTCCAGCGGAAGGCCGAGATCGTAGGCTCCTCGCACCACCCTTACTCGCAGAGGCTTGCCAGCGCCCAGTCGAGCGTGACGTCGACGCTCGTCAACGAGCTCGAGATCTACCGACTGAAGAAGCAGTCCGCTACAGGGGTCGGGAGGATGAACTCGTCCACGGACAGCCATCTCGAGACCAAGGTCTCACCGGCTTCGGAATGGACCTTTGATGTGGCGATCTCGTTCGCGGCCGGGCAGCGGACCATCGCGCAGGAGCTCGCCGCGCTGGCCAGAGACGCTGGCATCAGGGTCTTCTACGACTACGACCACCAAGCCGACCTTTGGGGCCAGGACCTGACGCTGAAGCTGGACGAGATCTACCGCGTCAAGGCTCGCTACTGCCTTCCGCTCGTATCCCGCGAATACGCCGAGCGGCAGTGGCCCCGGCTGGAGCTCAGGAGCGCGCGCGCCCGCGCCATGGCGGAAAGGGATGCCTACATCCTTCCCCTTCGCGTGGAGGACGACGTGGAGCTGGAAGGAGTGCCGGGGACGATCGGCTACGTCAGCTTGAGCACGCATTCGCTGGCCCATGTCGTGCAGCTCCTTGTGAAGAAGCTCGGAAGAGTGGCCCTACGTTCAGAGGATCGCATCCAGCCGGCAGGCCCGGATCGAGGCGACGTCACGTTCTCGAAGCGCATCGGCGTGCTCTCGTCACAAAGAGCGGACATCGCGGTCGGCTACGAAGTGTTCGAGTTCCAAGCGGCTCTTCTCGGCAAGACTTGGGACGAGGACCTCTCGGTCATCACTTTCCGCGAGCTCTATCGTCGTGGCCAGCACTATCTCGTCTACGAAGAGCACAACCACCGGGGCGACTGGTCGACCGCTTCGCTGCACGGCCTCGCCGAGGATGGCGGTCTTCTCACGCTCGAAGACGTGCATGCGCGGTTCTCCGCACTTGCCACAGCCTGCGGGTTGCCACGGGCACGGCGGGTCTAAAGCGAGAGGGAGGGTGCGGTGATCACGACCGCGCGCCCTGGCTCGGATGCAGCGTTCCGGCCCTCGTCTCGCCCGCGACGCGCTGCCGCCCGTTGATCGGCGAGCCGCTGGTGTTCGGCAGCGATCGGGAGCCCGCGCCGGCGAGCGCCCTGCTGCCCGGCGGCGGTCGTTCATCGGGCCACGTTCGAAGAGCACGCACAGGCGCCGCCTTCGGCTCCGGGCGGGGGCCGATAGAGCGCCGCTCTGCACGCCGCGCGCCGCCGGGTCCCGTACCCCCGCAAGGCGCGTCACGCGGCGTGCATCCCTTCCGCGGCGCGTCGCGGGGCCCCCGCCCCGCGTTCCCTGGCCTCGCCAGGCCGCACCGCGTAAGGGCCGCTCGTCGGGCCAATCGCGCATTGGCCCGCCGCGGGCTGTCTTGAAGCCGCTCCGCTTCGCTACGCGGAAGCGGCCCCCCGCCCTCCGGGGCCGGCACGGCCGGCCCTGCGGCCTAACTGAAGTTGAGGC
>CAYLNK010000328.1:0-7535 GCA_964384675.1 uncultured Holophagales bacterium | reverse complement strand
GTCGCGGCGGGATCGGGGGGCGGCCGGGGCGCTCGATCGGGCGTGCCGCGGCCCACGCGACCCGGTCGCCCTTTCGGCCTGCCTCGCCCTCCTCGATCTCGGCGATCGGCGAGGCGCGGGCGGCATCGATCTCCTCCTCCGCCGGCCCGGTCTCGCCGGCGACCACCGGCTCGAGACCGCCCGCGCCATCCTGGAGCAGCGGGCGGGGGCGTCGGCCGCCGCCCGGCGGCATCTCGAGAGAGCCATAGCGGACCGGCCCGACTTCGTGCCCGCCCGCCTGCGGCTGGCCTTTCTGCTGAAGGCCGAGGGCCAAGGAGTGAAGGCGAAACTCCAGGAGGATCTCGGCACTCTGTTCAGGCGTTGATCCCCTGGGTCAGATCTTGACCCGAATCCCGGGCGGCCTGGATCGTGTGGGTCAACTCTTGATCGAGGCCTCGCGGCCGGTTCGGCGGGTCGACCTCACGATGCGATCTAAGTGTCTATTTCGAAATACTTTACTGAACACCGAGGGACTCTTTCGCTGCTTGGCATGTGTCGTGAATAGGACTTCGTACATTCTTTCACTCACTTTCTAGGAAGGACGAAGTCAAATGAAAAAGACACTGACCCTCACCCTCCTCCTCGCCCTTCAGGGCTCCGCGTTCGCGATGGGCCCCGCGGCCCACGAGCCCCGGATCAGCGTCGCCCAGAAGCGGGCTCTCGGGACCTACGGCCGCGACGTCCAGATCGAGCTGGACGAGCAGAACGTCCCGACCCACATGAGGGGCCAGCTCTCCAGCCGGGTCTACAGCGACCCGAGCGCCGCCGCCGCCGATGCCCTCGCCCTGCACGGCGCCGCGTTCCGGCGCGGGGCGGACGACGAGTTCGTCTACCGCGTCCACGAGAGTGACACGCTCGGTCAGACCCACGTCCGGATGACCCAGCTCTACCGCGGCCTCCCGGTCGTCGGCGGCGAGCTCGTCGTCCACATGACGAAGTCCGCGGTCACGGGGATCAACGGCCGCTTCGTGGCCGACCTCGACCTCGACACCACGGTCGCCATCTCCGAGGCGCGGGCCGCGGCCGCCGCGCAGGACCACGCGACCGCCCAGGGCGGGCTCGACGCCCGCGTCACCGAGCTCGGCGGCACGGTGGTGTTCGCCGGTGAGGGCGAGCCCCGGGCCGCCCTCACGGTCCAGGTGATGTACAACGACGTCGAGGGACTCCAGATCGACGACGTCTACGTCGACGCGCAGAGCGGCGCCGTGCTGGGCAAGACCCCGCGCGTGATGTACGCCAAGTCCCGCAAGATCTACAACGCCAACCAGGCCTGCATCTCCACCGGCAACGAGCTCCCCGGCACCCTGATGTTCTCCGAGGGCGGCTCCTCGGCCGACACGGGCGCGATGGGCGCGTACAACAACACCGGCATCACCTACGACTACTACAAGGCGATCTTCAACCGCGACTCGTACAACAACGCCGGCGCGCAGCTCACCTCCTCCGTCCACGCGCAGTTCTCCACCGGCAGCAGCTGCACGAAGAACAACGCGGCGTGGTTCGACTCCCTCAGCCAGATGGCGTACGGCGACGGCGACGGCACGAACTTCACGCAGCTCGCCCTCAGCCTGGACGTCTCCGCCCACGAGCTCACCCACGCGGTCACGTCCCGCACGTCGAACCTCGCCTACCAGAAGGAATCGGGCGCGCTGAACGAAGCCGCCTCCGACATCCTCGGCGAGTCCGCGGCGTTCTGGAACGGCACCGGCGACTGGAAGATCGGCGCCGAGGTCTACACCCCGTCCACCTCCGGTGACGCGCTTCGCTACTTCACCAACCCGACGCAGGATGGCTACTCGGCCGACTACTACCCCGAGCGCCTCTACTCCGGCACCTGCACCCCGTCCGGCAGCAACGACCAGTGCGGCGTCCACGGCAACAGCGGCATCGCCAACCTCTTCTACTACCTCCTCTCCCAGGGCGGCACTCACCCGCGCGGCAAGACGACGACCAGCGTGACCGGCATCGGCATCACCGCCGCCCAGCAGATCTGGTATCGCGCCCTCACCGTCTACATGACCTCCTCCACCAACTTCCAGGGCGCCCGGACGGCGACCTCCTCGGCCGCGGCCGACCTGTACGGCGGCTCCTGCTCGGCGAACTGGCAGGCCGTGAACAAGGCGTGGGACGCCGTCGGCGTCCCGGGGACCTGGTCCTGCGGCGGCGGCGGCTCGACGTTCCCGGAGTCGGCCCACAACTACGCGAACAACACCGACCAGACGTGGACCTACACCCTGGCGGGCAACCCGGCCTCGATCAACGTGACCTTCGACGCGCAGACCAAGGTCGAGACGAACTACGACTACATCTACGTGCAGGACAAGAACGGCGTCAACATCACGGGCTCGCCGTTCACCAGCACCACGCTCGCGGGCGCCACCAAGAACGTCCCGGGTGACACGGTCAAGATCCGCCTCACGTCCGACTCGTCGGTCGTCTATTACGGCTTCAAGGTGACGGCGGTGATCGCGGGCGGGACCCCCGGCGACACGACGGCGCCGACCACGTCGGTGACGGCTCCCGCGAACGGTTCCACGGTCTCCGGCAACGTGACGATCAGCGCCACGGCCTCGGACAACGTCGGCGTGACCAAGATGGAGGTCTACGTCGACGGCGCGCTCAAGTCGTCCAACACGGGCGCCTCCAGCATCGCCTACACCTGGGCGTCGACGGGCGTCGCCAACGGCTCGCACACCATCACCTCCAAGGCGTACGACGCGGCCAGCAACGTCGGCACGTCCTCCACGGTCACGGTCACGGTGAGCAACACCACCTCCTCGCAGCAGCTGCTCCTGAACCCGGGCTTCGAGTCCGGCGCGACGAGCTGGACGCAGACGACGGGCGTCATCGACAACGGCACGGGCCAGGCGGCGCACGGTGGCAGCTGGAAGGCGTGGATGAACGGCTACGGCTCGGCTCACACCGACTCGCTGTACCAGCAGGTCACGATCCCGGCGTCGGCCACGACGGCGACCCTGACCTTCTGGCTGCACATCGACAGCGCCGAGACCACGACGTCGACGGCGTACGACACGCTCAAGGTGCAGGTGCGCAACTCGTCCAATACGGTGCTGGCCACGCTGGCCACGTACTCGAACCTCAACAAGGCGACGGGCTACACCCAGAAGTCGTTCAACCTGGCGGCCTACAAGGGCCAGACGGTCCGCGTCTACTTCCTCGGCGTGGAGGACTCCAGCAAGCAGACGTCGTTCGTGGTCGACGACACGGCGCTCAACGTCCAGTAGTAGCCAAACTCCTCCGGAGCTCCGGGCCCCGACCGAAAGGTCGGGGTCCTTTTCGTTTGGTGGATCAATCCTTGAGCCGGGTCCATCGGATTGACCCACCTTTGCGTGGTCTTTGACCCAGCCCGGCGCCGATCGACGCGGTTCGCATCTCATTTGGATTGGCACGATCATTGAGTGCTCTTCCTCGTTTGCGGGCTCAGGGATGGCACCGCTCAGGGAGGAAGAGATGGCGGGAAGAAAGACATGGGCGGTCGCGGCAGCGATCGTGGCGCTCGCGGGCATGGCCCGGGCCGAGCGGCCGGACGGGATTCCGAGCGTCGACGAGCAGCTCCGGCGCCATGGCGTGGCAAAGGGGAGCGCGTTCGAGAAGCTGATCCGCGAGAACCAGGACTTCGAGCTGCTGCGTCCCGGTGAGACGAGCCCGACGGACCGGGTCCCGGCGTGGATGAAGGTGTGGTGGCGGAAGGAGCATCCGGAGGCGACGTACTCTCCGGACGATCCGACGGGCGGCTATCCGCACGTCCTGAAGGAGATCCTGGAGTGGATGGAATCCCACCAGGACCTCCGGCCCGGAAACCCGGAGCAGGACATCCCGCCCAGCTGGTTCGACTTCTTCACGAGCACGGACGGCCGGACGGCGCTGGCGCACAGCCTCAACCCGTTCGCGGCGTCCATCGGGACGAACACCCGGATCTCCGGCGCCATGAGCGCGTCGCGCAGCGAGTCCGACATCCGGGTGAACTACTGGAACACGCAGAAGATCATCGGCGCCTCGAACAACATCTCGGCGAGCGGCTTCCAGGCCCAGTTCTACTCGACCGACGGCGGGACCACGTGGGGCCAGACGGTCCTGCCCAACCCTCAGGGCGACGGCTCCGACTCCGACCCGACGGTCGACTGGCGCTCCGACGGGTCGGCGTGGTCGACGACGCTGGGCATCACCGGCAGCACGCTTCGCCTGCGCGTCTTCAAGTCGACCGATAGCGGGGCGACCTGGTCGTACGACGCGACGCCCTCGGGCTCCCAGACGAACGTCGACAAGCAGATGATGTGGGTCGACCACAGCGGCTCCTCCACGTACAAGGACAACATCTACGCCATCTGGCACAACGGGAACCCGGTCTTCATGAGCCGGCGCAACGCGTCCGGCTGGCTCGCCAGCCCGATCCAGGTGAGCGGCTCGGAGACCACGGGAACCGGGATCGGCTCCGACGTGAAGAGCAACTCCTTCGGCGACGTCTTCGGCATGTGGCCCGACACCGGGTCGCGCGGGATTTACGTGGTCAAGTCGGTCGACGGCGGAACGACGTACTCCGCGCCGACCCGCATCACCACCACGTACGACTCGTACGACATCGGCGTCCCGTCGTTCAACGGCCGCCGCATCCTGGTCTACGTCTCCACGGGCGCGTACCGCACGGCCACCAAGAACAACGTCTACGCGATCTGGAACGACCTCTCCGGCGACACGGGCTGCACCGCGGCCGCGAACGAGCCCGGCTCGAGCGCCACGTCGGCCTGCAAGACGCGGATCTGGTTCGCCCGCTCGACGAACGGCGGGACGGGCTGGGGTACCCCGGTCAAGATCAACAACCAGGCCGGCAAGAACGACCAGTTCAACCCGTGGATCGCGGTCGACGAGACGGACGGCCGCATCGGCGTCATGTACTACGACACGGTCGACGACGCCGCGCGCCTCAAGACGAACGTCTACTTCCAGTCGTCCACGGACGACGGCGCCACGTGGTCCACGGCGACCAAGGTGTCGACGGGCCAGACCGACGAGACGTCCTCCGGCGCCGACTCCGGCAACCAGTACGGGGACTACAACGGTCTCACCGGGTACGCCGCCGTCTTCTTCCCGTCGTGGACGGACCGCCGGAGCGGCGGCAAGGAGGAGATCTGGACGGCGAAGGTCACCGACGGCACCGGCACGCCGACGTACTCGATCTCCGGCAGCGCCGGCACGTCGGGCGTGAACGTCTCCTCCGGCGCCTCCTCGGCGACCTCCGACGGCTCGGGCAGCTACTCGATCTCGAACCTGGCCGCGGGGACCTACACCCTCACGCCGACCAAGTCGGGCTGCACGTTCACGCCCACGACCCTCTCGGTCACGGTCGGGCCGAACGCGACGGGCGCCAACTTCACGGCGAGCTGCCCGACCTACTCGATCTCCGGCAACGCCGGCGCGGTCTCGGTCCTCCTGACGGCCGGCGCGGCGACTGCCACGTCCGACGCTTCCAGCAACTACACGATCTCGAACCTCTCAGCCGGGACCTACACCGTGGTCCCCTCGAAGTCGGGCTGCACGTTCGCCCCGGCGAGCCTCTCGGTGACGGTCGGCCCGAACGCGACCGGCAAGAGCTTCGTCGCGACGTGCGGCGTCGCCTCGCTCCCGGAGTCGGCGCACAACTATACGAACAACATGGACCAGACGTGGACCTACACGCTGGCGGGCAGCCCCTCGTCCATCAACGTCACGTTCGACGCTCAGACCAAGGTCGAGACGAACTACGACTACATCTACGTGCAGGACAAGAACGGCGTCAACATCACGGGCTCGCCGTTCACCAGCACCACGCTCGCGGGCGCCACCAAGAACGTCCCGGGTGACACGGTCAAGATCCGCCTCACGTCCGACTCGTCGGTCGTCTATTACGGCTTCAAGGTGACGGCGGTGATCGCGGGCGGGACCCCCGGCGACACGACGGCGCCGACCACGTCGGTGACGGCTCCCGCGAACGGTTCCACGGTCTCCGGCAACGTGACGATCAGCGCCACGGCCTCGGACAACGTCGGCGTGACCAAGATGGAGGTCTACGTCGACGGCGCGCTCAAGTCGTCCAACACGGGCGCCTCCAGCATCGCCTACACCTGGGCGTCGACGGGCGTCGCCAACGGCTCGCACACCATCACCTCCAAGGCGTACGACGCGGCCAGCAACGTCGGCACGTCCTCCACGGTCACGGTCACGGTGAGCAACACCACCTCCTCGCAGCAGCTGCTCCTGAACCCGGGCTTCGAGTCCGGCGCGACGAGCTGGACGCAGACGACGGGCGTCATCGACAACGGCACGGGCCAGGCGGCGCACGGTGGCAGCTGGAAGGCGTGGATGAACGGCTACGGCTCGGCTCACACCGACTCGCTGTACCAGCAGGTCACGATCCCGGCGTCGGCCACGACGGCGACCCTGACCTTCTGGCTGCACATCGACAGCGCCGAGACCACGACGTCGACGGCGTACGACACGCTCAAGGTGCAGGTGCGCAACTCGTCCAATACGGTGCTGGCCACGCTGGCCACGTACTCGAACCTCAACAAGGCGACGGGCTACACCCAGAAGTCGTTCAACCTGGCGGCCTACAAGGGCCAGACGGTCCGCGTCTACTTCCTCGGCGTGGAGGACTCCAGCAAGCAGACGTCGTTCGTGGTGGACGACACGGCCCTGAACGTCCAGTAGCCTCGGCGGACTCTTGGTCGGTCCGGGCCCCGGCGCTTGCGCCGGGGCCCTTTCCTTTTGGTAGGGTCGGTCCATGAGCGACAGCCCTCGCCGGCCCGAGCCCTCCGAATTCCCCGCCGCCTTCGCCGCCTATGTCGGGAAAGTGCCCGAGCTCGACCCGATCCCCGTGCTCGACGGCCAGCCGGGAGAGGTGCGGGCGCGGCTCGCCTCGGTGGCGCCCGCCAGCGAGTCGTACCGCTACGCCCCGGAGAAGTGGAGCCTTCGCGAGCTGGTCGGGCACGTGATCGATACCGAAAGGGTCTTCGCGTTCCGGGCCCTGGCGTTTGCACGAGGCGAGCAGGCCCCCCTGCCGGGCTTCGACGAGAACGACTACGCCCGGCACGCCGGGGCCGATGCCCGGCCGCTCTCCGACCTGCTGGAGGAGCTGGACGCGGTCCGGAGGGGCAACGTGCTCCTCCTCCGCGGGCTTCCATCCGAGGCGTGGGACCGCGTCGGGACCGCGAACGGCAAGCCGATCACGGTCCGCGCGCTCGCGTTCGCGATGGCCGGCCACGTGAGGCATCACCTGGAGGTCCTCGAGTCGCGCTACCTGACCGGGCTCGCGACGGGCGCCTAGAGAGCCCGCCAGGCGTAACGAACGTCGTCCCGCACGAAGCCGAGCGACTCGAGGAGCGGCGCGATCGGGGAGCCGGCGGCCGGGCGGCCGTTCACGGTGGCGACGACGAGCCGCCGCGGACGGGCGAGCGGGTCGCGCCCGCGCCGGAGGAGCGACTGGAGCTCGACGACGGCCC
>CAYLNK010000327.1:0-7542 GCA_964384675.1 uncultured Holophagales bacterium | reverse complement strand
TCCCGGTCGTTCCCCGCGTGGAGGGGTGGCCGCGAGTCCGGGCCTACCTGGCCCTGGGGACCGGGGGAATCCTCGCCTGCGTGGGAGGGACGTTCCTCCTCGCCATGGTCATCGGCTTCACGACCTCGAAGGACACGCTTCGGGAGAGCGCCGGCATCCTGGCGGTGGTGCTCTCTCTGGGCGCCCTGGTCGCGACGGGGGGCGTCGCGGTGTTCCGCTCGGGCCTCAGGAGGCTGAGCCCGGCGGCGCCAGGTTCTTGAGCGCTTCCCGCCGGCTGAGCGGGCTCAGACGGATCTCGTTGGCGCGGACCCAGCGCCGCACCTCGGCGGGATCGGTCCAGGCGTGCTGGCGGAGGGCCCAGCCGATCGCCTTCCGGAGGAAGAGCTCGGACGAGCCGAGCGAGGGCTCGATGCAGGCGTAGAGGAGATCGAGGTCGGTGGCGCCCCTGAACGACAGCTGGCAGAGGATCGCGCTCCGGCGTTTCCAGAGGTCGCCGGAGCGGCTCCACTCCAGCATCCGCTCGCGCATCGGCTTTCCCTCGCGCTCCAGGAGCGGACCGAGGCGATGGGACGCGATCTCGTCGACGTAGTCCCACCACGCACCCGTGACGATCATCTCCTCGTACATCGGGAGCGACTCGAGCGTCTGCCACCGGGCAGCCCGGCGATCGCCGGAGAGCTGGATGGCGGCGTAGCGCTCCTCCCGGTAGGCCGCCCCGCGAAAGAGCGCGAGCACGTCGCCTCGCCACGCGGCGGCGTCGGCGAGCGGATGGGCGTCGAACGTCTCCCTGGAGACGCGCCGGCGCACCGGAGCCTGGACGCCGAGGAACGGCATCGCCGACTTCATGTACCGCTGCATCGCCGGAGCGCGCTCCGGGTCGGCGGCCTTCCGGAGGGCGCGAAGGAGGCGCGACCGGAGCGACATCTGCCGGCCGGCTAGAACGTCCGCGTGTACGTGTAGATGAAGCGGCGCGCCCGGCACTCCTTGACGGGCGCCGAGAAGCGCATCCGCTTCAGCTCCGACTCGGCTTTCGGCCCCAGCTCCGCAGCACCGCTGTTGGAGATGACGCGCGTCGAGCGAACCGTCCCGCCCTCGTCGACGTCGGCCTCCACGACGACGCGGCCGCGCGGACCCGTGGTGTCGATCGCCAGCACCGGCTCGCCCACGATCGACGCGGGCCGGTCGGCGGGGCAGGGGGGCTTCTTGGAGACGTAGCGCGCGTCGACCCAGCCCGAGCCGCCCGACGGGAGCCCGAGGCGCGTCCATCCGCCGCGCTCCTCGAGGACGGGGAGCTGCTGGCCCCTCTTCAGCGTCGTCGTGGTCTTGACGCCCTTGGTCGAGGGCGTCTCGCGGACCGTCAACGTCTTCGAGGTGACGGTCACCGTCGCCGCCGGTACCGGCTCGGCCGAGATCGAGGCCAGGGGCGTGGGCTCGGGGGCCGCCGAAGCCTCGGGGGCCGGGGCCGTGGACGGTCCCCCCGACTCGCAGGCGACCAGGAGCGCGACGGCGACGACCGGGACGAGGCGGCGAAGCATGGCCGCGGAGGTTAAACGAAGAACGGGAGCGGCGCCCCGAGGACGTCGCCCCCGCGGTGCTCGGCGTGACTACTTCTGGGCCGCGGCGAGGCGGGCGGAGACGTCGTTCCAGTCCCAGAGGCTCCAGAGCGCGTCGAAGAACTCCGTCTTCCGGTTCTGGTACTGGAGGTAGAAGGCGTGCTCCCAGGCGTCGAGCACCAGGATGGGCGTGCCGCCGATCGCGGTGTTCCCCTGGTGATCGTAGATCTGGGTGACGAGGAGCTTCTTCGAGAGCGGCTCGTAGACGACCGCGCCCCAGCCGGAGCCCATGCAGGTGGCGGTCGCCTGGTTCAGCTGCTTCTTCAGCTTGTCGAAGCCGCCGAAGTCCGCGTCGATCTTCTCGGCGAGCGCCCCGACGGGCTTGTCGCCGCCTTTCGGGGTCAGGTTCTTCCAGAAGATCGAGTGGAGCACGTGGCCGGAGACGTTGAACGCCAGGGCGCGCTCGAGCGCCGGGATGCGCGCGTAGTCGTCCTTGGCGCGGGCCTCCTCGAGGTCGGCGAGGGTCTTGTTGGCGTTGGTGACGTAGGCCGCGTGGTGCTTGCCGTGGTGCAGCTCCATGATCTTCCCCGAGACGTGCGGCTCGAGGGCGGCGTAGTCGTAAGAGAGGTCGGGCAGGGCGTAGGTCATCGGTCCTCCTTCTGGTTTCGCGGTCGGTGCGCGAGCCGGGCTGGCGGGGAGGTCGGCTCCCCCGGCACCGGCCTCGTACAGTACCTCATTCGCTCTTCGGGGCCGGTCGGCCGCCCGCCTGCCCGCGAGCCCCGAGTCCGGACGCGGGGGAGGTGGCAGAATCGCCCCGATGAGCGTCCCCAGCCCGCGCGTCCGTATCACGAACCGCACCCACTTCAGCGCCGCCCATCGCCTCCACAACGAGGCCCGGGACGCGGACTGGAACCGCCAGGTCTTCGACAAGTGCAACAACCCCCACGGGCACGGCCACACCTACGGGCTCGAGGTGACGGTGGAGGGCCCCGTCCAGGACGAGACCGGCTGGGTGATCGACTTCAAGGAGCTGAAGCGGATCGTCGCCGAGAAGGTCGTCCGAAGGTGCGACACGCGGAACCTGAACGTCGACGTGCCCTTCCTCGCCGGCGTGAACCCGACGGCCGAGAACCTGGCGGTCAAGTTCTGGGAGGAGCTGGCGGGTGAGGTATCGCCGGCGCGGCTCGTCAGGATCGTGCTCCACGAGACCGAGCGGAACAAGGCGATCTACACGGGGCCCGACGGCAGCCTCGAGGTCGGGTGATGCGAGCCCTCATCTCCAACGACGACGGGATCCACAGCCCCGGGCTGGCCGCCCTGGAGCGGGCCGCGAGCGCGGCCGGCTTCGAGACGTTCGTCGTCGCGCCCGACCGGGAGCAGAGCGCCACGGCCCACTCGCTCACGATGCACCGTCCGCTTCGGATCGTGAAGACGGGAGAGCGGTCGTGGGCGGTGGACGGCACGCCGACGGACTGCGTCAACCTGGCGATCTGCAGCATCCTGAAGGAGACGCGGCCCGACTTCGTCTTCTCCGGCATCAACTCCGGCCCGAACCTGGGGGACGACGTGACGTACTCCGGTACGGTCGCCTGCGCGTTCGAGGGGACTCTGCTCGGCGTGAAGTCGATCGCGTTCTCGCTGGACTATCGCCGGCACCGGACCGACGCGGGTCCGGACTACACGGAGGCCGAGCGGGTCGCCCTCCAGCTGATCCGCTTCGCCGGCGAGCACGGGATGCCGGGAGAGACGCTCTGGAACGTGAACGTGCCGCAAGGGAAGGCCAAGGGGATGCGGCCGACCCGCATGGGGAAGAGGCGGTACGGTGAATCGGTGGTCGAGAAGATCGATCCGCGCGGCCGGCCGTACTTCTGGATCGGCGGCGCCTTCATCGACACCGAGGACGAAGGTACCGACCTGAAGGCCATGGCGGACGGCTACGTCTCGGTGACTCCGCTGCACCTCGACCTCACCGACTACAAGGCTCTCGTGGGCCTGTCGCGTCTCGAGGAGCTCCCCCTCTGAAGCGGGACGGGAGCGAAGGGAGGCCGTCGCACGTGCGCCGGGGCGGACGATGAACCCGCCCGACCCCGAGGTGCGAAAGGCGGCGCTCGCGGGGGCGCCGGCCCGCAAGGCGATGGCCGAGCGGCTGCGCGCCGCCGGCTTCGTGAGCGATCCCCGCCTCGTCGCCGCCCTCGAGAAGGTGCCGCGCCACCTCTTCGTGCCGTACGCGCTCGCGGGCGAGGCGTACGGCGACCACGCCCTTCCGATCGGGCACGGGCAGACGATCACCCAGGTGGCCAACGTCGCCCGCTCCATCGAGCTCGCCCGTGTCAGCGAGCGCGCGCGCGTGCTGGAGATCGGCACCGGCTCGGGGTACCAGACCGCGCTCCTCGCGGCGCTGGCGGACCGGGTCTACTCCCTGGAGAGGATCCCGGAGCTGGCGGCCGAGGCGCTCCGCATCCTGTCCGCGCTCTCGATCCGGAACGTGGCCGTCAAGGTCTTCGACGGAACGTACGGATGGAGCGAGCACGCCCCGTACGACGCGATCGTCGTCTCCGCGGCGGCCCCCGAGGTCCCGGAGCGGCTCCTGGCGCAGCTCCGCGCCACGGGACGCCTCGTCATCCCGGTCGGGGACCCGCAACGGCAGAGGCTGCTGGTCGTCCAGAAGCTCCCGAACGGGCGGACCCGGACGGAGGACGCCGGCGAGGTGGCGTTCGTGCCGCTGGTCGGGAGGTTCGGCTGGAAGGACGAGACGCCCCGGCAGCCATGACCGACGGCTTCGCGCACGGCTGCCGCCGTTTCGTCGTCTCGGGGCGCGTCCAGGGCGTCGGCTTCCGCGCCTACGCGGCCCGCGTCGCGTACGCGCTCCGTCTGCGGGGAGGCGCGCGGAACCTGGACGACGGCGGCGTGGAGGTCGTGGCCGCGGGGCCGGAGCACGCGCTCGACCGCCTGGAGTCGGCGCTCGCCGAGGGTCCGCGGATGTCCCGGGTGGACCGCGTGGCCGTGGAGCCGCTCGCCGAGCCGCCGCCCGGGGACACCTTCGACGTCGAGTTCTGAGCGTAAGATCCGGTCGCCTCATGCCGCCGCAGTCGATCCTCCTCGTCGACGACGACGACGACGTCCTCCTGATCCTCGAGACGCTGCTGGCGAACGCCGGGTACACGATCCTGACCGCCCGGGACGGGCACCAGGGGATCCAGGCGGCCGTGGAGCGGGCCCCGGACCTCATCCTGCTCGACGTGATGATGCCGCAGCTTTCCGGCTGGGAGGTCTGCGCGACGCTCAAGAACCTGCCCGAGACGGCGTCGATCCCGGTCGCGATGCTGACCGTGAAGTCCGACATCAAGGACCTCATCACCGGGATGCAGGTCGGCGCCGACGACTACATCACGAAGCCGTTCACGAAGAAGAAGCTCCTCGAGATCGTGGCGGGGCTCGTGGGGCGGCGGGAGCGGGCCCATGGCGACTTCTTCCCGAAGGAGGTCGGGGACCCGCGCGCGAAGGGCCTCCTGATCGATCCAGTCTGCGGCCTCCCGACGGTCCCGTTCGTCATCGACGCGCTGAGGGACCGCCTCCTCGTGGACCAGGAGGTCGGCGTCCTCTTCGTGGACATCGAGAAGTACGCGCACATCGAGGACTTCTACGGGTGGGAGGTGTTCGACGAGGTCCTGCGGGAGACGACCCGGGCCCTTCGCCGTCTCCTGGGGACGCTCCTCTCGACCGAGGACCTCGTCGCGGTCAACCGCCCCTCGGGCTCGGAGTTCTGCGTCTTCGCGACGCTCCCCTCCGGGATCGCGCGTGAGGAGGCCGTCGACAGGCTTCAGAGGAAGTCGCGCCTCCTCGAGGAGTCGCTCCGCCAGCAGCTCTCCGGGACGTTCCAGAACCGGATCCACCGGCGCATCGGCCTGAGCGTCGGCTCGGCCCGCATCCACTACAGCCCCCAGGTGCGTCTCGAGAGGCTCGTCTACCGGGCGCTTCGCGAGGCGGCGAGCCTGGCCGCGAGCCGCGAGGTGGAGCACGCGGCTCTCCTCGCCGAGCAGTTCCGCGACGTCCTGGCGCACCGGCAGGTGCGCACCGTGTACCAGCCGATCGTCGACCTCGCCACGTCCCGCGTCTACGCCTGGGAAGCCCTCTCCCGAGGCCCCGCCGAGACCGCGTTCGAGAGTCCGGAGACCCTGTTCGACTACGCGATCAAGACCGACCAGGTGTTCCCCCTGGAGCGGCTCTGCCTGGGCTCCTCGGCGTCGCGCTTCGCCGCCTCGATGCGCGAGGGCGTCCTCTTCGTGAACGTCGAGACCGAGCTGATCCACGAGCTGAAGTCGCGTGGCTACGAGATCCTGCACCCTCTCCTCTCGCTGGGGGGCGGTGTGGTCCTGGAGATCACCGAGCGGGCCGCGATCCGCGACTACAACCTGTTCCGCGAGAGCGTCTCCACGCTCCGCGGGCTCGGCTTCAAGATCGCGATCGACGACGCCGGCTCGGGCTACGCCTCGCTGCAGTCGATCGCCGAGCTCCGGCCGAACTTCCTGAAGATCTCGAACTACCTGGTGACCGGGCTCGCGCACGACACCATCAAGCGGGACGTGGTCGACATGCTGGTGAGGCTCTCGGTGCGGATCGACGCGCGTACCGTCGCCGAAGGGATCGAGACCGAGGAGGACCTGGCGGAGGTGAAGCGGCTCGGGGTCACCTACGGCCAGGGGTGGCTGCTCGGCCGGCCCCAGCCGTTCGACTGAGAGCCGTCCTCACGCCCCGGGCTCATCGCGCTGCCGGATCTTCCGCCTCACGAACTCCATCTCCTGGAGCGTGGAGGTGACGGCGAGCCGCGCCTCGTCGATCAGGAGGAGGCTCCCGTACAGGAGACCCGTCGAGCCGAGGAGCCCGGTGAGGACCGGGACCCAGCCCCAGACGCTCCATTCGGTGAGCGCCACGACCCCGACGGCGAGGCTCGTCGCCACGAAGAAGCCGATCGCGACGTAGAAGCTCGTCATCGCCGATCTGAGCTTCAGGACCCGGATCGCGAGACTGTGGATCTGGTCCCGCACCAGACCTCGGCGCCCGGCCTGCTCGGGGGTGGGCGACTCCTGCGTGGTCCAGGTGTCGACCTGCGCGTCGAGGTTCCGGACCCGATCCACGACGCGGCTGAGGCGGCTCGAGGTGGAGAAGGCGAGCGTGCCTGCGGCGGAGATGAGGACGGCCGGCGTGATCATCGCCGTGAGGACCTGGAGGGAGGTGCCGGGCGAGTCCATGGCGTTGAGCTTACCCGTGCTTGCCGTTGACCCGGCGCCGCCGAGACGGGACTGGTGGGCCCGGGCGGACTCGAACCGCCGACAAACAGTTTAGGAAACTGCTGCTCTATCCACCTGAGCTACGGGCCCCTCGAGGCGGAACGTGGGAGTGTAGCAGCGGCGGGCTCAGGCCTTTTCCCGCGACACGCGGAGGTGCGCGATGTGGTAGATCCGGTTCGCCCGCACGGCAGCGGTCAGGCCCAGCGGAAGGAAGTCGTCCTCCTGGCGCGCGACGTACTTCGCGAAGCCGTCCGTCGCCTCGCCGGCGTCCTCGCTCTCGTGGAACATCTGGAACTCGACGGGCTCGGCCAGTCCATCGACCGAGAGCCGGAAGACGTGCAGGAAGGTGTGCTCCATCCGGGACCTCCGGCGCGATTCTCTCCGACCACCCGTCGTATCCTCCCGCGGTGATCGAGGAGCGCTCCGGACCCGTGCCGTTCCGGATCCCCCTCGCTCTGGCGATCGCCGCCGCCGTTCTGTACCTCCTGGCGGCCGGCTCGCGCGACTTCTGGGCCCCCGACGAGCCGGATTTCGCCGAGCACGTGAGGGAGATGCTGGAGCGGCGCGACCTGCTCGTCCCGTACGAGAACGGGAAGCCCTACTCCGAGAAGCCGATCCTCTTCTACTGGGCGATGGCCGCGACGACCCCGTTCACGGGGAACGACGTCACCCCCCTGGGCACACGCGTCCCGTGCGCGCTG
>CAYLNK010000326.1:0-7544 GCA_964384675.1 uncultured Holophagales bacterium | reverse complement strand
CACCCGCGAGGCCAGGCTGGACGCGGGAGATCCGGAGTCTGCCGGCGGGGCGCTCGAGGCGTACGAAGCGGCGGCGCGCCGCTACGAGGCGCTTGGCCGAAAGGAGGAGGCCGGTGTGGCGCGCGGGCGCGCTTTCGCTATCCTCGCGCGGTGCCGCACCGAATCCTGATCTGCGACGACGAGACCGACATCCGGGAATCGCTCCGCGCGCTCCTCGTCGAGGAGGGGTACGAGGCGACCGCCGTCTCGGCCGGCGCCAACGCCGTGGCCGAGGCTCCCGACTACGACGCCCTCCTCCTGGACGTGAAGATGCCGGGCCAGGACGGCCTGGAGACGCTGGCGAAGCTGCGGGCCCGCGGCGTGACCACTCCCGTCCTCATCATCTCGGGGCACGGCGACATCCGCACCGCCATGGAGGCGATCCGCGCCGGGGCCGCCGACTTCCTGGAGAAGCCGCTCTCCTCGGAGCACGTCCTGAACGCGCTCCGGCGCGTCCTCGACTCCACCCGCCTCATGAAGGAGAACGAGGAGCTGAAGTCGCGGCTCGGGCTGGGGCGGATCGTCGGGAAGGGCGAGCCGATCCGGCGCCTCCTCTCCGACATCGCCAAGGCGGCCCCCACGCCGGCGACGGTGCTGATCGTCGGTCCGAGCGGCACCGGCAAGGAGCTGGTCGCGCGCGCGCTGCACGAGGCGTCGCTCGTCAAGACGATGCCGTTCATCCAGGTGAACTGCGCGGCGATCCCCGACACCCTGATCGAATCCGAGCTCTTCGGGCACGAGCGCGGCTCGTTCACCGGGGCGGACCGGAAGCAGACCGGGAAGTTCGTCGAGGCGGACGGCGGCACGATCTTCCTGGACGAGATCGGCGACATGTCGGCCTCGGCCCAGGCGAAGGTGCTGCGCGTCCTGCAGGAGGGAGAGGTGGAGCCGGTCGGCAGCGCGCGCGTCGTCAAGGTGAAGGTGCGCGTCATCGCGGCCACGAACCGTGACCTCTCGACCATGATCGCGGCGGGGAAGTTCCGCGAGGACCTCTTCTACCGGCTCAACGTGATCCCGCTCCGGACGCCGGCGCTCGACGAGCACCCGGAGGACGTGCCGGCGCTGGTCCTCCACTTCGCCCAGCACTTCGCGCGGACGAACAACTACCGGCCGAAGCGCTTCACCGAGGACGCGCTCGCGGCGCTCGCCGCCCGGGCCTGGCCCGGGAACGTCCGCGAGCTGCGCAACTACGTGGAGCGGCTGATGATCATGACCGACGGCGACGTCATCGGCGGCCGGGAGGTCGACCCGGCGTGGGTCGCGCCGCCCCGCGGTCCCGACGCACCGGCCGAGAGCGAGGACGAGGGGCCCGCGGGACCCGGGCCCGCCTGGGAGCGACTCCTCGCGACACCCACGCTCCAGGCCTTCCAGGACGAATCGGAGCGACTCTACCTGGTCGCCAAGCTCGCCGAGCACGGCGGGAACGTCACCCGCACCGCCGAGGCGATCCAGACGCCGCGCTCGAACCTCTACAAGAAGATCGATCGGTACGGCCTCCGGCGCGACCGGGCGGACGCGGAGAAGGAAGGAGTCGAGCCGTGATGGATCCCGAGACCGTCAGCCGGCATTTCCTGGAGACGGGGGCGCTCCTCGAGGGTCACTTCAAGCTCTCCTCCGGACTCCACTCCGACCGCTACCTCCAGTGTGCGCGCGTGCTCCAGTGGCCGCGCCGCGCCGAGGCCCTCGGCGCGGCCCTCGCCGAGACGCTGCGCGACGCCCGGGTGGAGACGGTCCTGTCGCCGGCGATGGGGGGCCTGATCATCGGGCACGAGGTGGGGCGCGGCCTCGGCGTGCGGGCGATCTTCGCCGAGCGGGTCGAGGGGAAGTTCCAGCTCCGGCGCGGGTTCGTCCTGGAGAAGGGCGAACGCGTCGCGGTGATCGAGGACGTCGTGACGACCGGCAAATCGACGAAGGAGGTCCTGGACCTCGTTCGGGCGGAGAAGGCCGAGCCCGTCGTCTGCGGCGCCATCGTGGACCGGCGCGGCGCGGCGCGCCGTCGCGAGGAGGGGGACCTGGCGGGTCTCCCGCTCCGGGCGCTCCTCACCCTCGAGGTGGCGACCTGGGAAGCGGCCTCCTGCCCCCTCTGCACCGTCGGCCAGACCATGATCGCCCCCGGCTCCCGCTTCATGGCCAAGTAGCGTCCGGGCGCCCGGGTAGAATGACGAGTTCGTCCGGGCGTCGCCCCGGCCGTGGAGGCTTCATGAAGGTCCTGTTCGTGATGGTGAGGGAGGAGAACATCGACCCCCTCAACATCGAGCTCCTGTCGGCGCTCGCGAAGCGCGAGGGGCACGAGACCTTCCTGAACGTGCTGGAGCACGGCGACCTCGAGCGGCAGGTGCAGACGGTCCGGCCCGACCTCGTCGCCTACAGCGCCAAGACCGGTGAGAGCAACGTGATGTTCCGGGTGAACGAGACGCTCCGGAAGCGGTTCGGGAGCGGGTTCCAGAGCATCATGGGCGGGCCGCACCCCACCTTCAACCATGCGCGGATGCGCCTCCTGGGCGAGGACCTCCCGCCCGTCCCGCGACCCAAGGGGCTCCCTCTCCCCGCGGAGGAGACGTTCCTGGACTACCTGGCCGTGGGCGAGGCCGACGACTCGTGGCCCCGCCTCTTGAACGCGCTGGCGAAGGGGGACAGCCCGGACGCCATCCCGGGGATCGTCACGCGCGGGAACCGCCGCGCCGACGGCACGGCGGACGTGAGAGAGCGGACGAGCTTCCTGGACGACCTGCCGTTCCACGACCGCGACCTCGTCTACGAGCGGACCCAGCTGAAGCACTTCGGGATGCGGACCTTCATCGCCACCCGCGGCTGTCCGTACCCGTGCACCTACTGCTTCAACGCGAAGTTCAACGAGCTGTACAAGAAGAAGGGGAAGACGATCAACCGGTACAGCGTCGACCGGCTGCTCGAGGAGCTCCTCGACATCAAGACGCGGCACGGCGCCCAGTTCATCAAGTTCTACGACGACATGTTCACGTTCCGGGCCGACGACTGGCTCTTCGAGTTCGCGGAGAAGTACCCGAAGGTGATCGGCCTGCCGTTCCACTGCCTCACCCGGTGCGACGTCGTCCAGAAGGACCCGCGGGTCATCGAGCTGATGAAGAAGGCGGGCCTCCACTCGATCACCATGTCGATCGAGTCGGGGAACGACTTCATCAGGAAGCACGTCTTCCGGCGCAGCATGAACGAGGACGCGATCCGCTTCGCGTTCGACCTCTGCCACCGGATGGGGATCCGGACGTTCTCGAACACGATCCTCGCGGTCCCGGCGCCGGTCATCCCGAAGCTCTCCGACCCCCGCTTCGACGAGAAGGCGGGCGAGCTGGTGGGCCACCTCGAGAAGCACTTCCGGATCAGGACCGAGCCGATGCGCGCCGTACTGGGCGACGGCGCGCCGCTCCCGCCCGCGAAGCGGAAGGACCTGGCCGACCAGCTGCACGCCATCGGGCTGCGCTTCGACGTCGTCGACTACGACGTCGAATCGATCGACATCAACGTCGACTGCAAGGTGACCTCGGGCGAGTTCGTGCAGCTCTCGCCGTATCCGGGGACGCCGCTCACCGACTACACCGTGGAGATCGGCGCCTTCGACGGCGACTTCGAGAAGCTCGCCGAGACGTTCCAGACGGAGTCGCCGTTCACCTGCTTCACGAAAGAGGAGAAGCTCCAGCAGCTGAACCTCTCCTTCCTGGGGACGCTCCTCCTGGTCTTCCCCCGCTTCCGGAACCTGGCGATCGACCACCTGAAGAAGAAGAGGTGGACGCGCCTCTACTTCGTCCTCTACTTCCTGGTGCGCGGCTACGTCCTCGGGATGCGGATCTACCCGATGCACTACACGGTCGGGAAGCTGTTCCGCCGGGTGAGGGCGAGCTTCTGGCGGGAGCTGATGAAGCACTTCGCCGCCGAGCAGGTGAAGGGTCACGCCAAGCGCCCGACCTTGGCCCCGGCGCCGGCCGCGGACATCCTCGGCGGTCCCTGGCGGGGGTAGCGCTCTCCGGCTAACGCCCCCCACCGGAGCCTGCCAGCTCCTTCCATTCCCTCGCGAACGCCTCGCTCCGGGTCCGGGCCGCGGCCACCGCCGCCAGGAAGTCCGATCGGCTCCTGACCCGCAAGAGGAGCGGATCGGCCGTGAGGCACGGCGCGCAGAAGAAGCCGTGCTCCACCGCGGCACGCGCCGATCGGGCGGAGCGGGATTCCTCCCCGAGCAGCGCCCACGCCTGGGCGAGCTTGAAGCGAGTCTCGCCGTCGGCGGTCCCACGCGCCTCGAGCGCGGCCACGAGGGAGGCTCCACGCTCGCGATCCCCGCGCAGCGCCAGGCTCATCGCCTTTCCGAGCTGGCCGTAGGAGGAGCCGGGCGCGAGCGCATACGCCTCCTCGAGGAGCCCCGTCGCCCGCGCCTCGCGGTCGGGCCTCGAGCCGGACAGCGACGCGAGCCCGCGATAGAAGCTGGTGAAGCCGTCGACCCGCGAGGGCAGGCTGTCGAGGAAGGCGTCCGTCTCGCCCAGGTAGAGGAGCGTGTTGAAGGCCCACGACGCGTCCTCCTTCAGGCGCGGGTCCCGGGCGAGCGCTTCGAGGCCGAGCCGGCGGGAGTCCTCGAGGAGGCCGGTGTAGCGGAGCGCGTAGGCGAGGTTGTAGGTCACGCGGGCGTCCGACGGCCGCTGCCGCCTCAGGGCGGCCAGCCAGAGCGCGGCCTCCTCGGCGCGGCCCGTCTCCACGAGGATGACCGGGAGAGTCCTCTCGGCCCGCGCGTTCCCCGGCGAGAGCTCGAGCGCGCGCCGATACGCCCTCTCGGCCTGAGCGTACCCGTCGCGGCCGAGCAGCTCGGGCGCCGCCGCCTGCATCGCCGCGTCACCCAGCTCGAGCCAGGCCTCCAGATAGCTGGCGTCCGCGACGACGGCCTGCCGCAGCATCTCGAGGCGGACCGTGGCGGGACCTCCGGCTCGGGCCCGCGCCACGAGCTCGACGGCCCGGGGGTCGCGGGCCGTCGTCGGAGCGTCGACAGCTGGGGCGGTCGATCGCCCGGCGCGACCGACCTCCCGTGATCGGGACGTGAAGGCGTGGACGCCCCAGGTCAGCGCGCCGATCAGGACCGCCGCCGTGGCGCCGGCCACGAGGGCCCAGCGCTCCGAGCCCGCCGGCTCGGAAGGGGGCGGAGAAACCTCGATCTGCTCGAGCGTCTCGGCGACCCGGGTCGCGGACTCGAAACGGTCCTCGGGTCGCCGCGCCAGGCAGCGCAGGATGGCGTCCGAGAGCCGGGTCGAGATCTCCGGACGGAGCTCGCGCGGGGGGCGCGGTGACTCGTAGAGGCGCCGCGCGACCTCGGTGATCCCGGTCGCCCCCGCCTGGAACGGGCGCCGTCCGGTGGCCATCTCGTAGAGCACGGCGCCGAGCGAGAACTGATCGGACGCGGGCGTCGCCGGCGCCCCCTCGAGCTGCTCCGGGGACATCGACTCGGGCGTCCCGACGAGCCAGCCGCTCTGCGTCAGACGGCCGCCGGGATCCATCGGGCTCCGCGCGAGGCCGAAGTCCGCCAGCACGACGCGCGCGGCCTCCGCCTCCCCCACGAGGAGGACGTTCGAGCTCTTTACGTCGCGGTGGACGACGCCCGCCGCGTGAACGGCTGCCAGGCCGCGGGCCAGCTGGGCTCCGAGACGCGCGACGTCCGCTTCCGGGAAGGGCCCGCGGCGGAGGACCACCTCGTCGAGCGGGACGCCCTCGATCAGCTCCATCGTCAGGAAATAGGCCGGGCCGCCGGGAGTGTCCTCGCGGCCCAGGTCGAACACGCGGCAGACGCTCGGGTGAGCGATGCTGCGGGCGAGGAGCGCCTCCCGCCTGAGGCGTTCCAGCGCGGACGGATCGTCGGTGAGCTCCTCCCGGAGCGCCTTGAGGGCGACGCGGATCCCGAGCTCCCGGTCCGCCGCCTCGTAGACGCGGCCCATCCCTCCCGCCCCCAGCAAACGGCCCAGCTCGTACCGGCCGGCGACGACCCGCCCCGGCGTGCCGTCGAACCCGGACGTCGTGCCCGACCTGGTCACGCGCGGGTGTAGAGGAACGCGGCGAGGAGAAGCGCGACCGCGATCAGGATCCAGAGGAACGCGAAGTACGCCGTCGAGGACGAGGGGCCCGGCTCGGGCTCCGCCGGAGCCGAAGGGGCGGGGCTCACGCCGCCGCCGGGCGGCTCGCGGCGCCGCCGCTTCAGGATGGCCACCGCGATGAGCGCGAGCCAACCGACGTAGAAGAGCGCCTGGCCGAGGTCGTCTGGTGACATGGGAGTCCGCCCATGTTGCCAGAGAGCTCTCTCCGCTCGCGGCGGTCGGCAGATCAGCCTGCCGGGCGAGCAGTGCTCCGCTGGTTTCGTGGGGCACGGGCCGTGGCGAACCTGACGATGGCGATCGACGACGAGGCCCCGAGGCGCGCTCGAATCAAAGCGTTGAAGCAGGGGGTCACGGTGAACGGCCTCCTGCGCGACTATCTCGAGGCCTATGCGGGTGACCGGTCCGATCTCCAGCGTGCCTGGGAACGGACCCTCGAGATCTCACGGGAGTCGAAGGCGGGCAGCGGCGGACACACGTGGACGCGAGACGAGCTGCATGAGCGGGGGTAGGACGTTCGTCGATACGAACGTCCTGGTCCACCTCGTCGATGCGACGGACCCCGGGAAGCAGAACCGTTCGAGGGAGCTCGTCGGCGCCCTCGTCGACGAGGGAACCCTGGTGCTGAGCACCCAGGTCCTCCTGGAGCTGTACGCCACGGCGACGCGCAAGCTCGATCCGCGGCTCCCCGAGCCGGTCGCGCTTCAGATGGTCGACGGCTTCTCGAAGTGCGTCGTGGTGCCCGCCGATGGCGCGCTGGTGCTTCGAGCCGTCCGCCGCGGCCAGGTGGCACGCCTCTCGGTGAGGGACGCGATGATCGTCGAGGCGGCGCTGGAAGCGGGCTGCAGCCGCATCCTCTCCGAGGACCTCCACGATGGCGGGCGGGTTGGAGGCCCGGTCATCGAGAACGCCTACGCCTGACGCTGCCCGCGGACCGTGAGCAGCACCGGCAGCCCGACCAGGCCCGCGGCCGCCGTCATCACCAGGTGCACGATCGCCGCCGCGGCGAGGCCCGCCACGAACGGCACGCCGTCGAGCGAGAGCGCGAGAGCGAAGCCGCTCTCCGCCGGCCCGAACGTCCCGCCAGGCGACGGGATGGCCGCCGCCACGATCGAGCCGAGCGTCGCGAAGGCGAGCGTCCCGGGCGACACCGGCAGGGCGAGGCCGCGCATCACGGCGACGAGCCCGCCGATGTGGACGGTCCAGAACGCCAGCGCGCAGCCGTAGGCGACGAGGTACGAGCGGGGCGCTGCGGTCGCCACCGAGAGTCCGGCCGACACCTCCCTCGCCAGTCGCCTCCGCCGGCTCCTCACCGGGACGCGTCGCGCGAGCGCGAGCGCGAGCCGCCGGCCGAGGAGCGGGAGCGCGAGGAGGCTGAATGCCCCCGCCGCGACGAGGACGCCTCCCGAG
>CAYLNK010000325.1:0-7598 GCA_964384675.1 uncultured Holophagales bacterium | reverse complement strand
GCGCACCAGGCCCGAGACCGGGAGGCGCGCCTGCGCGTCGGCGAGCCGCTCCGGCGGCACCAGCGCGCGGACCACCCTTCCCTCCGCGCGGCGGAGCAGCTCCTCCGGCGACGCCAGCGTGACCAGACGCCCGGAGCGCACGATCGCGATCGACGAGGCGATCGCCTCCACGTCCGAGACGATGTGGGTCGAGAGGATCACGACTCGCCCGTGGGCGATCTCCGAGAGGAGGTTGCGGAAGCGGACCCGCTCTTCCGGGTCGAGGCCCACGGTGGGCTCGTCCACGATCACCAGCTTCGGGTCGCCCAGGAGCGCCTGCGCGATCCCCACCCGCTGCCGCATGCCGCCCGAGTAGCCGCCGAGGCGGCGGTCCGCCGCGCCGCGCAGGTTGACGAGGTCGAGGAGCGTCTCGATCTGCTTGGAGAGGCCGGGGCCCGAGAGGCCCTTCAGACGGCCCAGGTAGAGGAGCAGCTCGCGCGCCGAGAGCCGGTCGTAGACGCCGAAGTCCTGCGGCAGGTAGCCGAGCACGCGCCGCACCGCGAGCGGGTCCTTCACGGCGTCGACGCCTTCCCACAGGAACGTCCCCGCGCTCGGCTTGGTGGCGGTGGCGAGGATCGACATCAGGGTCGTCTTCCCCGCGCCGTTCGGGCCGAGGAGCCCCAGCACCCCGGCGTCCACCCGCAGGCTGAAGTCGGCAAGCGCCTGCGTCCCGTTCGAGTACCTCTTCCCGAGCGATCGGATCTCCAGCATCGTCCCCCCGCGCGGAGAGGAACGCAGGTCGCGCCGATTTGTTCTGACCCGCCCCGTAACCCGCGGAGGGAGCGGGCCGTCTGGCGGGCCAGGAGGACGCCATGTCCCGCCCCGCTCGCCCACGCATCCCAGACGCCGCCCGCCATCTCCTGACGTTCCTGCTGCGCGACCGGGCGGTGCAGCTGGAGGTGTTCAATCGCCTCCGCGCCGCCGAGGGGTTCGAGGGGCGCGCCCTCCTCCACGAGATCTCGGCCCGAGCCGAGGACCGGGGCCTCCGGGAGAAGCTGGCCCGGCACGCGGCCGACGAGGCCCGCCACGAGCGCCTCTTCGGGGAGCTGGTCGTGGCGCTCGGCGGGACGCCTGGGCCCGTCCCGGCGGTGGCGCTCGCCTGCGGGGACGCTCCCACGTTCCTCGCCGAGTTCGACCGCCTCGCCGAGCGCTCCCGGCACCTCGACCGCGTGGAGGGCGACCGGGAGGGAGCGATCACGGACCTCCTCGCCGCGCTCCTGGTGATCGAGCGCAAGGCGGTCCTCGCGATGACGGTGCTGAAGCCGGCGCTCCCGCTCGGCCACCCGGGGCGCCTCACCCTGGCGGCCGTGCTCGCCGACGAAGGGCGGCACGTCGCGTGGGTGACGGAGGAGCTGGACCGCAGGTCGGCGACGGGCCAGCGCGAGCGCGTGGAGCGCGCCCTCGCCCGGTTCGAGGCGATCGGCACCGCGGCAGAGTGTGCCATGCGCCCGGCGCTCTTCCCCGGGGCGCGGCGGCGGCGCCGGCTGGCGGCGGTCCAGCGGATCGGCGAGACCCTCGACGCGGACGAGCGGGACGGCTACCTGGCGCGACAGCGCCGGCGGATCCGCCTGGAGGCGCCGCGCGGCGTCTCACCCGCCTGGACGCTCCTCTGGCTGCGGCTCTTCCCCGTCAGCGGCTGAGAGTCAGCGCCGGCGAAGGAGGATCCGCCGGAAGAGCCCGCCGGCGAGCGCCGGCTGGTCCGCTTCCACGCTCAGCTCCGGCACCGTGCGCACCACGTCCTCGAAGCACGTGTTCAGGCCGGTGACGAACGGCCGGAGCAGCCGGTCGGCGGCGCGTCGCCCGAGACCGGCGCGCGAGCCCTCGGGGACGAACTTGTCGAAGACCGCGATCCGGCCGCCCGGCTTCACGACGCGCGCCGCCTCGGCCAGGGCGGGGCACGGATCGGGCACCACGGCGAGGATCAGGTGGAGCGCCGCCGCGTCGAAGGAGGCGTCGCGAAACGGGAGGCGCATCGCGTCGGCCACGTAGAGGCCGGGGCGGCTGCCCGCACGGCGTGCCCGGCGCCGCGCGCGGGCGAGCATCGCCGGCGTCAGGTCCAGGGCGTGCGTGTGGACGCCCGCCGGCACGTACGCGAAGTCGAGCCCCGTGCCGGCGCCCGAGACGAGGAGCCGCTCTCCGGGCGACAGGACGAGCGAGGCGATCGAAAGCTTACGGCAGTGCGGGAAGACGGGCGCGACGACGAAGTCGTAGAGCGGCGCGAGGAGCGTGTAGCTGCGGCTGAGCCGGCGGTTGTGGACCACGCTCCTCCTCCGGCTACAGCTCGATCTGCGAGCCGATCTCGATCACCTGATCGGGCGGGAGGTGGAAGAACGCCGCGGCGCCGCGCGCGTTGCGCGACATGCGGGAGAAGAGCCGCTCCCGCCAGATCGCCATGCCGGGCCGGTCCGTGGCGAGGAGCGTCTCGCGGGCCAGGATGTAGGTCAGCGCCGACGGGTCGAGCTTCAGGCCGGGGACCTTCGCCGACGCGAGAGCCTGGTGCAGGTCCGGGTCCTCCATGAAGCCGTACCGCACGTGCAGGCGGTGGAAGCCGGGAGCCAGCTCCTCCTGGTCGAGGCGATCGCCGTCGACGCGCGGGACCTCCTCCGTCACGACCGAGACGAAGAGGTTCCGCTCGTGGAGGACCCGGTTGTGCTGGACGTTCTTGAAGAGGGCCGGGGGCGTGCCCTGCTCCTCGCGCAGCAGGTAGACCGCGGTGCCCGGGACACGGACGGGCCGCACCTCCTCGATCCGGGAGAGGAACGCCGCGAGCGGGACGGTCTTCTCGCGGATCCGGTCGGCCAGGATCGCGCGTCCCCGCTTCCACGTGGTCATCAGGACGAAGACGACGGCGCCCACGAGGAGGGGGAACCAGCCTCCGTGAAACAGCTTGATGATGTTGGCCAGGAAGAAGCCGAGGTCGAGGACGAGGAACGAGGCCGCCAGGAGAGCGGCTTTCGCGACGCTCCAGCCCCACAGCTCGCGCGAGACCGAGTAGAGGAGGAGCGTGGTGACCACCATGGTGGCGGTGACGGCGACGCCGTAGGCTCCCGCGAGGTTGCTCGAGGTGCGGAAGCCCAGGACGAGGCCGATCGTACAGACGGCGAGCGCCCAGTTGATCGACGGGATGTAGATCTGCCCGATCTCCCGGGCCGAGGTGTGGCGTATCTCCAGGCGCGGCATGAAGCCGAGCTGCACGGCCTGGCGGGTCAGCGAGAACGCTCCCGAGACGACCGCCTGGGACGCGATCACCGTGGCCGCGGTGGCGAGCGCGACGAGCGGCAGGAGCGCCCACGCTGGAGCGAGCCGGTAGAACGGGTTCTCGACCGCCTTCGGGTTCACGAGCAGGAGGGCCCCCTGGCCGAAGTAGTTGAGGAGCAGCGCGGGCAGGACGAGCCACGCCCAGACGAGGCGGATCGGGCGCGGCCCGAAGTGGCCCATGTCGGCGTAGAGGGCCTCGCCACCCGTCACGACCAGGAAGACCGAGCCGAGCGAGAGGAAGCCCCGGTACCGGTTCTCCAGGAAGAACGACACCGCGTGCGTCGGGCTCACCGCCGCGAGGACCGACGGGTTCCGGACGATCCAGATGGTCCCGAACCCCGCCATGACGAGGAACCAGACGAGCGTGACCGGCCCGAACACCGCCCCGACTCCTCCGGTCCCCTTCCGCTGCACGGCGAAGAAGACGAGCAGGATCACGATGGTGCCCGGCAGGATGTACGGCCGGAACGCCGGGGTGACGACCTCCAGGCCCTCCAGGGCCGACAGGACCGAGATGGCGGGCGTGATCATCCCGTCGCCGTACAGGAGCGCCGCGCCGAAGAGGCCGAGCGCCACGAGGACGGTGTGGCTTTCCCCCGAGCCCGTCGTCCTCACCGTCACCGTGCCGGCCAGCCGCCCGTCGGCGCGCCGCGGCCGGAGGAGCGCCATCAACGCCAGGATCCCGCCCTCGCCCCGGTTGTCGGCCCGCATCACGAAGACCAGGTACTTGAGCGAGATCACGATGAGGAGGGACCAGAGGACCAGCGACAGGATCCCGAGCACGTTGTCCGGCGTCGGCAGCAGGCCGGAGTGGGGACCGAAGCACTCCTTGAGCGCGTAGAGCGGGCTGGTGCCGATGTCGCCGTACACCACCCCGAGGGCGCCCATGCAGAGGGCCGCGAGGTAACGGCCGGAGGCGGGGGCCTGTGAACCGTGCGCGGCGGTCGTCACTGAGGGGCGAATTCTACGGTGAGAGCGCCTCCGCGGCCGGCGGACCGGGTGGAAAGCCGAGCGAGAGGCGGATCGCCGCCCACTCCGGGTGCCGCGATCCGTCGCGCCGCCGGATCACCAGCGGCGGCTCGACGAAGGGGACGAGGTGAGCGGGGACGTCGTCCCCCCGCACGCTCGCGAAGAGAGACAGCATCGCCGGCTCCCCCTCCCGGAAAACGACGTCACGCGTGCGGACGAGCGCCAGCCCGGCGTCGTGAAGGGCGGCGACCGCCCGCTCCCGCTGCGCGGCGGGCGAGACGGGGAAGACGCAGACGAAGTGCCCGCCCGGCGCCAGGTGAGGCGCCGCCGCACGCGCGTAGTCGCCGATCGAGCCGCGGAGCTCCAGCCGCGCGCCCTGCGCCTGCGGGTGGGCGGCGGGCGTGGCGGTGCCCTCCGGGAAATACGGCGGGGCGCCGAGCACCAGGTCGAACGGCGCTTCGCCCGCCAGGACCTCCGGGTCGCGCAGGTCCCCGACGACGATCCGGAACCGCTCGGCGACGCCGTCGTAGGCGACGCTCTTGCGGGCCAGGCGGGCCGAGCGCTCCTGCGCCTCCACCGTGACGAACGTCGCACCGGGCAGGCGCCAGGCGGCCGTCAACGCCACCGAGCCGATCCCCGACCCCAGGTCGAGCGCGCGCGCCACGCGGGGGGCCCACTGCGTGCCGTACCAGGCGACGAGGAGGTCGTCGGTCGAGAAGCGGTGTCCGTCCTCGTACTGGAAGATCCGCCACCGGCCCGACAGGAAGTCGAGCGTCTCCCCCGGCTCGACCTCTGCCCCGCCCGGCGGCGCCGGCCCGGGACGGACCCAGCCGTGGAACGGACCCTCGGTGGCGGCGGGCCTCACGCGGGCGCCGCCGTCAGACGGTCATCGGCAGCGCGAGCGGCGGCTCCGCGTGGAACGGCAGGCTGGCGATGCCGACGAGGGCGCGCCGCAGCTGGCTCTCGGCCACGGGCTCGAGCGTGATCACGAACGGCAGCGCCTCCTTCTCGCCGTACGGCGCCTGGAACACCGCGTCGATGTTGATGTCGCAATCGGCCAGGCAGCGGCTGATCGACGCGATGATCCCCGGCTGGTCCCGCACCACGAAGCGGAGGTAGAAGCGGGCGATGAACTCGTCCGCGCCCGCCACGCGCGACGACGCCAGGTCGAAGAACGCGAGCGGCGGGATCCCGGGACGCGCGCCCGAGCGCGCGATCTCGAGGACGTCCGAGAGGACCGCCGTGGCGGTCGGGTCCCCGCCGGCCCCGCGCCCGTAGAAGACGAACTCGCCGCCCGCCTGGCCCGCCACCCGCACGGCGTTGAACGGGCCGAGCACCTTGGCCAGGATCGACGCCCCGTCCACCAGGTGCGTGCGCACCGAGAGGAGGAGGCGGCCGTCGGGCAGCCGCCGCGCCACCGCGAGCTGACGGATCGCCCGTCCGAGCTGCCTGGCGTAGACGAAGTCGCACGGCAGGAGGCGGGTGATCCCCTCCCGCTCGATCTCCTCGAAGCGCACCTCCTGCCCGAACGCCATCCGCGACAGGAGCGTCAGCTTGTACGCCGCGTCCGCGCCACCGACGTCGCTCTCCGGGTCCGCCTCCGCGTAGCCGAGCCGTTGGGCGTCCTTCAGGATGTCGGAGTAGGCGCGGCCCGACGCCTCCATCTCGGTGAGGATGTAGTTGCAGGTGCCGTTCAGGATCCCCGAGACCGACTCCAGCCGGTCGGCCACGAAGCTCTCGCGGAGCGCGCGGAGGATCGGGATGCCACCGGCCACGGACGCCTCGATGCCGAGGCTGGCGCCGTGCGCCCGGGCCTGGGCGGCGAGCGCGCCGCCGTGCGACGCCAGGAGCAGCTTGTTCGCGGTGACGACGCTCTTCCCGGCCGCGAGGGCCCGCTCGATCAGCTCCCTGGCCGGCGTCGGCCCGCCCATCAGCTCGACCACGAGGTCGACGGCCGGGTCGTCCACGACGCTCGCGAGGTCCTCGGTCCAGCGCACGCCGTCGCCGGCCCACGCCGCTCTCTTCCGCTCCACGTCCCGGTTCCCGATCGCCACGAGCGGCAGGTCGAGGCCGAAGGCCTCTCGGTACCGCGCCGCCTGGCGCTGCACGAGCCGGACGAACGACTGTCCGACGGTCCCGAACCCGAGGAGGCCGATGCCGGCGCGGCGGAGGGTTGTCTCTTCCATTCGCCGGAATCTACCGGATGCCGAACGCCCTCACGAGCCCGAGGCTCACCGCGGCCATCACCGTCGCGATCGTGACGCCGAGCGCCAGCGAGCGCGAGCCGGCTCCCGCGATCTTCCGGGCGTCGAGATGGAGCCCCACCGCCGCGAGCACCGCGGTGACGAGGATCCCCGCCGCGAGCTTGGCCGGCGCCACGAGGACCGCCGGCAACGCTCCGGTCACGGCGAGCGCGGCCGCCACGGCGAAGCCGAGCACGAACCACGGGAAGACCGCGGCGAACGAGACCTTCTTGCCCCCGTCCCCTCTCCGGCTCGCCCAGAAGCCGACGGCCATCGCCATCGGCACCAGAGCCAGCGTCCGGATCACCTTCACGAGCGTGGCGATGGCGCCCGCGTCGAACGAGTAGGCGCGCCCCGTCGCCACCACGGCCGACGTGTCGTTCACCGCCGTGCCCACCCAGGTGCCGAACGCCGCGTCGGTCATCCCGAGCCGGTGGCCGAGCCACGGGAACGCGAAGAGGGCGACCAGGTTGAAGAGAAAGATCGTGGTGACGGCGAACGCCACCTCGTCGTCGTCGGCGTCGACGAGGGGCGCGATCGTGACGACGGCCGTCGCCCCGCAGATCGCCGTCCCGCAGCCGATGAGGAGCTTGGCGGTGCGCGACACGCCGAAGAGGGCCCCCGCCCCGGCGGCCACCAGGAGCGACACCACGAGGCAGATCGCCACGATCGCGAGCGCCGGCCCTCGCACCGAGGCCAGGTTCCCCGCCGTCAGCCCCAGTCCGTACAGCACGATCGCGGTCTTGAGGACGCGCTTCTTCACCACGTCGAGCCCCGGCGCCAGCGCCGTGCGTCCCGAGGCCGGGAGGAGGTGGGCCGCGAGCGCCCCGAGCGCGAGCGCGAGGACGACCGCGGGGATCCGGGCATGGCCCTGGGCGTCGACGAGACCGCGGGCGAGGAGCTCGGAGGCGAGTGTGACGAGGGCGACGGCCGCGAGGCCGGGAACGGGTGACGCGTTCGGCATCCCGCGGAGTCTCTCAGACGCAGGTCCCGGCGGCGCGGCCGCTCTCACGCCGCGGCGGCCCCTCCGCCTCAGCCCGCGGCGAGCGCCCGCGCCTCGTCCGGCTCGAAGCCGTCCTCGATCCGGTC
>CAYLNK010000324.1:0-7613 GCA_964384675.1 uncultured Holophagales bacterium | reverse complement strand
GGCCCTGTACGCCGGCGGCCCGGAGCCGGCGGTCCCGTGCGCCGGCGACCCGGACGGGAGCGGGGGGCTCACGTTCGCCGACGTCCTCTACCTCCACGCGTATCTCGCAGGCCTCGGGCCGGCGCCGGGCCCGTGACCGCGCGGCCCTCCACCGTGCCGGCGCGGTCCGCGCCCCACTAAGATCCGCGTACCCGATGCTCGCTGGTGGGACCCGTCTCCTCGCGGCGCTCGGCCTCGCCGTCCTCGCGGCCGGGCCGATCGAGGCGCTCGACCCGCGGCGTCCCGTGGAGGCGTACGGACGGGACGTCTGGCAGACCGATCAGGGCCTGCCGCAGAACTCCGTCAACGCGATCCTCCAGACCCGGGACGGCTATCTCTGGATCGCCACCTGGGACGGCGTCGTCAAGTTCGACGGCGTTCGCTTCGTGCTCGTGGAGCCGCCGGCCGGGGCCGATCGCCGCGCCCGGCGCACCGTCGTGCTGCACGAGGACCCGTCCGGGGCCGTCTGGGCAGGCACCGAGGGCGGCGGGCTCATCCGCTGGTCTCGCGGCGAGGCGACCCGCTTCACCACCCGGGAAGGGCTCCCGGACGACCGGGTGATCGGCGTCGCGACCGGACCGGAAGGCGACCTCTGGGTCTCCACCGCGAGCGGGCTCGCGCGGCTCCGCGACGGCGTCCTCCGGCGGGTCCCTCTCGAGGACGAGACGCCGGGCAGCCTCGGCTACCTCTGGCTGACGCGCTCGGGGCGCCTCTTCGTGGCGGTCGGAGGGACGCTCCGGGAGCTCCGGAGCGGCCGCCTGCAGCCGAGCCTCGTGCCGGAAGCGACCGATGTGACCGCGTTCGTGGAGGACTCCGCGGGACGCCTCTACGTCGGCGCGGAGAACGGGCTCTTTCGCTGGGAGGCGGGCACGGTGACCCGGTTCACGGAGGCGGACGGCCTGGCCGAGACACGCGCCCGGAGCCTTCTCCTGGACCGCGACGGGAGCCTCTGGATCGGCTCCCGGCTCGGGATCACACGCTTCTCCGGCGGACGGTTCGAGGCTCTGCGCTCCGGCCAGGGCTTCTTCGGCGACGACGTGCCGTGCCTCCACGAGGACCGCGAGGGAAGCCTCTGGATCGGCACCGGGTCGACCGGTCTCAACCGACTGAAGGACGCGGCCTGCCGCACCTACGGCATCCCGGAAGGGCTGACGCGCGACATCGCCCTGACCGCTTACGAGGACCTGGCCGGCCACCTCTGGGTCGGCACGAACTGCGGCGGGCTCCACCTCTTCGAGGACGGGCGCTTCCGTCAGGTGCTGCCCGGCCTGCTCCCCAACGGCTGCATCTGGTCGCTCACCGGCGAGCCGGACGGGACCCTCTGGATCGGCACCTGGAGCGGCGGCCTCTACGGCGTGGGCGACGGTCCGGTGAAGCACCTGACGCCCCAGGACGGCCTCCCCTCCGACGTCGTCCTCGCCCTGGTGCCGGCGCGGGCCGGCGGGGTCTGGGCCGGCACCACACGGGGTCTCGCCCGGGTGTCCGGCGGGCGCGTCGCCGAGACGTGGACGGGGGCCGGCGCGGCCAGCGCCGAGATCCACGCCCTCCTCGAGGAGCCGGACGGGACGCTCTGGATCGGCACGTACCGCGGCGGGCTCCTGAAGTGGAAGGACGGCGCGGTGCGGGCCGTGTACACGACCCGCGAGGGTCTGCCCGTGAACGACGTGAGGGCCCTCCACCGCGACGTCTCCGGGATCCTCTGGGTCGGCACGTTCGGGGGAGGCCTGGCCCGTCTCGAGAACGGGCGCTTCACCCGCTACGGACGCCACGAGGGCCTCCTCGACGACGTCATCTCGCAGATCCTGGAGGACGACGACGGGAACCTCTGGATGAGCTCGAACCGCGGGCTCTTCCGGGTTTCCCGTTCGAGCCTGAACGACTTCGCGTCCGGGAAGAGCGGATCGATCCAGGCCTTCGCCTACGGTACGGCCGACGGGATGCGCAACCGCGAGTGCAACGGCGGGAGCCAGCCCGCGGGCTGCCGTCGCCGCGACGGGACCCTGTGGTTCCCGACGATCCGGGGAGCCGTCTCGATCGACCCGCGGCTGGTGCGGACGAACGCGCAGACGCCGCCGGTCCTGATCGAGGACGTCATCGTGGACCGGCAGACGCTCCGTCCGGAGGGGCCGCACCGGATCGGGCCGGGCCGCCGGGTCTTCGAGTTCCACTACGCGGCGCTCAGCTTCACCGCCCCCGAGCGGGTGCGCTTCCGCTACCGGATGGAGGGCTTCGACCGCGACTTCATCGATGCGGACACCCGGCGCGTCGCGTACTACACGAACCTGCCTCCCGGCTCCTACACGTTCCGGGTCCAGGCGCTCGGGGACGGAGGGCGCTGGAACGAGGAGGGGGCGTCCTTTCGCTTCACCCTCGAGCCGTCCTTCCTGGAGACCCGGCTCTTCCTCGCGACCTCCGCCCTGGGGCTGGGCCTCCTCGTCTGGGGAGGCTACCGGCTCCGGGTCCGGCAGATGCGGGCGCGCGAGCGGGAGCTCGTCAAGCTCGTCGCCGAGCGAACGAAGAAGCTCTCCCACGAGAAGGAGAGGACGGAACGGGCGCAGGCGCTCGCCGAGGAGGCCAACCGGGCCAAGAGCCAGTTCCTCGCCAACATGAGCCACGAGCTCCGGACACCGCTGAACGCGATCATCGGGTACGCCGAGATGCTGCAGGAGGAGGCCGACGTCGAGCCCGCCCTGCGCCGGGTGCAGGGGGATCTGGGGAAGATCTCGTCGGCCGGGTCGCACCTCCTCGGCCTGATCAGCGACATCCTCGACCTGTCGAAGATCGAGGCCGGGAAGATGGACCTGGAGCCGTCCACGTTCGACGTGGCCGCGCTGGTGCAGGCGGCGGTCACCACCCTTCGCCCGGTGGTCACCGCCAACGGGAACGCGCTCGACGTTACCCTCGAGGAGCCGCTCGGCGCGATGACCGCGGACCCGACGCGCGTCCGCCAGGTGCTCTTCAACCTGCTCTCGAACGCCGGGAAGTTCACGCGCGATGGGCGCGTCACGCTCCAGGTGAGCCGCCGGCCCCAGCCGACGGGCCCGGACGTGATCGTCTTTCGCGTCTCCGACACGGGGATCGGGATCTCGCCCGAGCAGCTGGCCCGCCTCTTCACGCCCTTCACGCAGGCGGACGCCTCCACGACGCGCCGCTTCGGCGGGACCGGCCTCGGGCTCGCCATCAGCCGCCGGCTCGCCGAGCTTCTCGGGGGCGGCATCGACGTGGCGAGCCGGCCGGGAGAGGGGACGACGTTCACCGTGCGGCTGCCGGCCGCCTCTCCCGCGCCGTCCGCGCCCCCCGGAATCGGGACCTGACGCGGCTCAGAGCCGTTCGCGGAGCCACGCCACGACCCGCTCCTCCGCCCAGGCGCGGCCCGAGAACGGGAGCGCCCCGGTGACGAAGCCGACGTGGCCGCCCCGCCGGGTCACCTCGAGACGGACGGCGGACGACGCCGCCCGCGCCGCCTGCCGCAACGTCGCCGCCGGCAGGAACGGGTCGTCCCCGGCGCTCAGGCAGAGCGTCGGCGTGGCGATCCCGGCGAGCACCCGAAGGGAGCTGCACCGCTCGTAGTAGTCGTCCGCGCCGGCGAAGCCGTGGAGGGGCGCCGTGGCCGCGTCGTCGTACGTGACGAACGTGCGTGCCGCGGCGATCCGCGTCGCGTCGAGCCGGGCCGCCACCTCCGGGAAGCGGCTGATCAGCGAGAAGGCCTTCGGCTTGAGGCTCGCGAGGAAGGCCCGCAGGTAGAACGGGCCGAGCCCCGACTCCATGTGGCGGGCGCCGGCGGCCAGGTCGTACGGCACCGAGACCGTCGCGGCGGCCGCGAGGCCGCTCGCCGCCCCGGCCTCGCCGAGCCGCTTCAGGAGCACGTTCCCGCCCAGCGAGATGCCGGCCGCCCCGAGGACGACCCCCGGCTCCCGCGCCCGGAGGAGGTCGACGACGAACGCCAGGTCGGTCGTCTCCCCGGAGTGGTAGAGCCGCGGGCGCCGGTTCGGCAGGGCACGGGAGAGGTCGGCCGGGTCCTTGGCGCACGAGCGGAAGTTGAGCGCGGTGACCGAGAGCGCGGCAGCCACCAGCCGCGCCGCCAGACCCTGCACGTAGACCGAGCTCGAGCTCCCCTCGAGACCGTGCAGGAGCACCACCCGGGGCGCGCCCGGCGGTCCGTCGAGGTGATCCAGGATCAGCTCGTCGCCGTCGGGTGTCTCGACCGGCTCGCGACGGTAGACGACCAGGCGCCGGGAGCGCGTCCACGGGCCCCAGACGGTCTGGAGGTGCGCGCCGGGGAGCCACCAGGAGGGCCGGAACGCGTTCCCGCTCACGCCGGCTCGCGGCCGGCCCGGCCCCGCGGTAGGATCCCGCTCGCATGCACGTCGAGGTACGGAAATCCGGGGATGTCCTGATCGCCGACCTGAGCGGCCGCCTGGTGGCCGACGTCGGTACCGAGATCCTGCGCGAGGTGATGAACGAGCTCCTCGCGGAAGGCTGGAAGAAGATCCTCCTGAATCTGTCTGGCGTCACGACGATCGACAGCGCGGGGATCGGCGAGCTGGTCGCGAGCCTCAAGCTGGCGCAGAGGATGGACGCGTCGATGAAGCTCCTGAACCTCAACGAGCGGGTGCGTCACAGCCTCCACCTGACGCAGCTCCTGCCCGTCTTCGAGGTGTATTCGGACGAGGGGACCGCGCTCTCCCGGTTCTGAGCTGACCTACCCCGGGGGAACCCGGACGCCGGGTTCCCCCCGCCCCCCTCCGCACGAAATCGCTTCCGGAGCATCCCCATCCGCGCCAGGATCGCACGCCGCTATCATGCCGGTGATGCGGGCCGCGCTCGCCCCGTTCGGGACGACGATCTTCTCGGAGATGACACGGCGGTCGACCGAGCGTGGGGCGATCAACCTCGCCCAGGGGTTCCCCGACTTCGACGGCCCCGAGCTCGCCAAGGAGGCCGCCGTCACGGCGATCCGGGCGGGGCACGGGCAGTACGCGCGGATGTCGGGTCTTCCGGAGCTGCACGCCGCGCTGTCGCGCCGCTACCGTACCCTGTACGGCCTGGACTACGCGGAGGGGACCGAGCTGACGGTCACCTCGGGCGCCACGGAGGCCATCGCCGCGACGATCCTCGGGCTCACCGAGCCCGGGGACGAGGTCGTCCTCTTCGAGCCGTACTACGACTCGTACCGCGCCTCGGTTGCCCTGGCCGGGGCGGTGCCGCGCTTCGTCGCGCTGGAGCCCCCGAGATGGTCCCTCGACGTCGCGGCGCTCGAGGCCGCGATCGGCAGCCGCACGCGGCTCCTCGTCCTGAACTCGCCGCACAACCCCACGGGCAAGGTGTTCACGCGCGACGAGCTCCTCGCGATCGCGGCCCTCTGCCGGGCGCGGGACGTCGTGGTCGTGGCCGACGAGGTGTACGAGCGGCTGGTCTTCGACGGGACCCACGTCCCGATCGCCACGCTCCCCGGGATGCGTGACCGGACGGTCACCATCTCGAGCTTCGGCAAGACGTACTCCCTCACCGGCTGGAAGATCGGCTGGGCCGCCGCCTCTCCTCCCCTCACCGCCGCGGTGCGCGCCGCCCATCAGTTCCTGACGTTCGCCACGGCGACCCCCCTCCAGCACGCGGCCGCCGCCGCCCTGGACGGCGGAGAAGCGTACGTGGACGCGCTCGTCGCGACGTACCGCGCCCGGCGCGACCGGCTCGTCGCCGCGCTCCGCGAAGTCGGCTTCGCGGTGGAGCCCCCCGCGGGGACGTACTTCGTCGCCGCCGGCATCGGCCCGCTCGGCTGGGACGACGACGTGGCGTTCTGCGACCACCTCCTCGACGAGGTCGGCGTCGCCGCGATCCCCCCCAGCGTCTTCTGCGAACGGAAGGAGCTGGGCCGCACGTGGGTCCGCTTCGCGTTCTGCAAGCGCGAGTCGACCCTCGACGCCGCCATCGAGCGACTCTCCCGCCTCCGGCCCCGCGCCCGGTGAGCCGAGCGGCTCGGGTGCCGGCTGGCGTACCTACGCTATTTCGCGACCTCTTACGCTACTGGCTCTGACCCGGTACGGCCGTCGGCCGACCGCTCAGCTTCGGCCGCGGGGCGGGCGCACCGGGAGCCGTCTCCGCCGGGACCGGAGCCTCGTCGAGCACCACCAGACGGTTCTCGGCGTCGGAGATCGTGGGGCGCGCCGCGCCCGCGGGCAGCACCAGCCCGATCGGGATGTCGAACAGGTGCTCGCGCCCGCCGCCCCGGATCGCCTCGAGGAGCCTCCCGTCCGCCGTGTAGTGCCGCACTTCCTTCTCCGCCGGCACCGTGACCCAGAACGTCTCGCCCGAAACCACCACGTACGGCTCGGAGAGGGCCGCGCTCCTCCAGCCCGGCACCGGGAAGCCGCCCACGAGCTTTCCGTCCCGCGTGAAGACCTGGAGCCGGCCGTTGCCGTTGTCGCAGACGACGAGGGTCCCCTTCCTCGGATCGAGGGCCAGGCCGATCGGCTCGAACAGCTGCCCCGGCGCCGCACCCCGCCCGCCCCATTCCAGCTCCTTCACGCCGTCCCGGTCGTACCGCACGATCCGGTGGTTCCCGGTGTCGGCCACGAACACCGTCCCGTCGGCATCCACGACGATCCCGCGCGGCGAGAAGAGGGTCCCGGTGCCCCACTCGCGGCGGTAGGCGCCCGCGGCGTCGAACACCTGGACGCGCCCGTTCCAGGTGTCGGCGACCAGCACCTCGCCACCGGGACCGAGCGCGATCCCGGCCGGCTCCTGCAGCTCGCCCGGGCCCTTGCCCCGATGGCCCCAGGAGAGGAGCGGCGTGAGATCGGGCGCGAGCTTCTGGATCCGGTGGTTCCCCGTGTCGACGACGTAGACGTTCCCCTCGCCGTCGAGAGCCAGGCCGCGTGGCTGGCGGAAGCGGCCCTCGCGGTCCTGGCGCACCTCGGGAGCCTCGGCCGGAACGGGCCCGGACGGAGCGACGGCTTCGACGGTCGTCGCCGGGACGCCGCCCTTCAGGTTCGAGGGGACCGCGAAGATCGTCACGCCCGGGTTCGTGTAGACGGGGCGCAGCAGCTCGGGCCACTCGAGGAACCGCGCCAGGCAGGCGGATCCGTACGTCTCGCGCTCCAGCGGTCCCACGTAGACGTAGGCTACGTGATAGCGCGCCAGGATCGCCGCGACCTCGCGCTGGGCCTTGCTCCGGTAGATCGCCTCGACGTCGGCCTTGCGCGTCTCGACCTCGTCGCGCCTGGCTCCACGCTGGGTCACGTGGTAGTCCCAGCCGAGCACGATCGGAAGGCCGGTGTTCATGGTGACCCGGCTGAACTCCTGGTAGCTCGGCCCCCACGCCTCCACCAGCACCGGGATGCCGCGAATCGTCCGGTTGATCCAGTCGATCGCGGCCTTGTCCTGGCCGGCGGCCCCGGGCTTGTCGGGCACCGGCGAGTGGCGCTCCAGGTACGCCGTGCCGTCCAGCGTGTAGCGGCCCGGCTCACCGGCCCGGCCCAGGCGCGGCGCCGCCAGCACGCAGATCCCCGTCGTGAGGAGGGCCAGCGCGAGGGCCGCGCCGACGAGCGCCCGGCGCCCCACGCGGGCGAGCCCCC
>CAYLNK010000323.1:0-7666 GCA_964384675.1 uncultured Holophagales bacterium | reverse complement strand
CGCGGCGCCGGGCCCACGGCCACCGGGGCGCACGCCGGCAGCGCGACGTCGAACGTGAACGTCGTCCCCTCGCCCCGCCGGCTCGCCACGCGGATCGTCCCGCCCATCAGCTCGACGATCCGCTTCGTGATCGCCAGGCCGAGCCCCGTCCCCTCCTTCGCCGCCCGGCCGCTCTCGGTCTGCGCGAACGGCGTGAAGAGGGCGGAGAGCTCCTCCTCGGCGATCCCGGCGCCGGTGTCCGTCACCTCGAACGTGGCGCGACCCGCCGCCCACCCCACACGGAGCGTCACCTCGCCGGCGCGCGTGAACTTGACGGCGTTGCCGAGGAGGTTCAGGAGCGCCTGCCGGAGCTTCCCCTCGTCACCCAGGACGGCCGCCGGAACGGCGTCGCCGATCTCCACGCGGAACCCGACCCCCGCCTCCTCGGCGCGGGAGCGGAGCATCCGCTCCAGCGTGGCGAGGAGCTCGCGCAGGTCGAACGGCCGGGCGTCGAGCGTCATCTTCCCCGCCTCGATCTTGGAGATCGAGAGCACCTGGTTGATGAGCGACAGGAGGTGCTCGCCGCTCCGCTGGATGATCGAGAGGCTGTCGCGGTCGGCGGGCTCGAGCGAGCGGCTCCGCCGCATCAGCTGAGCGAAGCCGAGGACGGCGTTGAGCGGCGTCCGGAGCTCGTGGCTCATGTTGGCGAGGAAGACGCTCTTGGCCTCGCTCGCGTCGCGGGCCCGCCGCTCCGACTCGGCCAGCGCCGCCGTGCGCGACGCCACCAGCGCCTCCAGCTCACGCTGTCGCGCCTCGAGAAGACGCAAGCGGACGCGGTAGAGCGGCCAGGTGAGCCCGGCGAGGAGGAGGCCCGCCGCGATCCGGAAGAGAAGCGTCTGGTGGAGCGCCGGCTCGACCCGTACGGGCAGCGACAGCCCGACCGGGCCGAAGATACCGTCGCGGTTCGAGCCGCTCACCTCGAAGACGTAGGAGCCGGGCGGAAGCGAGGTGTAGGTGACGCTGCGGTGCTCGGCGTCCACCTCGGTGACGTCGCGGTCGAAACCGTTCAGCCGGTACCGGTAGCGATTCCGGCGCGGCGCGGAGAGGTCGAGCGACGCGAGCTCGAACGCCACGGTCCGCGTCCCGGGCGGGACCAGCAGCGGCGACGTGCGCGCGGCCGGCACGGACCGGCCGTCGACGCGCAGCGCCGCCAGCGCGACGGATGGCGCGTACGTCCAGGGTCGAAGCGCGGCCGGGTCGATGACGAGGAGACCGTCCGGCCCGCCGAGGACGAGCGTGCCGGAGCGCCGCCTCACCGCCGCGCCGCGCCAGATCGAGCGCCCCGCTCCTTCTTCCACACCGAATCGCCGCACGTCGAGCGTGCCGGGATCGAACGCGACCTCGCCCTCCACCCAGATCCGGCCCGTCCCGTCCTCCAGGAGGTTCTCGCAGCGCCGGTTCTGGAGGCCGAGCGACGGCGCGACGGGCTCGAACCGAGGCGCACCGCCTTCGGAGGAGACGAGCCGGAAGAGGCCGTTCGACATCCCCACCCAGAGCCGGCCCTTCGAGTCCGCGAGGAGCCCGAGCGGGCTTCCGGGGGGAAGCGTCCCCTTCGTCCCGTCGCCCGCCGCGACGCGCCGGAAGCGGTCCGCCCCGCGAGGCAGGGACGCGAGCCCGCCCAGGCTCGCCACCCAGAGCGTGCCGTCGGCGGCGAACGCGAGGTCGGTGACGTTGCCGGCGACCGGCCCGCCCTCGGCTACCTCCGCCGGAACGCAGCTCCGCGTCCCCAGGTCCAGGAACCCGAGGCCCGCCGTGGAGCCGACCCACAGACCGCCGCGCGCGGCGTCGGGAAGGAGCCGGGTGATCCGCCCCGTTATCTTTCCGAACGGCTGGGCCGGGATCCGCTCGAGCCTCTCGCGCGTCCGCTCGAGCCGGTTCAGCACGCCCGACGTGCCGAGCCAGATCGCGCCGTCGGGCGTCTCGGCGATGGCGCCGACGCGGGGCCGGTCGAGCGAGCGGCCGTCCTCGGGGCCGGCGCGATATCCCGCCACGCGGCGGGGACCGTCGAAGACGTCGACGCCGTTGTCGTGCGTGCCCACCCAGAGGAGCCCGTCGGACGACTCGAAGACGCTCTCCACCTCGCCGTTCGTGAGACCGTCGGGGCGGAGGGGCGAATGGCGGAGGAGCCGGAACGCCGCGTCGGCCGGGTTGTGAAACGCGAGGCCGCCGCCGGTGGTGCCGATCCAGACGAGGCCGCTCCGGTCCACCAGGAGCGCCGCGATCCGGCTGCTGATCACCGACTCGGGGACCGAGGCGTCGTGGAGGTGCCGCGCCAGGACCGCGCCCGTCGCCGCGTCGCGCCGCTCGATGCCGTCCGACGACGTGCCGACCCAGACGACGCCCGGCTCCGTCTCTGCGAACGCGTAGGCGCTGACACGCGCCTCGCCGTCGACGAAGCGCGCCACGCCGCTCGCCGGGTCGATCCGCGCGAGCCCCCCTCCGAAGATCCCCGCCCAAAGAGCCCCGTCGCGCGCCTGGAAGAGCCGGTAGACGGGCTTCCCGGCGAGCGAGTCCCCCCGCGCGGGTGAGACCGCGACGGCGTCGACCTTCCCCGTCCGTCGTCTCACCGCGAGACCGTCGGCGCTCCCGATCCACAGGTCGCCGCGCCGGTCGACGAGGAGCGGTCCAAGGCTCGCGCGCTCCGGATTCGTCATCCCGGACGGCTTCGGATCGGACCGCGTGACCCGGAGCGTCGTCACGTCCACGAGGTCGAGCCCGCGCGTGGTCGAGACCCAGATCGCCCCGTCCCCCGCCTCGGCCACGTCGCGCACGCCGTCCGACGAGAGACCGGCGGCGGACGTCACGCTCCGGAACGAGTCGGCCTGAGGCTCGTACACCGCGAGACCGGCGTCCTCGGTGCCGACGAAGACGCGTCCGCCGGACCCGGCGCGAAGCACGCGAACGCGATTCCCCGGGAGCGACCGCGAGTCCCCCGCGTCGTGCCGGAAGAGCCGGAACGCCAGGCCGTCGTACCGGAGGAGGCCGTCGCGCGTACCGATCCAGAGGAAGCCCGCCGCGTCCTGGGCCAGGCACGACACGTCGTTGTCGGGGACCGATCGCGCGTCGGCCACCGCGTGGAAGATCGGGTCCCCGAGCGGCCCGCTCACCGACACGGCCGCGACCGCGCCCGCCGCGGAAGCGGCCACGGCCAACCCGGCCAGTACGCCGCACACCCGGCCGCGCGAGAGGACCGCCATCACTCCGTGTACCGCGCCGGGATTCTAGACGCGCGCCGCCCGTCGTTGACCGCCGCGCCCGTGGACGACTAGCCTTCACTCCTTGGGCAACGGAGAGCTCCTCCTCCTCGACGACGACGTCGCGCAGCTGAGGCTCCTCGGCACGGTGCTGCGCGAGGCCGGCTACGACGTCCGCGTGGCCACCGAGGGGCCCCGCGCCCTGGCCCTGGCGGCGTCTCATCCGCCGGAGCTGATCGTGCTCGACCTCCAGATGCCGCGTATGGACGGCTTCGAGGTGTGCCGGCGCCTGAAGGACGACTCCAAGACCGCGGGCATCCCGGTGATCGTGATCAGCGGGCTCGAGGACGTGGAGGAGAAGGTGCGCGCGTTCGAGGCGGGCGCGGCCGACTACGTCACCAAGCCGTGCGAGCCGCGCGAGGTGCTGGCCCGCGTGGGGGCGCACGTCCAGCTCTATCGCCTGCGGCGGGAGCTGGAGACGAAGCAGGCCGAGCTGGTGCGGAGCCGTCAGGACCTGCGCGAGCAGAACGCCGAGCTGCAGCGGCGCAACGAGGAGCTCCACGAGGCCGAGAGGCGCACCCATCACGTCTTCTCGGCGCTCGCCTCCGCGCTTCCGGGCACGCTCCTCGACGGCAAGTTCCGGCTCGAGGAGAAGATCGGCTCGGGCGGCTTCGGGACCGTCTTCCGGGCGGAGCACGTGGCGCTCCGGCGGAAGGTGGCGGTCAAGGTGTTCCGGCCCTGGGAAGGGAGCGACACCCCCGCCGCGCTCGAACGGTTCCGGCGCGAAGGCGCCACCGCCTGCCAGATCCAGCACCCGAACGCGGTGAAGGTGACCGACTTCGGGGTCTCCGGCTCCGGCATCGCGTACCTCGTGATGGAGCTCCTCTCCGGGGTGACGGTCGCGCGCCTCCTCGTGGACGAGGGTCCGCTGCGGTTCGCGCGCTGCGCCGAGATCCTGATTCCCGTCTGCGACGTCCTCGCCGAGGCGCACGCCGCCGGGCTCGTCCACCGCGACATCAAGCCCGAGAACGTCTTCCTGCACCGCACCGCCAAGGGCGAGGTCGTGAAGCTCCTCGACTTCGGGATCGCCAAGCTGCTCCTCCGCCAGCCCGGCGCCGACGACCGGACGCTCACCCGGCACGGCGCCTTCCTCGGCACACCGGCGTACATCTCGCCCGAGCGCCTCCTCGGACGCCCGTACGACCAGCGCGCCGACGTCTACAGCCTCGGCGTCATGCTCTACCTCCTCCTCTCGCTCCGGCTCCCGTACGCGGCCGAGGAGGGAGAGGAGACCGTCGCCTCGTTCCTCCGCCAGCTGAACGACCCGCTCCCGCCGCTCGACGTCGACGGGCTGCCGCCCGGCGCCGAGGACCTGGTGATGCGGATGCTGGCGAAGGAGTCGGCGCGGCGTCCGACGGCCCGCCAGGTCGGAGCGGAGCTGGCCCGCCTCGCGGCGCCGCCCGAGAAGCCGCGCGGCTGGCTCAGATCCCTTCAATAGGGTCAGGGCCAAAGGATAAAGGTTCGACCCGGCCGCGGGCGTCGCCCGCCAGGTGAGCGCCTCGACGACACGGGAGGCCGCACTACGGCAATGCCGCGTGTTCGCTCAGAGCGTGCGCAGGAAGGCGATGAGAGCCGCCTTCTCGTCCGGCGGAAGGTACAGCCCGTAGGGATGCCCGGGCACCGCTCGGGCGGAGACACGCCAGCCCTTGAACCCGGTCGGGACGTAGTCGTCACGGAGCCGCCTCGGGTCGAACCAGTCCTCGAGCGTGGCGACGGAGCCGTCGTGAGAGAGCGGCCCGCGCAGCCAGACGCCCCGGAGCGACGGCACCTTGTAGAGGCCGGTGCCGCGGCGAGTCCGGGTGGCGAGGCCGGGGTCGGTCCCGACGGTGAGCCCGGCGAGATCGCGCTCCTTCCGGTGCTCGGCGCCCGGCTCGAAGCCGCGGGCGAACGTGAGCTCGTTGGACGTGTACAGCGGCGGGCGATGGCAACCCCCGCACATCTCCCGCGCGAAGATGCGCCGCCCGCGGGCGGCGGCGGCGCCGTCGCCCTTCGGGCCCGACGGGCGCTTCAGCGAGTAGAGATAGAGGGCGAGCGCGTAGAGCTGCGCGTCGGTGTACCGCGTCACGTCGAGGCGTTCGGGCTCCGGGACCGCCCCGTTCTCGGCTGCCGGGGTGAAGTCGCCGAACCGCGACGCGAGGTCGAGGCCCTGGTTCAGCGCCGCATAGCGCATCAGGTCGCCGATCCCTCGATGGCGGACCAGCCCGGTCGCGTCGAGGTACCGGCGGTCCTTCAGGTCGAAGAGGTCGGGGATCCGCGCGGGATGGAACGGGCTCGTCCCCTGTCGCGCGTGGACGCCGCGAGGCACCGCCTCGAGGGCTTCGGCGATCTCCTCCCGGCTCATCTCCTCCCACCGCGGCGACGGCTCCGGACGAACCCAGGGCGCGCCGTAGAGGGTACGCCCGGCGGCGCGCGCGGCTTCGAGGGGGAGACGCGTCCGGACGAGGAGCCCCTGCGCCTCGTCGAAAGGGAAGTTGCCCTGGGCCCCCGCGATGACGTCCCCGGAAGCCGTCACCCGCGTATGGCAGTTCCCGCACGAGAGGTTCCCCAGCTCCACCTTGCCCTTCTGGCGGATCACGTAGCGGTAGAAGGGGATCGTCCCGTCGCGGGCGACCGGCATCCTGAGCCGCTCCCACCAGGCGGGATCGCGAACGTCGGCCACGGTGTTCGTCAGCCCGAAATCGGAGGGCGCGTCGAAGACCTTCCGGCCCGCCTGGATCCAGTCCTCCGCGGTCCGAAGGCGGGCCGGGTCGAAGGCCACGACCGGCTCCTTTCGCTCGAGCTCGCGCAGGTACCCTTCCGGCTCGCGCCCGGGCGCGTAGACGGGGTAGCTCTCGTAGATCGTGAGAGCCGGGACCCGCTCGTAGTAGCCGGGCGCCACGTGGACGGGCGAGTAGCCGGGGTCCGCGAGAGGGACCTGCAGCGTGCGGAGCGCCTCCTCGTCCCACGTGCGGGGGATCTGCGGCCGGAACCGTTTCCCGTGCCCGGGCTTTGCCGGAGCCGGAGCCGCATCCGCGACGCGAGGCGGCGCGGCGGAGAGAAGGAGGGCCGCGACCGCGGCGGCGGCGAGTCTCATCGGGCGTGGTACGGACGGAGGGGCTCGCACGGATGAGCGCGCGGCGAAGCCCCCCCGTGGACACGGGCGGCCTGCTCTCAGCGGGCGGAAGCGTCCGTCGCCGTGATCACGGCCTCGACGTCGCTCCCGAGGTCGCGGTGGACCGCGCGCCTTCGACCTCCGGCCTTCGCCTCGTAGAGCAGGCGGTCGGCGCGCTCCAGCGCCGCGTGCGCGCCGTCGGCGCTGCCAGGGACCAGGCTGACGGCGCCGACGCTCAACGTGACGTGGTCGGCGCAGCTCGAGCCTTCGTGAGGGAGGGCGAGGTCCTCCACCCGCGTGAGGACGGTGCCCAGCAGCACGCGCGCGCCGGCGGGGTCTGTGTCGGGGAGCACCAGCCCGAACTCCTCGCCCCCGTACCGCGCGACCAGGTCCGACGGCCGTCCGCACGCCTCGGCCGCCGCACGTGCCACCTGCCTCAGGCACTCGTCGCCCCGCGCGTGGCCGTACCGGTCGTTGAACGCCTTGAAGTGGTCGACGTCGGCGATCCCGAGCGTCAGCACGGAGCCGCTCCGGAACGCGCGCCGCCACTCGCGGTCGAGCGCGCCGTCGAAGCGGCGCCGGTTGGCGATCCCGGTGAGCGGGTCGATCGAGGCCAGCTCCTCCAGGAGGTCGCGCGCCTCCTTCAGCTCCAGGTGGGTGCGCACACGGGCCCGCACCACCGGCGGGCTGATCGGCTTGGTGATGTAGTCGACTCCGCCGGCGTCGAAGCCGCGCGTCTCGTCGTCCACCTCGCCGAGCGACGTCACGAAGATGACCGGGATGGGCCAGGTCCGCTCGTCGGCCTTCAGCCGCCGGCACACCTCGAAGCCGTCCATTCCCGGCATCACGACGTCGAGCAGGATCAGGTCGATCCCTCCGTCGGCCGCGAGCGCGAGGGCGCGCGCTCCGGACGTGGCGAAACGGATGTCGTACCGGTCGCGCAGCGACTCCGCCAGGAGGTGGATGTTGGGCGGATGGTCGTCCACCAGGAGGAGCCTGCGGCGGATCTGGTCCTTCATCTCTCGTCGCTTCCCTTCTCCAGCTCGCCGAGCAGCGTCGCGAGCGGGGCCCGGGCCGCCTCGAAGTCGAGCCGCTCCAGGCAGTCGTGGAGCTCCCCGAGCGGCTTCGGGAGTCGCGGGTCGAGGACGGCCCGCAGCTCCGCGAGGTCGCTCGTGGCCGCGAGGTCGCTCGACGCGAGGCTCTTCGAGAGGCGCCGGCCGATCGCCAGCGCCTTCCGCGCGCCGTCCCGGTCGAGCGAGGCGACCTGGGCGCCACCGGCTCC
>CAYLNK010000322.1:0-7707 GCA_964384675.1 uncultured Holophagales bacterium | reverse complement strand
GGAGCGCGGCGGCGCGGGCGGCCGCGAGACCGGCGTCGGCCTCGCGCGTGTCGAGGCGGGCGAGCGGCGTCCCTTTCGTCACGTGCACCCACTGGGTCACGAAGACCTCGACGATGGTGCCGCTGTACTCGGACTTCACGTCGGCCTCGCTCCGGGCCGTGAGCGTGCCGACGACGTCGACGAACTGCTCGACGTCCGTCGCGGCGGCTCTCGCCGTGTCGACCGCGACGGGCGGGCGCCCGGCCTGGGCGGCGCGGCCGTTGGCCTGCTTGCCGCAGGCGGACGGGAGGAGGAGCGTGAACGACAGGCCGGCGAGCGCCGGCAGGGGGATACGCGTCATCGCGCGGTCTCCTGGCGGGTGTGGTCGGGTGCCGCGAGGCCCGCGAAGAGGATGTCGAGCGCGCGCCGGAGGCCGTCGCGGCCGAGGCCGAGCTCCGGATGCGCGAGGGCGAGGTCCATCGAGAAGGAGAGGACGCCCATCAGGGCCAGGGTCGCGTCGCCTGGGTCGGTCGCCCGGAGCTCGCCCGACGCGATCCCTTCGGACACGATCTGGCCGAGGACGGCGCCCAGCTTGTTGTGGAAGGTGTCGAAGTCGAAGGCGGGGGCGCCCTGAGGGGGGCCCCAGAACACCGCGTTCACGAATCGGACGTGGGCCCGCTTCATCTCGAAGAGGTCGAAGATCGAGAGGAGGAACCTCTCGATGCGCTCCCGGGCCGGTCCCGAGTCCACACGGCTCGCGGCGATCCCCTCGTCCGCGATCCGGACGAGATCGTGCAGGATCGCGAGGTAGATCCCTTCCTTGCTCTGGAAGTGGTAATAGAGCGCCGGTTTCGTCAGGCCGGCTCGCTGGACGATTTCTCGGACCGAAGTCGCGGCAAAACCCCGGGTCGTGAAAAGGTGCAGGGCGGCTCCAAGAAGTCGTTCCCGTGCAGGTGTTTCCGCTGTTTCCGGGGGCATCGCGGGGGCGGCCTCCCGGCCCGTAGCTTGTTCGCGTGAGGAGCTACCGACCGGTAGGTAATCTGGGCGGGGGACGACCCTCTGTCAAGGGTTCGGTCCGTTCGAGCCTGGCCTAGGAGCCTGTCCGAGCAAGCGAAAGGCCCGTGCCGCCGGCACCGCGAGCCGGCAGGCGAGCGACGAGGGGGAGGCCGTTCGCGGCGTTCCCCCTCCACCCGAAGGGCGCCAGGTGGTTGCGGGCGAGATCGGCGTTGCGAGGCCCTCGGCGGAGAGCCTACTCCAGCAGCTCGGGCCTCGCGCCTGGATCTCGCCCGCAAGCACCTGGGCGCGCGACCCTTCCCATTTACTCGGACAGGCTCCTAGCGCCCGAGGGAGATGTAGCCCTTCGGAACGGTGAACCGCTCCTCGGGCACCTCGGCCGGCTCGACCGCCTCGAGGAGCATTTCCCAGCTCACCTGGCCCCGGTCCGTCTGCGAGATCCGGACGGGGAAGCCCTCGGTCGACGAGAACGGGTTGATCATCCCGTCCGCCGCGGCCGGCTGGCCCTGGTCGAGCTGCTTCTGGAGCGCGGTGAGCCGGCGCGTGTCGGCCACCAGGTCGGTCACGCGGGCGAGGAGCTCGCGCGTCCATTCCGGGACGCCGAGCCCGTCGAGCCGGCCGAGGCAGACCGTGCGGGTCACCGCAGCGTCGAGCGCGATCACCACGTTCCGGCACGGCCGGCCACCGACGTCGCTGTCGGTCTTGCTGGGCGTGGCCTTCGGCTTTCGCCCGAGCTCGAGCGCGGCGCGGAAGGAGCGGATCCGTGCGGCCGTCTCCTCCTTCTCCTGACCCTCGAGCTGGCCCACGAACGACTCCTGCTTCGAGAGCTCGACGCCGATCGCCTGGCGGATCTCCTCGTTCGTCACCGGGCTCTGCTTCCGGACGGTCCGGAGGGCGCCGTCCAGGACGTAGACCAGGTTCTGGTCGGCGCGGTAGAGGTAGGTCGCGACGGGCTTGCCGTCCGCGGTCGTCACGTCGAGGCGCACCCTCCCCGTGTCGAGGAGCGCCTCCGTCCTCTCCGAGAACGGCCTTCCGTCCCGGGTGCCGGACTCCGCCCAGCGGACGCGCATCCCGGCCTGGAGGGGCGCGGAGACGAGGAGACAGGCGACGGCGACGCGCAGCGCTCTCATCGCTCCCTTGATACCACAGCCCACGGGACCATGTGGCGAGCGTAGATCCGGCGGAGGAGGTCGCGGGCCTCGTTCTCGCCGGTGCCGATCGACGCCAGGACCGCCGTCGCCCCGAGAGAGGCGGCCAGGCTGAGCGACACCGTCAGCGCACCCAGGCCCGGCGGCGCGACGCGCCAGACCAGGACCACGAACGTGGCGGCGACGGCGAGGCCGAGCCCCAGGAGGACCGGCATGGCGACCGCGCCGAGCCCCCACCCGTCGAGCCAGGTGGGAGCGCGTCCGGCGGAGAGGAGGAGCGGAAGGCAGAAGTTCTGGATCGCGTTCGAGCCAGCGTCGCCGACGGCGAAGGGGACGTTCGGGAACGACACGAGCCCGAGGAACGTCTGGGCGAAGCCGGCGAGCGACAGACCGGCGATTCCGGCCAGGGCCGCGGCGCGGCCGCGGGGCGACTCCGGAAGGGGAAGCGCGGAGGCGAGGGCCGCGAGGAAGGGGAGCACGGGGATCAGGTAGCGGGGGCCGAACGAGGAGCCCCCGTGCCAGTTCTCGTAGCCCGCGAAGGTGACGATCGGGATCCCGGCGCCGAGCGAGAGGAGGAGCGCCCCGGACCGGCGTTCGGGCCGGCGCGCGAGCGCCACCAGGCCGACCGCGGACAGCAGGAGGACGGGCGCGAAGAAGAAGAGCCCGCGCGACGGCGAGACGAGGAGGCCGAGCAGGGCCTCGGCGGTCGGGGCCGAGATCCCGGCGGCCCCGCTCCGGGCCAGCTCCTGGTACTCGGGAAGCGTCTCGTGGAACGACGAGAGCTGGAACGGGCCCCCGAAACAGATGGTGTCGTAGACGAGGAGGAAGGCGGCCGGCAGCGCCGCGCCGGCCGCGAGCCGGACGCTCGCGGCGGCCGCGAGCCGGACGCTCGCGGCGAGCCGCCCGGCGGGACGCCGGTCGTCTGCCAGGAACGGCGCCGCGACCGTGAATGCCAGTGCCACGAGCGCCAGGGGGTACTGGAGGAGGACGGAGAGGCCGGCGAACAGGCCGGCCTTGCCGAACCGCCGGTCCAGCAGGCTCGAGGCCGCGATGTACGCGCAGAGGCCCGCCGGCAGCTGCGCGGTCAGGAGGTCGGCGTAGACGAGGGCCGGGGTCCCGACCAGGAGGAGGCCCCCGGCGAGGAGGGCCGATTCGGGAGCGTCGCCCCGCCGTCGTCTCTCGCGCACGAACCACGGCAGGAAGATCACCAGGGGAACGAGGCACCCGAGCGTCCGGGCCGACCAGAGCAGGAGGTCCAGCGAAGGGGCCCGTCCCGTGACCCGTTCCGCCAGCCGGATCGCGGCGATCGCCGGGACGGCCGCCAGCGTGAGCCCCGGCGCCTTGTTCGGGAAGACGCGCCCCTCGTGCCGGGACAGGTCCGGGTGCGCGCCCAGCGCGCGGACCTCGGCGGAGACCTCGAACGTGCCGCGGTCCACCAGCGCCAGCGTCCCCTGCAGGTGGCTCCACTCGATCGGCGAGAGGAACCCGGGCCACCGGTTGACGAGGAGGGCGACGAGCAGGACGGACGCCGAAAGGAGGGGCGTCAGGGGATCGCTCCAGGGACGGCCGTCGGGGGGGGTGGTCACCGTCCGCATGATGCATCTAGATCGCCCGGACGCCGGGCTAGCGCGCCGTAGAATCGGTCACGTGATCATCAAAGAAGACGCCCTCGCCTACCACTCCACCGGCCGTAAGGGGAAGCTCGAGGTCATCGCGTCCAAGCCGTGCGCCACCGCGCGCGACCTGTCACTCGCGTACACGCCCGGCGTCGCCGAGCCGTGCCTCGAGATCGCCCGGGATCCCGACCTCGTCTACGAGTACACGGGAAAAGGCAATCTGGTCGCCGTCGTCTCGAACGGCACCGCCGTCCTCGGCCTCGGGGACATCGGCCCCGAGGCGGGCAAGCCCGTCATGGAAGGGAAGGGGGTCCTCTTCAAGAGGTTCGCCGACGTCGACGTGTTCGACATCGAGCTGAACGAGAAGGACCCGCAGATGATGGTCGAGGTGATCGCGCGCCTCGAGCCGACCTTCGGCGGGATCAACCTCGAGGACATCAAGGCGCCCGAGTGCTTCTACGTCGAGGAAGAGCTGAAGAAGCGGATGGGGATCCCGGTCTTCCACGACGACCAGCACGGCACCGCCATCATCTCGGCGGCCGCGTTCCTGAACGCGCTCGAGATCGCCGGCAAGAAGATCGACGAGGTGAAGGTCGTCTTCGCCGGCGCCGGCGCCGCGGCGATCGCCTGCGCGAACCTCTACCTGACGTACGGCGTGAAGCGGGACAACATCCTGATGGTCGACCGCACCGGCGTCATCTGGAAGGGCCGCACCACCAACATGAACCCGTACAAGGAGCGGTACGCGCGCGAGACCGACCTGCGCACGCTGGAGCAGGCGCTCGAGGGGGCCGACGCCTTCATCGGCGTCGCCTCGGCGGGGCTCGTCACCGGCGACATGCTCAAGCGGATGTCCCGTGACCCCATCGTCTTCGCCATGGCGAACCCGGTGCCGGAGATCCTCCCCGAGATCGCCAAGGCGGCGCGCCCCGACGTCATCATGGCGACGGGCCGCTCGGACTACCCCAACCAGGTGAACAACGTGCTCGGCTTCCCGTTCATCTTCCGCGGCACGCTCGACTGCCGCGCGTCCCAGATCAACGAGGCGATGAAGCTGGCCGCCTCGAGGGCGCTGGCCGACCTCGCCAAGGAGGACGTGCCGGACTCGGTGGCCCGCGCCTACGGCGTGGAGAGCTTCCACTTCGGCCGCGAGTACCTGATCCCGAAGCCGTTCGACTGGCGCGTGCTCCTGCGGATCCCGCCGGCCGTCGCCGCGGCCGCCGCCGCCACCGGCGTCGCCCGCCGTCCGATCGCCGACATGGACGCGTACCGGCGCCAGCTCGAGGGGCGCCTGTCGCTCTCCCGCTCGTTCATGCGCGTCATCCACGACAAGGCGCGGCGCGACCCGAAGCGCGTCGTCTTCGCCGAGGGGGACCACCCCAAGATCCAGCGCGCGGCCAAGATCCTGGCCGAGGAGCGGATCGCCACGCCGATCCTGCTCTCCCGCGGCGGCAAGGCCGAGGAGGCCTTGAAGGCGCTCGACGTGAAGGCGCCGATCCACGTGATCGACCCCGAGACCCACCCGCGGTTCGGGAATTACATCGACGCGTTCCACGAGAAGCGCTACCGCAACGGCGTCACCCGCGAGGACGCCAACACGTACATGCGGATCCGGAACTACTTCGCCCCGATGATGGTGGAGCTCGGCGACGCCGACGTCTCGATCTCGGGCCTCACGACCTACTATCCGGAGACGATCCGTCCGGCGCTCCAGACCGTCGGCATGAGGCCGGGCGTCGGGAAGGTGTCCGGGCTCTACGTCCTCATCCTGCCCGACCGCGTCTTCTTCTTCGCCGACACCACGGTCAACATCGATCCCAGCGCGGAGGAGATGGCGGAGATCGCCATCCTGTCGGCGGACACGGCCAAGCTCTTCGACATCGTGCCGCGCGTCGCGATGCTCTCCTTCTCCAACTTCGGCTCGACGCGCCATCCGTCCACGGACAAGGTGCGGCGCGCGGTCGACCTCGTCCGCGAGCGCCGTCCGGACCTGGAGTGCGACGGTGAGATGCAGGCCGACACCGCGGTGATGCCGGAGTTCCTCAAGGAGAACTACCCGTGGTCGCGTCTGACCGGCCCGGCCAACGTCCTCGTCTTCCCCGAGCTCCAGAGCGCCAACGCGGCGTACAAGCTGGTCTGGCGGCTCGCGAAGGCGGAGGCGATCGGCCCCATCCTGATGGGAATGAGCCGTCCGGTCCACGTCCTCCAGCGCGGCGTCGAGGTGGCGGACATCGTCAACATGGCCGCGTTCGGCGTCGTGGAGGCCCAGGCGCCTGGGTCCGGGAGCTGATCCGGCGGCCCGCGGAGCGACCCCCCGCGCCTTGACAGGGGCGGGGGGCCGCGCCCACGCTCGTCCGGTGAGGAGACGCACCCGGCGTTGAACGAAACGGTCGCGTTCTCCCTCGCGCTGCTCTCGCTCGCTCTCCTCTGGCCGGCCCTCGACGCCGCGGGGAGGCTCCTGCGCCTGTCGGCGTTCCAGGGTCCTGGCCCTCTCACCGGCCGGTCCCCGGAGCGCGTGCTGGCGATCGTGCCGGCCCGGGCCGAGGGAAGCGTCGTGCTGGGGATCGCCACGGATCTCGCCCGGGAGGCCCGCTCCGGGGCGCCGACCGCGCTCGAAGCGGTGATCGTTCTGGACGGGGACGATCCCGCGGCGGTGGAGCGCCTCCGGGGATCGGGCGTCGAGGTGCTCGTGAAGAGCCCGGCGGGGCCCGACAAGGGCGCTGTCCTCTCCTTCGCCTCGGGACGCCTCTCGGAGCGGATCGCGGCGGTGAGCTACGTCATGGTCTTCGACGCCGACACGCGCCTCCCCGACGGGTGGCTCGCCGCGCTGCGGGTCCCGGACGAGGCGGATGCGTTCCAGCTGCCGGGCCGTCCCGCCGGCGTGCCCAGGGGCGGGGCGCCGCGCGTGGAGGCGCTGTCGCTCGCCGTCGCGACGCGGCTCGAGGACCTCGCCCGGGACGCAGCCGGACTGCCGGTGCGCCTGCGCGGCCGGGCCATGGGCTTCTCCCCGGCCGCCTGGCGGATCGGGCCGCTCGCGTCGAGCCGGACCACCACCGAGGACTCCGAGGCCACCGTGCGCCTCCTGGACGCCGGGATCCGCGTGCGTGCTCTCCCGGGGCCGCTGGCCTTCGACGAGCCGGCGCTCACGCTGCATTACAAGGTCGAAGGCCGGCAGTCCTATGCCGTGCTGCTGTTCGTTCCGACGGCTCCGCCCTTCGATTTGAGCGATCCTTCGCGCAAGGGACGTGTGAAGCTCTATGTCCGTCGCGTCTATATCACCGACGACGCGGAGCTGTTGCCTGCCTACCTGCGCTTCGTGCGCGGCGTGGTGGACAGCGAAGACCTGCCGCTCAACCTCTCGCGCGAGATGCTGCAGAACAACCCGCAGGTCCGGCAGATCCGTAGCGGCCTGATCGGGCGCGTGCTGGGCGAGCTCGAAAGTGCGGCGACCAAAGAGGCAGAGACCTACGAGAAGGTCTGGCAGGCGTTCGGCCCGGTGCTGAAGGAAGGCCTCTACGAGGATCAGGAGCGCCGCAGCCAGCTTCTGGCTCTGACGCGCTTTGCCACGACCACCGGCGGCGAAAAGCTGCGCTCATTGAAGGACTATGTCGCGGACCTGAAGCCCAACCAGACGGAGATCTACTATCTCGTCGGCGAAAGCATGGACCGTTTGAAGTCGAACCCGAAGCTGGAGGCCGCCCGCGCCCGCGGTGTCGAGGTTCTGCTGCTGACCGATCCGATCGACGCCTTCTGGACAACCATGCCACAGGAGTTCGACGGCAAACCCTTGAAGTCGCTGAGCCAGGGCGATGTCGATTTCGGCCTCGTTCCGCTCGCAGACAAGACAGACGACAAGGCCGACGAGACGGTGGATTCCACCGGCGATGAAGCAATCCTGAGCGCAGTGAAGGAAGCGCTGGGCGACAAGATTGCCGACGTGCGGCCCTCGC
>CAYLNK010000321.1:0-7719 GCA_964384675.1 uncultured Holophagales bacterium | reverse complement strand
CCGGAGCCACCCGCTCCCGTCGAGCGCGCGCGGCGCTGGGGCGACCGCTCCGCCACGATCACCGCGTGCCGCCTCCTGGACGCGTCCGGCGCCGAGCGGTACGCGTTCCGATCCGGCGAGCCCGTCTCCATCGAGATCGAGGCGTCGCCCGGCCGCCCGCTCGACGACTTCGTCTTCGGCATCGGCCTCTTCACGCCCGAGGACGTCTGCGTCCACGGCACCAACACCGAGATCGACGGCTTTCTCCCCGCGCGCTTCGACGCGCCCGCGCGCGTCGTCGTCCGCCTGGCGCCGTGCGACCTCGGCGAGGGGACGTACCTGATCGACGTGGCGATCCACTCCCGGCGCGGGACGCCGTACGACTACTGGCGCGGCGCGTGCCGGTTCCGTGTCGACTCGCCGCGGCGCGACGCGGGCGTCTACCGGCCCGCGCGCAGCTGGCGTTTCGAAGGGGGAGTCACCTGCACGACCGAATGATCCCCGTTCTCCGGTGGCTGCTCGGGCTCACGCTCCTCCTCACGGTGCTGGACGCCGGGCGGGTGCCGCTCTTCGAGCCGGACGAGGGGCGGTACGGCGAGATCCCACGCGAGATGCTCGCCTCGGGTGACTTCGTCACGCCGCGGCTCAACGGCGTCCTCTACTTCGAGAAGCCGGCGCTCCACTACTGGACCGTCGCCGGATCGCTGGCCGCGTTCGGGCACAACGAGTGGGCCTCGCGCCTGCCGACCAAGCTCGCCACGGTCGGGATGTCGCTCCTCGTGCTGCTGTACGCGCGGAAGCGGTACGGCGAGCGGGTGGCGCTCCTCGGCGCCCTCCTCACCGGCACCTCGGCCCTCGTCTTCTGCCTCGGCCGGATGAACCTGATCGATCCGTCGCTCTCGCTCGCGATGGCGGCGGCGGCCTTCGCGTTCGCGGCGTTCCAGGAGCACGAGGCGAACGGCGACCGCGCGCGCGCCCAGCGGGCGCTCTACGGGCTCCACGCGGCGTGCGCCGCCGCCGTGATGCTGAAGGGGCTGATCGGCATCGTCCTGCCGGGCGGGGCGATCGTCTTCTGGATGCTCGTCACGGGGCGATGGAAGGTCCTGCCGCGCCTCTTCTCGCCCGGGCCGCTGTCGCTCTTCCTGGCCCTCGCCGTCCCGTGGCACGTCCTCGTCGCGTCGCGGAACCCCGATTTCCTGAGCTTCTATTTCGTCCACGAGCACTTCGACCGGTTCGCCAAGAGCGAGCACCGGCGGGAGGGGTCGCCGCTCTACTTCGTGGCGGTCCTCCTGGGCGGCTTTCTCCCCTGGACCGGTCTCCTCGGGCGCCTGGCTCATGCCTGGCCGGGGCGCACCCGCTCGGCCTGGCGAGAGCGGAGCGGCGAGGCGTTCCTCTGGATCTACGCGCTCCTCGTCTTCGCGTTCTTCTCGGCCTCGCATTCGAAGCTGATCCCGTACGTGGAGCCGATCTGGCCGGTCCTCGGCCTCCTCCTCGCGATCGGTCTTCACCGTGCGATCGCGGCCGGCCGCTCGCTGAAGCCAGACCTGATCGTCTCGGCGGCGCTCCTCGGCCTGATCGCCGCCGGAGGCGCGGTGGCGGGGACGATCTACGGCCCGCTCTGGGGGATCCGCGCCGCCGCCGGCCTCGCGGTCGCCGGCCTCTTCGCGGTCTTCCTGGCGTTCCTGCTCCTCCGGCCGGCCCGTCTCGTGCCGGCCGTGGCCGCCGGCTGGCTCGTCTTCTTCTCCGGCGCCGTCCTCGCGTTCCCGGCGGTCGCGCGCGCGATCACTCCCTGGCCTCTCGTGGAGGCGCTGATGAAGGACCTCCGGCCGGGCGACCGGATCGTCCAGTACGGACACTTCGTCGAGGTGATCCCGTTCTACGCCCGTCGGATCACGCCGATCGCCACGCTCGGCTGGAGCGAGCTCGACTTCGGCCGCGCCCACGCGCACGCGCCCGGCCTCTTCCTCTCGGAGAAGGAGCTGTCCGACCTCTGGAACGGTCCGGACCGGGTCTTCGCGATGGTCCATTTCGGACGGCTCCCCGGCTGGGCGCAGAAGGGCCTCGCCGCGCCCGCGGTCCTCGCGACCCAGTCGAACCGGAAGCACTACCTGGTCTGGAACGGCCGCGATCCGGCCCGGCCGTAGAATCCGGGCGGCGTGGAAAGGCGTTTCGTCGCGGGGATGGTGTCGGTCGTGATCCCCGTCTTCAACGAAGAGGGGAACCTGCCGGCTTTGCTCCCGCGGCTGCTGCCGGCGCTCGCGGGCCTCGGACGGCCCTTCGAGGTCGTGCTCGTCGACGACGGCTCGCGGGACCGCTCGCTCGAGCTCCTGAAGGCGTCCGCGGCGGCGAGCCCCGGAGTCGTCAAGGTGGTGGAGCTGGTCCGCAACGCCGGCCAGCACATGGCCATCATGGCGGCGTTCACCGCGGTGGCCGGCGAGTACGTGATCACACTGGACGCCGACCTCCAGAACCCTCCCGAGGAGATCCCGAAGCTCGTCCGCCAGATGGAGGCGGGTCACGACGTCGTCGGCACCATCCGCGTCAAGCGCCAGGACAGCTTCTTCCGCAAGGCGGCCTCCCGGCTCGTCAACAGGACGACCGCCGCCATCACCGGGATGCGGCTCCACGACTACGGCTGCATGCTGCGGGGCTACCATCGCGACGTGGTCGACGTCATGACCGCCTCCGACGAGGCGTCGACGTTCATCCCGGCGCTCGCCCAGCAATACGCCCGCCGTCCCGTGGAGATCGAGGTGGAGCACGCGGAACGCAGCGCCGGGGAGTCGAAGTACTCCCTCTACAAGCTGATCCGGCTGAACTTCGACCTGATGACCGGCTTCTCGGTCGTGCCGCTCCAGATCTTCACGCTGCTCGGCTTCCTGACGGCTCTCTGGGGCGTCGGCTTCGGCTTCTTCCTCCTCGCGCGGCGCCTCGTGGTGGGCGCCGAGGTCGAGGGGGTCTTCACGCTCTTCGCCCTCGCCTTCGTGGTGATGGGGGTGCTGATGGCCGGGATCGGCATCGTCGGGGAGTACGTCGGCCGGATCTACCAGCAGGTGCGGGGGCGCCCCCGGTTCCTGATCCGGAAGGTCCACGGGGAGGGTTGATGTCCGGGCTCGTCGTCGCCGCCTACAGTGACGTCGGTTTCCAGTGCCTGAAGTGGCTCCTCGACAACGGCGAGGACGTGCGCCTGGTCTACACGCACCCCGATTCGCCCGGCGAGGAGAGGTGGTGGGAGTCCACCGCCGACCTGGCTCGCGCCCGCGGCGTGCCGGTGAGGCTGGTGGAGAACCTGGACGAGCCGTCGGACGCCGAGCGGATCCGCGTGGTCGCGCCCGACCTCCTCTTCTCGTTCTACTTCCGGAAGATGATCCCGCCCGCGATCCTCGCGATCCCGGCGCGCGGGGCGCTCAACATGCACGGCTCGCTTCTCCCGAAGTTCCGGGGCCGCTCCCCCATCAACTGGGCGGTGCTGAAGGGCGAGACCGAGACCGGGGCCTCGCTCCACTACATGGTCGCGAAGCCGGACGCGGGCGACCTCGTCGATCAGGAGGCCGTGCCGATCGGGGGCGACGACACGGCGCTGATGGTGTCGCGGCGTGTGAGCGCGGCGGCGGTGAAGATCCTCTCCCGCTCGCTCCCGCTCCTGAAGGCCGGCAACGCGCCACGGATTCCCCTCGATCTCTCGAAGGGAAGCTACTTCGGCGGGCGGAGGCCCGAGGACGGGATCATCCACTGGGGAGAGACCGCCAAGCAGGTCCACGACCTCGTCCGCGCCGTGACCAAGCCGTGGCCGGGCGCCACGACCGAGATCTTCGGGCCGAAGGTCTGGATCTGGAAGACGCGCCTGCCGGGCTATGGCGGACACGACAGCTTCCCCGGAAAGATCGAGGCGACCGAGCGATCGGTCATCGTCTACTGTGGGGACGACCGGCCGATCGAGATCCTGATCGCGCGGCCGGACGGGCGGGAAGACATGGACGCGGCCGGCTTCCGGGCCTGGCTCATCGAGATCATGAAATGAACGGGACCGGCGGGGGGCATCGATGCGGATCCTGATCCTCGGCGTCAACGGCTTCATCGGGAACGCGCTCACGCGGCGGATCCTGACCACCACCGACTGGGAGGTGTACGGCCTCGACGTCGGCAGCGACCGGATCGAGGAGTTCCTGCCCGAGAAGCGGTTCCGCTACCTCGAGGGGGACATCGCGATCAACCGCGAGTGGATCGAGTACCACGTCAAGAAGGCCGACGTGGTGCTGCCGCTCGTCGCCATCGCCACGCCCGCGACGTACGTCAAGAACCCGCTCTCGGTGTTCGAGCTCGACTTCGAGGAGAACCTCCGGATCGTGAAGATGGCGGCCAAGTACGGGACGCGCGTCGTCTTCCCGTCCACCTCGGAGGTGTACGGGATGTGCGCCGACGTGGAGTTCGACGAGGACCTCTCGCCGCTCGTCTACGGGCCGATCCAGAAGGAACGGTGGATCTACTCCGCGTCCAAGCAGCTCCTCGACCGGGTCATCTGGGCGATGGGGAACGCGCAGGGGCTGAAGTTCACGCTCTTCCGGCCGTTCAACTGGTACGGCCCGCACCTGGACAACGTCGACGCCCCGAAGGAGGGCTCGAGCCGCGTCCTGACGCAGTTCCTGCACAACATCCTGTACGGCGTGCCGATCAAGCTGGTGGACGGCGGCAGCCAGCGGCGGACGTTCTCGTACATCGAGGACGGCATCGACGGGCTGATGAAGATCCTCAAGAACGAGGGGGGCCGCGCGGACGGCCAGATCTTCAACCTCGGCAACCCGTCCGCGGACCTCTCCATCAGGGAGCTCTCCGAGCACCTGATCGAGGCCGTCGCGACGTACCCGAAGTTCGCGGCCCTCGCGAAGCGGACCGAGGTGATCACGGTCTCCTCGGGCGACTACTACGGAGCCGGCTACCAGGACGTCACGAACCGGGTGCCGTCGATCCGGAAGGCGGAGACCCTCCTCGGCTGGCGGCCGAAGACCGACTTCAGGACGGGGCTCAAGAAGACGCTCGATTTCTACCTGAAGAGCCGGAAGCCGCCCGAGGTTTGAGCCGCCTCTGTCTGAAGGTCGACGTCGACACGTACGCGGGGACCGTCAACGGGATCCCGCGGCTCCTCGACGTCTTCGCGCGCCACGGGGTCCGGGCCACGTTCTTCTTCTCGCTCGGGCCCGACAGCACGGGCAAGGCGGTGAAGCGCGTCTTCGCGAAGGGGTTCGTCAAGAAGGTCCTCCGCTCGAGCCCGGCCGCCTCGTTCGGCCTGCGGACGATGCTGTACGGAACGCTGCTCCCGGCGCCCGACATCGGCGCCAAGCCGGACGCGGTGGCGGCGATGCGCTCGGTGAAGGCGGCGGGCCACGAGCTCGGGATCCACGCCTGGGACCACGTCGACTGGCACGACCGGCTGCCGACGATGGAGCGGTCCGAGGTCGAGCGCGTCGTGGCGCTCGAGCACGCGCGTTTCCAGGAGGTCTTCGGCGAACGGGCGGTCCTCGCCGCCGCGCCGGGCTGGACCTCGACGCCCCTCTCGGTGGAGGCGCACGAGGCGCAGGGCGTGCGGGTCAGCTCCGACACGCGAGGCGGCGCGCCGTTCCATCCGCTCCGGAGCGACGGGACCCCGTCGGCGATCCTCGAGGTGCCGTCCACGCTGCCGACGCTCGACGAGCTCCTCGCGCTCGACGAGTTCGGCGGTTCGCCCGCCGCCCGCGAGAGGACGGCGCCGCACCTCCTCGGTCTGGTCGAGCGCGGGGACGGGCCGGCCGTCCACTCGATCCACACCGAGATCGAGGGGGGCAAGGCGATGCACCCGCTCTTCCAGAGACAGATGGCTCTCTGGAAGGAAGCCGGCGTCGCGTTCCTGACGCTCGGTGACGTCGCCGCCGCGGTGCGCGACGCGCCGGCGCGCGCGCTCTCCTGGACGTTCCTCCCCGGCCGCGCGATTCGCGTCGCGACCGCGGCCTGACGACCTCAGGGCGCGAGGTCGATCTCGACCCGCGCGCGCCCCGCCGGGACCGGCACCCCGATGAGGTGGACGTCCGCGGTCAGCGGCCGCACCGCGGCACCGTTCACGAGGGCCGTGACCCGGGGCGTGTACGAGCGATCGACGTGGAGGACCGCCGGCGCAGAGCCGTCGGTCTCCACGATCAGTCGATCGGGAGAGTCGAACGTGACGCGGGCCGTCGCAGATGGGTCGACGGCCGTCCCCGCCGTCCCGGGAGGGGGAGGGCCGGACACGACGACGTCGGTGGCCGGGTCGAAGCCGGCGCCGTCGAACGACGCGACCGCCTCGTTCACGGAGTGCGACCCGAGGACGCGTGAGGCACGCCGGACGCCGGGCAGCGGGGAGATGACCCGGTAGAGGCTCGACGGGACTCCGGCCCGGGCCTCCGTCATCTCGAGGGCGAGCCCGACTCCATCGGGGACGGGCGGGGAGGCCGGCACGAGGAGCGACCCGACGCCGACGGCACGGAGCCACTTCACGCGCCGCGGCCAGTCGCGCGAGTCGACCACGTTCGAGGCGATACGGTTCAGGAGCGTGTAGCTGCCGTCCGGATCGGGCTCGTACGCGTAGCGCAGGCCGTGCACCGCGCCGGACAGCGGCCACCCCTGCATCGTCTCCGCCACTGCGATGGTGGCGTAGTCGTCGAGCGGCACCGGTGCCGTCAGTCCCTCCCGCACCGGGTTGAGGTTCTTCGGGGCCCGCTCGTAGAAGCGGCCCGGGATGCTCCGTACCCGTTCCACGAGGGGGGAGGGGAGGTCGTACCAGGCGGAGGGGACCCGGGGCAGGGCGCGCGCGCCGGCGAGCAGCAGGTCGACCGACACCGCGCCCAGGAGGAAGAGCCGTGCCGTCGCCGAGGACGCGCCTCGCGCCAGGAGGAGGGAGCCGCCCAGCAGCCACGCCGCAGCCAGGGCCGCCTGGACGGGGAGCCGGCGGACGATCGGACCGAGCGTGACGCCCGGAGCCGTCGGCCAGGCGGGGTCCCAGGCGTGGCGCAGGACGTCCTCGACGCGGCCGGGGGAGAGCCGCGCGGCGAGCGAGAAGGCGGCGAGGAGGAATGCCGTACCGAGGAAGACGACCCCCGCGCGCCGCGAGAAGCGCGGCAAGGCGCCGCCCAGGAGGAGCCTGTCGGTCGCGAGCGCGGCCAGCACGGCGACGGCGAGCGTCGTGACGAGGATCGCCTTGCCCGGGTACCGGACCGTGTGGAAGACGTGGGGCAGGGAGTCGTACGCCGCGCGGGCTCCGGGGATCCACGGACAGACCGCGACGAGGAGGCCGAGGGCGGCGGTCGTCATCCAGAATCGCCCCTCGTAACGCCGCGCCGAGACCACGAACGTGAGCGCGAGGGCGAGGGGGAGGACGCCGAACGTGAGACAGGCGTGGTACGGGCCGTTCCCGTTCGTGAAGGCGTATCCCCAGAACGCGCCGGCGACGATCCGGGTCGGGTCGCCGAACAGGTACGGGAACGGCGTCTCCAGGAGCCGGGCCGGATGGAACCCGACGGCCGAGAACTCGCCCCACGAGAAGCCCCGCAGCCGGCGCGCCGAGAACGCCGAGGCGCGGGCCACCTCCAGGACCCAGGGCGAGATCAACAGCAGGCCCAGGAGGCCTCCTCCGGCGAGCGCGGTCAACGCGGGCCGGCGCGTTCCGGCCGGGCCCGAGAGGGCGAGCCCGAACGCCACGGCGATCCCGAGCGCCGCCAGGGCGGGCTCGCCGCC
>CAYLNK010000320.1:0-7726 GCA_964384675.1 uncultured Holophagales bacterium | reverse complement strand
GTACGGCGCGCGCCCCGCGGAGTACCTGCGGCGCGTGCGGGTGGACGCCGCGCCGTCGGCGATCGAGCGCGGCGAGGGGTCGCTCGCCGAGATCGCCGCCGCGACCGGCTTCGCCGATCAGAGCCACCTGGGCCGCGCGTTCCGCGAGGCGCACGGCGTCTCGCCGGCCCGCTGGCGGTCCGTCCTGGCGCCACGTCGGGCATGAAGGTCGTCACGATCTCCGAGGCGAAGACGACCGTCGAGCGCTCTCGGTTCTTCGCCGTCCTCTTCCCGGCTGCGGGCGACGACGACGTCCTCGCGATGCTCAAGGCGAAGAGGGGGGAGCACCGCAAGGCGAACCACCATTGCTGGGCGCTTCGCACCCGCGATGCCGCCGGCCAGCTCGTCGAACGCTCGAAGGACGACGGTGAGGTGGGCCACCCCGGCCGGATCCTCCTGGAGCTGCTCCGGAAGGACGACCTCGAGGGCGGCCTTCTGGTTTCCCGCGTCTTCGGCGGCGTGAAGCTCGGCGTCGGCGGCGTCTCCCGTGCCTTTCGCGAGGCCGGAGAGGAGGCGATCCGCCTCTCGGGCTCTTCGCCCCGGGCCTGACGGAGAACCTCGCCTCCGACCTCGTGTAGCCTTCCCGGACGCTTGACCCACAAGGAGACGACATGAAGGGGACGCCCGCACCGGCTCGGGTCTCACGAACCAGGCTCACCATCCTGCTGCTGGCGCTCGCCGCCACACCCGTCCACGCCGGGTTCACCGGCACGGACGTCTTCGTCCCCGCCGTGGCGCGCGCCTCGGGGGCAGGAGGGAGCCAGTTCTACTCGACGCTCTGGATCACCAACGTCTCGGGCGCGACGGCGACCTTCCAGATCCAGCTCCTGCGGCAGGGCCAGGCGAACCCCACCCCGCTCGTCAAGAGCGACGCGCTTCCCGCCGGCGCCACGCGTCGCTACGACGACATCGTCCAGCTCTTCGGCGTCTCCGGCCTCGGGGCGGCCCTGCGCGTGGTCTCCGACCAGGCGCTGTTCGTCTCGTCGCGCACCTACGACCAGCCCGACGGCGCCCCGCTCAAGAACGTCAAGGGGCTCTTCCTGAGCGGCATCCCGGCCAGCTTCGCCATCGGCGCCGGCGAGACGACGCGGCTCCAGGGGATCACCAACGGCCCGATCGAGAGCTTCCGTTACAACTTCGGCATGGTCGAGACGACCGGCCAGACGGTGACGGTCGCCGTCGCGTTGAAGGACGAGAACGGCAACGTGGCCGGCACCCAGCAGTACCTCCTCGGCGCGTACGAGGCGCGTCAGGTCAACGCGTTCTCGGGCTTCACGCCCGAGGTCTCCACGAAGAACGGCTTGGTGGAGGCGAGCGTCGTCGGCGGGACCGGCAAGGTGATCCTCTACGGCACGCAGATCGCCGGCACCGGGGACGACCCCGGCTCGAACGACTCCGCCGGCTTCGAGATGAGCTTCAAGGACAGCCTCCTCGCCGGCTCCGGCACGACGTCGCTGACCGGGGTCTTCGCCGGTGCGGGCCTCACGGGAGGCGGCTCGACGGGGAACGTCACGCTCTCGGTCGGCACCGGAGCGATCGTCAACGCCATGCTGGCGGACGGATCGGTGACAGGCGCCAAGATCGCGGACGGGCAGGTGGTGAAGAGCCTGAACGGGCTCGGCGACGTGGTGACGCTGAACGCGGGCGCCAACATCACCATCACCCCGTCGGCCAACGCGCTGACGATCGCGGCGACGGGCGGCGCGGGCGGGAACGGCGTCCCCAGCGTCAACGGGATCACCGGCCCGGTGACGATCGCCGGGGGCACCGGCGCGACGGTCGACACGAACGGCTCGACGATCACCGTGAACGCCAGCGGAGGCGGAGGCGGGGACATCACCAGCGTGGGGGCCGGGACCGGGCTGACCGGAGGCGGCCTCACGGGCGACGTGACGCTCGGGATCGCGACCGGCGGCGTCGGGACCGCGCAGCTGGCCGACGGCGCGGTGACCGACCTCAAGGTGACCGGAATCGCCTACGGCAAGCTCACCGGCGCCCCGACCGCGCTGCCGCCGAACGGCCCCGCGGGCGGGGCCCTCGCGGGGAGCTACCCGAACCCGACGGTCGCCTCGGGGCAGGCGGTCAAGAGCCTGAACTCCCTGAAGGACGACGTGACCCTCACGCCAGGCGCCAACGTCACCATCACGCCGTCGGGTAACTCGCTGACGATCGCGGCGACATCGGGAGGGCTCACTCTGCCCTACTCGGCAAACGTGGGAGACACCGCAGGCAATGACGCGTTCAAGATCGTCTTCACCACTCCCAACGGCGGGTCTGCGATCAACGTGGTGGGACCGCTGGGAATCTCGGCCGAAGGCTCCGAAGGCTCGGGCGTCTTCGGCGTCGGGGTTCTGGATGGGGTGCATGGCTACTCGACGACGGGTATCGGAGTCTTCGGGTCCACATTCTCGGGCAACGGTGTGTACGGTGCTTCCAACGCGGGTCTTGGTGTGTTCGGGGCGTCCGACATGTCCGATGGCGTCCGCGGCAGTGCTTCGTCGTCGTCGGCCTACGGTGTCCACGGAACCGTGGCCAGCGGGACCACCAACGCCGGTGTCTTCGGCGAGAGCAGCGCGACGGACGGCACCGGCGTCCTGGGGAGGGCCGACACCGGGACCACCGCAGCGGGCATCTGGGGGATCAGCGCCAACGGCTTCGCCGGCTACTTCAACGGCAAGGTGAGCGTGACCGGCAACCTGTCGGTGGGCGGCACGCTCTCCAAGACCGCCGGCTCGTTCAAGATCGACCACCCCCTCGACCCGGCCAACAGGTACCTCTCCCATTCGTTCGTCGAGTCGCCGGACATGATGAACATCTACAACGGCAACGTCACCACGGACGCGAGCGGCGAAGCGACCGTCACCTTGCCCCGCTACTTCGAGGCGCTCAACCGCGACTTCCGCTATCAGCTCACCGTGATCGGCGAGTTCGCCCAGGCCATCGTCGGGGAAGAGGTGAAGGGCAATCGTTTCGTGATCCGGACGAGCAAGCCCGGGGTCAAGGTCTCCTGGCAGGTGACCGGCATCCGCCACGACGCCTACGCCGACGCGAACCGGATCCCGGTCGAGGAGGACAAGCCCGAGCGGGAGCGCGGCTCGTACCTCCACCCCCGGCTCTTCGGGGCCACCGAGGATCAGAGCGTCGACCGGGCTATCGGGAGGGTTGCCGCGACCCGGCCGGAGCAGCCCTGACCTGACCGGCGAGTCCATCCGCTTCTTTCCGGCTCCATTTGTCGATCCCCCCTCCCCCGCTTCGTCGCGTGAGCAGGGCCGGGAGAACCCGGCCCAAGCCGGGGGCCCGGCCCATCGGAAAAGGAGCGCGACATGTCGACCACGAGCCTTCCCCACACCTTCCCGCGAAGCGCAGGCAATCGTTCGAGAGGGGTCCTCTGGGCCGGCCGGGGCCTCAGCGCCCTCGCTATCCTGTTCCTCGCCCTGGACAGCGCGGGCAAGCTCCTGCGGCTGGCGCCGGTCCTCGCCGGGACCGTCGAGCTCGGGTACCCGGTGAGCATCGTCCTTCCCCTCGGCATCGTCCTCTCCCTGTGCGTCGCGGCCTACGCCATTCCCGCCACCTCGATCCTCGGCGCCGTGCTGCTGACGGGCTACCTCGGCGGTGCGATCGCCACCCACGCGCGGCTCGGGGCTCCCCTCCTCACCCACACGCTCTTCCCCGTCTACGTCGCCGCGATCGTGTGGGGCGGTATCTTCCTGCGCGAGCCCCGGCTGCGCGCCGTGCTCCCCTGGCGCTCGGGCCGGTGACCGGGATCGCGGCGCGGAGAGAGTCATGAAAGCCATCTCGCGAGACGGAACACCGATCGCCTACGAACGCTCCGGCCGGGGACCCGCGCTGATCCTCGTGGACGGCGCCCTGTGCAGCCGCGGGTTCGGCCCGAGCCCGAAGCTCGCCCCACTCCTCGCGACGCGCTTCGACGTCGTGGCGTACGACCGGCGCGGGAGGGGAGAGAGCGGCGACACGCCGCCGTACCGCAGGGAGCGAGAGGTCGAGGACATCGCCGCCTTGATCCAGGTGGTGGGGGCGCCGGCGTTCCTGCTGGGGCTCTCGTCGGGTGCGGCCCTGGCCCTCCAGGCCGCGGCGGCGCTCGGCCCCGCCAGCATCCGGAAGGTCGCCGCGTACGAGCCCCCGTACGTTCACGAGAACGGCCAGCCCGCCGGCGCCGACCACGAGGCAGCGCTCGCGAGGCTGATCGCCGGGGGCGATCGCGGCGGCGCCGTGCGGTACTTCATGAGGTCCATGGTCGGCGTGCCGGCCCCCGCGGTCTTCCTGATGCGGCTCATGCCGTGGATCTGGCGGAGGCTGAAGGCGGTCGCCCACACGCTGCCGTACGACGCCGCGGTGATGGAGGGGTTCCAGGTCCCGCTCGAGCGGCTCGCGACGATCACGGTGCCGGTGCTGGCGATGCACGGTGGGAAGACGGACGCGCGTCTCATGCGGGCCGCGCGGGCCGTGGCGGACGCGATCCCCGGCGCGCGGCACCAGGTGCTTGCGGGGCAGACGCACGACGTGAAGCCGTCCGTCCTGGTTCCCGCGGTCGCCGGCTACTTCACTTCCTGAGACCTCGGAGCGCGGAGGAATCGATGCGGTTCATCGTCATCCACAAGACCAACACTCGCTGGGAGGCCGGCGCGCTGCCGGGCCGGGAGCTGATCGAGCGGGTCGGCCAGCTGATCGGCGAGATGGCCAAGGCCAACGCGCTGGTCAGCGGGGAGGGTCTACGGCCCAGCTCAGAGGGCGTACGTGTCCGGTTCGCGGGAGGTGCCCGCACCGTGAGCCAGGGACCGTTCGAAGGGGAGAACGAGCTTCCGGCCGGCTTCACGATCCTGAAGGCCGGATCGCTCGACGAGGCGGTCGACTGGGCGTCGCGCCAGGCCGAGGTGCTGGGCGACGGCGAGGTCGACGTCCGACCGGTCACCGAGGCGTGGGACATCGGGCTCGTCCCGCCCCCCGGGAACGTCGAGACCCGCCGCTTCATGGCGCTGCGCAAGGCCACCGCCGCGTCGGAGTCCGGGGCACCGTCGTCGACGGAGCAGCGCGTGGGGATGGCCCGGCTGATCGAGGAGACGGCGCGGACCGGGCAGCACCTCGCCACGGAGACGTTCGCCCCCAGCCGGCGCGGGAGACGCTACCGGAACTCGCGGGACGGACTCACCGTGACGGACGGGCCGTTCACGGAATCGAAGGAGCTGATCGCCGGCTACGTCATCCTGTCGGTGGATTCGCTGGAGGACGCCCACCGCTGGGCCGTCCGCTATCTGGAGACCGTCGAGGCCGAGGAGGTCGACCTCTTCGAGCTGGAGGACCCCGTCCCCATCCCGTCACCAACCTCAGCGAGGCAATAGGGTACTGGGGTCGTTCGTCACGTTCGTCACGTTCGTCACGTTGCCGATCGCCGAGGCGTACGCCACGAAGGCGCCGCCCGCGGTCGGCGTCGACGGCACGAGCCTACCCATCGCGAGCTCGACCTTGCGCACGGCAGTCCTCGGCTCACCCACCAGGCGGTGGTGCCACCACCCTCGGCAGCAGGCCGAGCCTCTTGACCCTTCGGGCCAGGGTCCTGTCGTCGAACGAAGCCATGCTCTCGCAGTCGCGATAGCTCGAATGGTGCAGGGCGTCGGCCAACTCCAGACCGGCCTCGCAGCCCGCGAGCGCCCGGGAGACCGTTTCGCGGTCTTCGATCGTGACGTGGGGCAATCCGAGCAAGTGGTGAAAGACCCGCGCGACGTCCTCCGGCGCGAATCCATAGTAGCCACGCATCACCCACTCCAGCTCCAGCACCACCGTCTTGCACACCTTCAGGGCGTGTCCTGATGCGATCAGGCGGCGGGCTGCTTCGTGCTGCCGCGCCGCCTCGGCATCCGCCCGGTCCGCGATGTAGTAGCGGGCGAGCACGTTGGTGTCGAGCCCGATCATGGCTTCAGCAGGCTCGCGGGGTCGAAATCCGTGGGCACCGCCCGCTTGCGGCTGGTCAGCATGCCGAATCCGCTGGCCGGCACCTCCGAAGGGGAGCTGCGCACGCGGAGCTCCACGTGCTCGCCCACCACGGAGAATTCGATCTGGCTGCCCTGCCGGATCCCCAGAAGCTGTCGCACGGACTTCGGGATGGTGACCTGGCCCTTGCTGGTGACGGACGTCGTACCCATGATCCCCTCGATGTAATACCGGGTAAGACTAGCATGCGTCGTCGGGTATCCACCCCGGTCGCCGCGCCGACCCGAGCGCCTGGGATGGCGCGCCAGGATCCTTGGCGGCCCGAACCTCATGCTTCTCGCTGGGGCGGGGGAGAAGGGTTCGATGGCAAGGCGGAGGAGCGAGGCGACCGAGGCGTAGCGGCGCTGCTCCGCAGGGCGACCGAGCGAACGACAACGCCGCCAGCGGGCCCTTATCGCCCGCCCCGCTAGACCGTCGAGCTTCCCTCGAGCGGCAGCTCGAAGTGGAAGGTCGTCCCCCGTCCCAGCTCGCTCTCCGCCCGGATGGACCCGCGGTGCGCGATCACGATCTTCTTGACGATGGCGAGGCCGAGCCCGGTGCTCTTCTCCCCGGCCGTGCTCTTGACGCTCGTCATCTGGAACGGCTCGAACATCCGCTCCAGCTCGTGCGCCGGGATCCCGGGGCCCTGGTCCTCCACGGCGAAGCGGGCCACGGCCCCGTCGCGCCTCAGGGAAACGCGCACACGGGTCCCCGGGGCCGAGAACTTAACCGCGTTCCCGACGAGGTTGCCGAGGACCTGCTCGAGCTTGGACTCGTCGACGCGGGCGAGGAGCGGGCCGGCGTCGGCCAGGAGCTCGACGGCGATCTGCTTCGGCGCGGCCAGCGTCGCATGGAGCTCGACGCTCGAGCGCAGGAACGCCGCGAGGTCGGTCGGCGCGAGGTCGAGGCGGATGCTCCCGGACTCGATGGCCGAGAGGTCCAGGAGGTCGTTGACCAGACGGAGCATGAACTGGCCGGCCCGCTGGATGCGGACCAGCATGTCGCGGTCGGGGCCGGGATCGTCCGCTCCCATCTCCAGCAGGATCTCGCTGTACCCGATGATCGCCGTGAGCGGCGTGCGGAGGTCGTGGGCCGCGATGCCGATGAAGCGGTTCTTCAGCTCGCCGAGGCGCGCCAGCTCGCGGTTCTTGGCGACGATCTCGCGCCGCATCCGATCGAGCCGGAGCTGGGTCTCGACGCGGGCCAGGACCTCGTCGGCGTCGAACGGCTTGGTGACGTAGTCGACCCCGCCCGTCTTGAACGCCTTGACCTTGTCGAGAGGTTCCGAGAGGGCGCTGATGAAGACCACCGGGATGTCCGCCGTGTCCGCCCGCGCCTTCAGCTCCCGGCACACCTCGTAGCCGTCCATCTCCGGCATGGTGATATCGAGCATCACCAGCTCGGGGAGGAGCGCCTCCACCATCGCGATCGCGCGCCGGCCGTTGTCGGCCATGCGGACGGTGTAGCCCGCGCCGCGGAGGATCCCCGCGAGGAGACCCAGGTTCTCCGGTGTGTCGTCCACGAGGAAGACGTTGACCGGATCGCTCGCGCGGGCGACGGTCACGGCTCCTCCCGCTCCAGCAGCGTCAGGAGGTCGTCGAAGCGGTACTGGCGAACGGCCCTGTCGAGGGCGTCGGCGAGCGGGGCGTCGTGGGCACGGACGCCCGCGGCCGCGGCGCGAGCCGCCTCGTCGTCGCCCCCC
>CAYLNK010000319.1:0-7730 GCA_964384675.1 uncultured Holophagales bacterium | reverse complement strand
CCGGCGCTCCCGCCGCGAGGGTTCCGCTTTCCATCCGGAGAGATGCTCCAGAAAGGGACGATCAAGATGTACCCCGATTCCCGCGCGGAGGGCCCGGCCCCCCGCGCCATTCGCCTCTTCGAGGCCCTCCTCCTCCTCACCCTCGGCGGGGCGTCGCCGCTCCTGGCGGCGCGCTACCGCGTCGTCGACGCGGCGGGAAAGCCGATCGCGGCGGCCCGCGTCTCGATCCTCGGGCGTGCCGGCTCCGTCGCCGCCGACCCGCAGGGCGTGCTCACCCTCGAGTCCGAGCCGGCGCCGCCGTTCGAGCTCGGCGTCTTCTCGCCGAGCGGCGCCTGGCTGGGCAGCGTTCGGGTCGAGCGCGTGTCACGGGACGCCACGGTCCACGACGTCGTGCTCCCGGAGGCCCGCAGCACCGAGGTGCTCGTCTCGGCGGCGACCGCGGCGTCGCTCCTCGCCCCGCCGGCCGATCCGGTGTCGCTGGTCTCGCGGCGCGAGCTCGAGGAGCGCAGCCCCGGCCGCCTCTCGGAGGTCCTCGAGACGCTCCCCGGCGTGGCCAAGAGCGACGAGAGCACGAGCTCGGTGCCGGTCGTCCGCGGCCTGGCCCGCGGGCGGACCCTGGTGATGCTCGACGACGGCCGGGTGAGCGCCGAGCGCCGCGTCGGGCCGTCGGCCTCGTACCTGAATCCCTTCGCCCTCGAGAACGTCGAGGTCGTGCGCGGACCGGGCTCGGTCGCCTACGGCTCCGACGCGCTGGGCGGCGTGGTCCACGCGAAGACCCCGATGCCGGCCCTCGGCGCGTTCGGCGCGAGGTACCGGCTCTCGGCCGGCACCGGCGGCCTACCCGAGTCGTCGGCCGGGATCGCTCTCAACGTGCCGGTCGGACCGACCGCGCTCGCGGTCAGCGGCTACCAGAGGGCCCAGCGCGACTACGAGTCCCCCGTCGCCACGCAGGACAACTCGGCGGCGCGGGACCGCGGCCTCTCCCTCCGCTGGCTGGTCCCCGTCGGTTCGACGCGCCTCTGGGCCGGCTATCAGGTCGACGAGGTGAGGGAGATGGGCAAGCCGCAGGCCGACCTGCCGGCGACGCGCACCTTCTACCCGATCGAGGACTCGTCGCGCTTCACGCTCGGCCTCGACGCCTCGGACGTGCTCGGCTTCTCCTCTCTCGAGGTGAGGGCGTTCGGCGGCGGCTACCGGATCGTGACGAACCGGCAGCGCCGGCCCGTCGGGACGACCACTCTGCGCAACTCGCTCGCCGACGTCGACGCCAAGGACTTCTCGGTGCGCCTGCTCGGGAGGCGCGCGATCGGACCGGTGGGGCTGCGGGTCGGCGTCGACGTGAACGGCCGCTTCGGCCTGACGGCCCTCAACATCACCGAGAGCTTCAACGCCTCGGGGACGCCCACGACGACGACGACCGAGGTGGCGGTCGAGGACGCCAGGCGGACGGACTGGGGCGCCTTCGTCGAGGGAGACGTGCCCCTCGTCGCGGACCGGCTGACGCTCACCGCCGGCCTCCGCGGGGACGCCGTCTCGACCCGCAACACCGCGGGCTACTACGGCGACCGCTCGACCTCCAACGGCGCGCTCTCGGGCTTCGCGGCCCTCTCCTACGCGGTCGCCCCGGAGTGGCGCATCGCCGCGCAGTACTCGCGCGGCTTCCGCGACCCGACCCTCTCGGATCGCTATTTCCGCGGCGTCTCGGGCCGCGGCTTCGTGGTCGGGAACCCGGACCTCGAGGCCGAGACCGCGAACCAGTGGGACCTCTCGGCGCGCGGCCACGTGGGGCCCGTGAGCCTCGGTCTGTCCGGCTACGTCTACCGGATCTCCGACCTCGTCGAACGGTACCGCTCCGGCGACGACAACCTCTTCCGGAACCGGGGCCAGGCCGAGATCGCCGGCGTCGAGCTGGAGACCGACGTGAGGGTGTCGCGCCGGCTCGTCGTGCGGTTGATCGGCTCTCTCTCCCAGGGAAGGGTGCTCGACGACGGGACGTGGGCGACCGACATCCTCCCGCCGACGGCGCAGCTGATCGTCGACCACGAGCCGCTCGAAGGGCTCTTCTGGCGGGCCCGCTTCCTCGCGATGGCCCGGGACGACCGGCCGGGGGCCGCGGAGGTCCCGATCGCGGGCTACGGCAGGCTCGACCTGTCGGCCGGCTACCGCCTCTCCAACCTGCTCTCGATCACCGTCGCGGTCCGCAACGTCCTCGACAAGGGGTACGCGGACTCCGCCGACGAGAACAACATCCTCGCGCCGGGCCGGGGCGCACTCTTCAGCCTCTCCGGCTCGTTCTAGGAGGTCCCTCGGGGCCCGGAGAGACGGCTCTCCGGGCCTCCCGTCACTTCCGCGTGTACAGCCCGTCGAAGGCGACGGACCAGGTCTTCCCGCCGTCGAGCGAGCTCTCCCAGAGCTGGCGCACCTGCCCGGACGGGAGCGGGGACCAGGTGATCTTCTCGAGCACGGTCGCCTTCGGGTCCTTCGCGGCCGGGTGCTGGCCGGTCAGGACCATCTTGCCGTCCTTGAAGGCGCCCTCCAGCAGGAGCACGCCGCCGTCCGCGCCGGTCCAGGTCTGGTGCCAGACGCCACGCCGCGCGTCCCAGGCGTTCAGGCTGGTGCCGCTCCCGCCGCCGGCGCCGCGCCACGTCTCCTGGAGCGCGCAGCCCGCCTCGATCGGCTGGATCGTATTCGTCCCCGCGGCCTTCCCTCCCATCGTCACGTTCCAGCTCCCGGCCCAGAAATCGAACTGCCGGTACTCGGGCGCGGAGCACGGCTTCGGGGTCGGCACCGGCGTGGGCGCGTCGGCCCGGGCGAGGAGCGGCGTCGACACGACCCAGACGGCCGCCGCGAGGCGGGCGAGCTTCGACATGAGTTGGCCTCCTCCCCCGACTACGGAGGAAGAGGCCCCCGTGTTTCCCGCCGCCTCCTAGCGTGCCGGGCGATGCAGCGCGAGGGGGATCCCCTCGGGGTCGAGGATCACCGCCATCTCGTCGCCGTCGGGCAACGCGCTCGGCGGGACGACGACCCGGGCCCCGAGCTCGGTCGCGCGGGCGATCGTGCCGGCGACGTCGTCCACCTCCACGAACAGCTGCACGAAGGCGTGGCCTTCCGGCGGCGACGGCCAGATGCCACCCTCGATCCCGCGTCCGGCGCCGGTCTCGAGCGCCCGATAGCCGAGCGCGTTGTCGGCGTTCACCCGCCAGTCGAAGAGCGCCGTGTAGAAGCCTGCGGTGCGGTCGGGGTCCTTGGCGAGGATCTGGAACTTCGTGACGGGACGGCCCATGCTCACTCCTTCTGCCTGTTGAGGCGTGTGACCGGGAAGAGGTGGATCTCGAGCTGGTAGACGTCGTCCCTCGGCGCGGCCCCGGCGTCGAGGTGCTCGAGCAGCTCGCGGCGGAAGCGGGCGATCCGCTCGAACGCGCCGGCCAGGCGCGCGGTGTCGACCGCGATCGTCGTCGTCGAGTGCTCGCGCAGCGCCCGCGGCACGTCGCGGAGCGACTGGGCGGCGAGCCGCCGCGCCTCGGAGACGAGGCGCTCCAGGGCGGCCGCCGGCAGCCCGTCGACCGAGGTGGCCGCGTCGCCCGAGCGGTCGACCCAGCGGTCGGGGGCGGCCATCTCCAGGAGCCCGAGCCGCAGGAGCCGCTGGAGCGCGACGTTCACCGTGTCGACGTCGAGGTCCAGGACGCGGGCGATCCAGCGCGAGTCGGGACGGAACGAGTCGAGCCGCAGGAGCTCGAGGATCGCGAAGTGCCACCAGTCGGCCACCACGCTCGCGACGTCGCTCGCGAGCTGGCGCACCTCCGGCCGCTCGGGTCCGGGCGCGGGGAAGAGGCGCTCGCGGGAGACCAGGTCCCGGATCTCCTCCGCAGACAGGCCGAGGCGCGGCCCGAGCCGCTCGATCGTCTCCGCGGTGACGGGCCGCTTGCCGCGCAGCCACTGCGAGAGCGTGGCGTGGTCGACCGAGAGCGCCGCCGCGAAGGCGCGCAGCGAGTACTGCGGGTTCCGGCCGCAGCGGCGCGCGAGCTCCTCCGACAGCAGCCAGCGGAAGCTCGCTCCCTCGGGGACTCCGGACCACGTCGCCTTCATCGCGGCGCGATCTTAGGGGCGCGAGGGGCGATCCGACCGGTGCGGGACCTGGAAAGCGGGGCAGCCGCGCTGCCCCGCTAGCCCCCCGACGCCTGGCGCATCACCCGGGAGAGGGACTCGAACGCCTCGCTCCAGGCGTCCCTCAGCTCCGGTGTGAACCTCTCTCCGAGGCTGTTCCCGAGCGCCCAGAGGAACGCCTCGCGGAACGTCCCGTAGGACGCCGGCGGCACGCCGTACGCCCGGTGGCGGGCCCCGAGGTCCTGGACGCTGGCGGGCATGTGCCCCTCGTCGCGGAGGCCCAGCACCGCGAGCCCGAGCGCGCTGACGAACATCGACGCCTGGTTGTCGAGGTTCCCTTTGAAGAGGGCGCGGAGGGAGGGATCGAGCTCGAAGAGCCGCTCGTAGAACGTCGTCCCGAGGCTCCTCGGGATCGGGCGGAGCTCCTCGTACGACTCCACGACCAGGGCGACCTTGCGCGGGTCCATCCGGCACCTCCGGGATGCAAGGCTACAGGACTCCCGCTAAGCTCGGCCGGTGGAGCTTCAGATCCGCGAAGCCGCCGACGAGGATCTCCCCGTCGTCCGGGAGCTCTTCCTGGAGTACGCGGCGTCGCTCGGGTTCAGCCTCTGCTTCCAGGGCTTCGACCGGGAGCTGGCCTCGTTGCCGGGCTCGTACGCTCCCCCGCTCGGCCGGCTCCTGCTGGCGCAGCTCGGGGGCGAGCCCGTCGGCTGCGTAGGACTGCACCCGCTCGCCGAGACGGGGGTGTGCGAGATGAAGCGGCTCTACACGCGTCCCGCGGCGCGCGGGCGCGGCACCGGACGGGCGCTCGTCCTCGAGCTTTCGCGGCACGCGAGAGAGATCGGCTACGCCCGGATGAGGCTCGACACGCTGCCGGTCATGGAGGCTGCCCTCGCGCTCTACCGGTCGCTGGGCTTCGTCGAGATCCCGCCCTACACGTTCAATCCCGTGCCGGGGGCCCTTTTCCTGGAGCAGCGGCTTCGTTGACGGAGAATGCGGCGTCATGCAAGACGCCGCCGAGCCGCCCGCCGCCCCCCGTCTGACCAACGAAGAGGCCGCCGCCCGCTTCGCCGAGCTGCAGAGGACGCTCATCCCGCAGTGGCGGCTCATCGGCACCTCGGTGAGCCAGCGGAGCCCCGAGGAGCAGACCATGGTGGTCGTGCCGTCGATGTCGATCGACATGTCGACGCCCGGCCTCACCCTGCAGGCCTACGAGGAGCGCTTCCTGTTCCTCCTCCTCCTCCTCCGGAAGTCGCGTGCCCGGATGGTCTACGTCACGTCGCTCCCGATCCTGCCGAGCGTGATCGACTACTACCTCGGCCTCCTGCCGGGCGTCATCTCGAGCCACGCCAAGAAGCGCGTCACGTTCGTCTCCCCGATGGACGGATCGTTGAAGCCCCTCAGCCTGAAGCTGCTGGAGCGGCCGCGCCTCCTCGCGCAGATCCGCGCGCTGATCGGGAGGCCCGACCACGCGCACCTCATTCCGTACAACACGACGGAGCTGGAGCGCGAGCTCGCGGTGCGCCTCGGCATCCCGATGTACGGAGCCGACCCGAAGCACTTCCCGCTCGGCACCAAGAGCGGTAGCCGGAAGGTCTTCGCCGAGGCGGGCGTCCCGTTCCCGGCCGGCGTCGAGGACCTCGCGTCCCTGGACGACGCGGTCCGCGCCCTCCGCTCGCTGCGCGCCGCGAACCCCGGGCTGCGCCAGGCCCTGGTGAAGCTGAACGAGGGGGTCTCGGGCGAAGGGAACGCCCTCGTCGACCTGACGGACCTCCCGGCGCCCGGCGACGCCTCCGAGCCCGCGGCGATCGACGGACGGCTCCGTGAGATGCGCTTCGAGGACGCCGCCGCCACGCTGGAGACGTACACCGCGAAGCTCGGCGAGCGCGGGGGCGTCGTGGAGGAGCGCCTCTCGGGCGAGGACTTCCGGAGCCCCAGCGTCCAGATGCGGATCACGCCGCTCGGAGACCTCCAGCTCCTCTCCACCCACGACCAGCTGCTGGGCGGTCCGTCGGGACAGAGCTACCTCGGCTGCAAGTTCCCGGCGGACCGCGCCTACGCGATGGCCATGACCCGGGAGGCGCGGAAGATCGGGCTGATCCTGGCGCGGCACGGCGTCCTGGGACGCTTCGCCGTGGACTTCGTGGCGTTCCGGCGCGACGGCGCCTGGCACGTGTCGGCCATCGAGATCAACCTCAGGAAGGGCGGCACGACGCACCCGTTCCTGACGCTGGAGTTCCTGACCGACGGCCGCTACGACCCGGAGACCGCGGTCTTCACCGCGCCGAGCGGCCGCTCGAAGCACTACGTCGCGACGGACCACCTGGAGTCCCCGCTCTACCGCGCGCTCTCGCACGACGACCTCTTCGACATCGCGATCCGCCACCACCTCCACTTCGACCACGCCCGGCAGACCGGTGTCGTCTTCCACATGCTCAGCGGCCTGTCCGAGCAGGGACGGCTCGGGCTCACCGCGGTGGAGGACTCGCCGGAGGCGGCCGAGGCCCTCTACCGGAGGGTCGGGGCGACTCTCGACGCCGAAGCGGCGGAGGCGCTCCAGGGATGACGGCTCGATGAACGGGTCGCTCCTGCTCCCGCTCCTCCTCCTGCAGCCGCCCGCTCCGGAGCCCACCCGGCCCCCCGCCCTGCCGGGTTCCTTCTCGTCCCTGGCTCCGTTCCCCCCCGGCTATCACGTCCCCGAGGACCTCCTCCGGGACATCCGCGCCTACCAGCGACGTCATCCGATCCCGAGGCACACGGTCGGAGAGTTCACCGAGCCGGAGAGGACCCTGACGGTCGAGCCGCGGTTCCCGCGACGCGCCTCCGGCTCCACGGGGTCGTTCATGGTCCTCGCGACGGTGCGTTCCGACGGCCGAGTCGGAGGCCCGGAGGTGGTCCGGAGCGCCGACCCGTCCCTCGACGCCCTCGTCGTGAAGACGGTGGCGCGCTGGAAGTACCGGCCGGCCACCATCGACGGGAAGCCCGTCGCCGCCTACGTCACGATCTCGATCCCGCTCGCGCCCTGAGGACGCCTCACCGTAAGCCCGCCGGAAGATCGGCGTCGGCGGGGGGCACCGGGGGGCGCCGGATCTCCTCCGCGGTGATCAGGTCGACGTCCAGGATGTGGAGACGCGGGTCGACCGGCACGAACCGGCCGCCGGCTCCGAGCCGCCGCACCTCGTAGTGGAGCCGCGGTCCGGCCGCGAAGCCGCTCTGCCCCACCTGGCCGATCGGATCACCCCGCCGGACACGCCCCTTCGGGGCGACGAGGATCTTGCCGAGGTGCCCGTAGACCGTCCGGATCCGCTCGCCGTGCGCCAGCACCACGACGTTGCCGAGGCGTCTCCAGAGCGCTCCCGCCTTCGAGGGCACCGTCCCCCTGTAGAGCACGACGCCCTCCGCCGACGCGACGACGGCCGCGCCGAGCGGCGCCGCCAGGTCGATGCCGACCTGGAACTCCGTCTCCCGCGCCACGGGAGACGGCTGGAGCCCGTACGGCGTGACGAGGACGGCGATCGTCGGCTCGACCGGAGAGCGCGACGGGATGTGGCCCGGCTCCAGTCCCGGGGCGGGCCGCGTGCCGGAGCCGACCCGCCGCCGGAACGCCTCGAAGGCCCGCACCCGCC
>CAYLNK010000318.1:0-7787 GCA_964384675.1 uncultured Holophagales bacterium | reverse complement strand
GGTGCTGGGCCGCGCTCCGCGAGCCAGACGAGGGCGTCGGCCGCGGCGAGACAGACGAGCGGGGCGAGCGTGAGCCAGAAGCGCCACGGGAAGAAGCGGAGCCCGAACCACGGACCGAGGAGGCCGGCGAGCGCCGCGACCAACCAGAGCGCCAGCGCCTGGCGCTCCGGGCCGCCCGCCCGCCCCGCGACGAGGAGGCCCCCGAAGAGGAGGGTCAGCACCGCCGCCGGGACGCCGATCCCCTCCGGCACGACGTCGTCCATCGACTTCTCGCCGAGCGCTTCCAGCACGAAGCGGTACGGGCGGAACGTCAGCAGGTCGTCCAGGCCGTAGCGGCGCGGAGCCCCGCCGGCGAACGGCGCGCCCGGATCAGCCGCGCCGGAGCGGATCGCCTCCACCGTTGCGCCGGACCGGCGCAGCTCCGGCGCCTGCATCGCCGCGGTGATCGCCACCGGGTCGGTGCCGTACCGCCTCACCACGCCGGCGAACCAGACCGAGGCGACGAGGAGCGCCAGGACGCCGGTCGCGAGGAGCCGCTTCCCCCACTCGCGGGAGGCGCGGGCGCCCACCGCGAGGAGGAGGATCAGCAGCGTCCCGTTCACGATCCCCTGGCTCGGCGCCGCGAGGAGCGCGCCCCCGAGGCAGAGCGCGCCTGGCCACACCCAGCGCCGGTCGGCTCGGGCCTCGAGCGCCGCGGCGAGGCCGCCGAAGAGGAGGATGAGCGCGACCGAGTGACCCCAGACGTGCCGCGACAGGTTCCCGGGGAGCGCGGCGTAGAAGAGCGTCGCCACGACCGCGCGCCGCCCGTCCAGGAGGCGCGTCGCGAGGAGATGGAACGCCAGGACGCCGAGACCGGTCAGGAAGGCGTTGAACGCCTTGACCGGCAGATTGAGCGATCCGGCGAGCGTCACCGGCACGGAGAGGAGCACGTCGAAGAGGGGCGGGTAAGCATCGACGTACTGGATCGTCGGCCACGACGGATCGGGCTGCCGGAGCGAGCCCACGTCGGCGACGTACCGGATCCCGAGCGCGTGCGGCCACGGGTCGCGGCCGAGGAAGGTCGGGGAGAGGAGCGAGCCCTTCAGGCACGCGAAGCCGATCCCTGCCGCGAGGAGGAGGAGGACCAGCTCGTCGCGCTCGAGCTTCGGCCGGGACCGGCGGTACCGGAGGAAGAGGAGTACGAGACCGGCTGAGCCGATCGCGACCGCGGTATCGGCCCTCACCCGCATTCCCAGCAGCTCGTGGAGGGCGATGGGCGCGCCCGGCAGGACGGCCAGGCCGACGACGCACCTGAAGGCGATCGCGCCGAGCGGGGATGGGGTCGCCGAGGGCGGAATCCCGGCCAGCTCCCCGGCCCCGACGAGGAGCAGGACGACGACGCCGGTCACCAGGAGCGCGAGCGCGTAGCTCAGAGCGGGCACGATAGACCGAACTGTCCCTTCGGGATCGCGCCTCACGTCGTGCGTTAGGTGCCGGCACCCGGGACCAGTACCTTGGAGATGAGACGTCTCCTGACGGGCCGCGCCGCCCTCATCGGATCGTGCCTCGCGATGCTCACCCTGTCCGGGCTCGGCCCCGCCCGGACCGCGCTGAGCGGAGATCGCGCGGCGGACCTCGCCGACGCCTGCACGGACGACCCCTACGAGCCGGACGACGCCCTCTCTCAGGCCAGGCTCCTCCAGTCCGGTCAGACCCAGTCGCACGAGCACTGCGACGTCGACTGGGTGAGCCTCGCCTCGCTCCAGTATCAAGCCGTGTACGCGGTCGAGACGACCGCGCTGCGCGGCGGCGCCGATACGAGGCTGCGTCTGTGGCGCTGCGCCACGACCTACGGATGCTCTCACCAGACGGGGACCTTCGCGATCTCGGCGGAGGATCATGGGGGCGGCGCGACACCGGGAGCTTCGCGCCTCGTCGTGACGGGCGCTGGCGGGCTCTACGACCCCGCCCTGGAGATCCTGGAGGAGGGCGAGACGTACGGCGCCGGTAAGGGCTACGACGTCTCGCTCCGCTGCCTCCTCGGCTGTCCCGGCGCCGGGAGGGAATCGATCCTGCCGGCCGTCACACGCCTGCGCGGAAAGAGCGGGTCCTTCTTCCGGACCGATCTCCGTCTCTTCAACCCCGCGTTCGCGACGCTCGAGGTCGAGCTGATCTTCACGACGTCGGGACCCCAGCCGGAGCGCCTCCGTCGTACGGTCCCGATCGGCCCGAACCAGACGGCGCTCCTTCCCGACGTGCTCGCCGGGACGTTCGGCCTCGAGGCGGCCTTCGGCTGGCTCGAGATCAGGCCCTCCAGCGATCAGGTCGTCGCCACGAGCCGCACGTACACCTCACGAGAGAATGGACCGACGTTCGGCGAGGTGATCCCGGCGATCCCGTACGGGGCCGCCGCCGGTCCCGAGACGATGCTCCACCTGCCGCACCTGCTCCGTACCCCGTCCTGGCGAAGCAACGTCGGCTTCGCCGAGGTTACAGGCGGCCGCACCGGCGTCGAGGTGGGCCTCGTCGACCCCGCCGGGAAGCTGCGCGCGAGCCGCGTCTACGAGCTCCCGCCCTTCGGGCATCGCCAGCTCGACGACGTCTTCGCGGAGCTCGGCGCGACGGACCTGGAGGAGGCCCGCGTCACCCTCCGGGCGATGTCGAGCGCCGCGAGGATCACCGGCTTCGCCACGGTGGTCGACAACGAGACCGGCGACTACTCCTACGTCTCCGCCCAGGCCGCGCGAACGGACACCCTTTCGCTCCCCATCGCGGAGGACGGGGAGACGGCGGTCCGCATCGTGAACCTCGAGTCCTTCCCCCAGCAGGTTTCGATGAGGTTTCTGCCGGGCACCTCGGCCGCGGTCGCCAAGGACGTGACGTACCTCGTGCCCACCGGGGGGACGTTCCGGATCGACGATGCCACGTCCGCCTTCGACGGCTCCGGCGTCCTCCTGATCACGCCCCAGGCGATCGCCGGCAAGGTCAGCCCGCTCGTCGCCGTGGCCCGGACGCGGCGAAAGGACGGGACCGGCTTCTCGGTGCCGGTGAGCCCGCCGATATCGGGCTCGTATGCGAACCGCTACACGGTGCCGGTCGCCGACGGCGCGACCTCGCTCCACGTCTTCAACCCAAACGACCGGGGCCTCAGCCTGACCATGAGCCTGGTCGAGCCGGGGGGCGCCACGCTCGGTCTCCCGGTGACGACCACCCTCGCGCCTCTGCGCGGCACCGCCGTATTCGAGCTGCCTGGAACCCCCGAGCAACGGGCGGGCGCCCGGCTCGACATCGATCTCGGCATTCCGCGGCAGCTCAATACGGGGCCCGTCGTCTCCTACCTCGTCGCCGCCACGGACTCGCGCTCGAACGACACCCTGGCCACCGCGGCCATCCCGCTCGAGGGCTATGACACGATCCGCCTGTCGATGCCGGGCGCCTGGGTCACGACCCTCACCCGGGTCCCGCCCACCACCCGGGCGATAGGCTCACCCGGAACGGAGCGCGGTCGCGACGCCGACGAGGAGCAGCACCTCGTGACGGTGACGGCCCCGTACTACATCCAGGACCGCGAGGTCACGAGCCGGGACTGGGATTCCGTCATGAGCGGCAGGCCGACCTCATCCTTCGACCCGAAGGCCGGTGCGAGCTTCACCGACATATCCGGGCCGGGCGGCTTCCTCGAAAAGCTCAACTCGCATCTGCGCACGCAGAGGCTGCCGGGCGCGGACCTCGTTCGCCTGCCGACCGAGGCCGAATGGGAGATCGCGGCGCGCGCCGGGAGCTCGACCCGTTTCTGGCAGGGAGACCTCCTGGGCTGTGACGACGGCTGCGTGCCGTGCGACACCTACGTGGAGTTCAACTACTGCGGGACCGCCACGTCACAGCGGCAGACCGGGACGTTCCTCGGCGGCCTCTGGGAGTGGGTGTCCGACTGGTACGCCCCGTTCGGACCGGCCGCCGAGATCGATCCGAAGGGACCCGAGACTGGGGCCGAGCGAGTCATCCGGGGCGGCGGCTTCGATTCGCCGCTCCGCCTCTGCCGCTCGGCGAACCGATTCGCGTACCCGCCGGACGACCGGCAGGGCAACCTCGGATTCCGGATCGTGGTCGGGTCGCCGGCCCCGTCGCCGCGCTGAAAGAGGAATGGAGCCATGAACCGCTGGAGCGTCCTCGTCGGGTCCGGCTTCCTCGCTCTCGCCCTCGCGGGTCGCGGACCGGGCGCCGATGACGGGGTATGCGTGGACGACCCATACGAACCGGACGACGTCAGGACCCAGGCCAAGGGCCTCCTCCTCGATCAGACGCAAACGCACGAGCACTGCGACGTCGACTGGGTGAGCCTCGGCTCGTTGAGATACCCGGGCGTCTACGCCGTCGAGACCTCGGCGATCCGCGGCGGAGCGGACACGAGGCTCCGTCTCTGGCAATGCACGGGAGGGCCCTGCTACGGCTCGTACCAGACCGGGACGTTCACGGTCACCGCCGAGGATCACGGAGGCGGCGCGGGTCCCGGCGCCTCGCGGCTCGTGCTCGGATACGGCGTCTACGCGGCCCCCGCCGTGGAGATCCTCGAGGAGGGCGAGGCCTACGGCCCCGGCAAGGGCTACGACGTGTCGCTCCGCTGCCTCTCCGGCTGCGCCGGCGAGCCGCAGACCCTCGTCGTCCCGGCGGCCGCCCACGCGCAGGGACGGAACGGCGCCTTCTTCCAGACCGATCTCCGGCTCCTCAATCCGGGATTCGCGACGACCGAGGTCGAGATCGTCTTCACCACGACCGGGCCCTCCCCGAGCCGCTCGAGCCGGAGCATGACCATCGCCCCCGCCGGACTGGTGACCCTGTCCGACGTGCTCGCGACCACCTTCGGCCTCGAGCAGGCGGCCGGCTGGCTCGAGGTCCGCGCGAACCCGGGAGAGGTGCTCGCGACCAGCCGTACCAGCGCACGCCGCGCCGACGGCGCGAGGTACGGCGAGTTCGTCCCCGCCGTCTCGTTCCTGTCGGCGGCCGGGTCCGACACGCTGCTGCACCTCCCCCACCTGGCGGCCTCGTCCGAGCTCCGCACGAACGTCGCGTTCTGCGAGACGACGGGAGGGCGGACGTCGGTCGAGGTCACCCTCCTCGATGCCTCGGGCGGCGTCCGCGCCAGCCGCACCTACGACCTGCCCGCGTACGGACACCGCCAGATCGACGATGTGTTCAGCGCGCTCGGGGTGTCGGGCGAGGCCGAGGGGCGCGTCACGCTCCGCGCGACCACCGGGGGCGCGCGCATCACCGGGTACGCCACCGTGATCGCGAACCGGACCGGCGACTTCGCCTACGTGCCTGCGTCGGCCGCGCTGTCGGGAGCCGCCTTCCTGCCCGTACCGCCGGAAGGACGCACCGAGGTCCGGATCGTGAACGTGGAATCGTCGACTCAGGCGGTGACGATCCGCCTCCTCACGACCTCGGGAACGCCGGGGCGGGAAGAGTTCTACGTGCTCACCGCCGGCCAGACCCTCGCCTTCGACGACGCGGCGCGCACCTTCGGCGGCGCCGGGATGCTCGTCATCACGCCCGCGAAGATCGCGGGACGCGACAGGACGCTCGTCTCCTCGAGCCGCACCCGTCTCGAGGACGGAACCGGTGTGTCGGCCGTCGGCGCGTCCACGAGCACCTTCGGGAGCCGGCAGACCGTTCCGTTCGCCGACGGCGTGACGGAGCTCGGCCTCTTCAATCCCGGCCAGACGCCCCTCTCGGTCACCGCGTCGATCGTGGAGGACGGCGGCGCCACTCGCGCGATCGCGACGTATGCCGTCCCGCCGGGCGCCGGCCTCATCACCCCTGACCTCCCGGGAAGTCTCGAGGACCGTCACGGATCCCGCCTCGACCTCGACATCGTCCCCGCCGGACAGCTGCTCGCGTTCGCCGTCCGGACCGACGACCTGTCCCGCGATGGCTCGCTCGCCGCCGCGCAGCCCCTGAACGGCTACGACTCCCTGTCGCTGCCCCTTCCGGGCGGATCGACGACGACCCTCTTCCGCGTCGCGCCGGGCCCCCGCTTCATCGGCTCGCCCGAAATGGAACGGGGACGCGACGCGGACGAGACGCGCCACGAGGTGACGATCACCGCGCCGTACTTCATCCAGCAGCGCGAGGCGACGATCGACGAGTGGATCGGCGTCACCACCGGGCAGCCCGCGACCCGCTCGAGCGTCTCCGTTGCTGGCTACCGGTGGACCGACGTGACCGGCCCAGGTGGCTTCCTGGACCGGCTCAACACGTATCTCCTCGCGCAGCACCTTCCCGGGGGTGGCCTCATGCGCCTGCCCACGGAGGCGGAGTGGGAGGTGGCCGCGCGGCGCGGGACGACGACACGATTCCCCCAGGGCGATCTCCTGGGATGCGACGACGACGGCTGCACACCGTGCAGCGCTGGCGCGTACATCGGGTTCGCCTACTGCGCGACACCCGCGGGACAGCGCGACTTCGGGTCGTTCGAAGGAGGCGTCTGGGAGTGGGTGCAGGACTGGTACGCGCCGTTCGGGCCCGAGGCCCAGCGGGACCCGACCGGGCCCGCGACGGGCACCGAGCGCGTCATCCGGGGCGGCGCGTTCGACTCGCCGCTCCGGCTCTGCCGCTCGGCGAACCGGTTCTCCTATCCGCCCGACACGAGCTTGCCGAACGTCGGATTCCGGATCGTCATGGCCTCTCCCGCACCCCGACCGCGCTGAGCCGCGGCACGCCGAAGGCCTCCCTCGCCGCGTAGCGAGCGACGTGGGGCCAGACCCGCGGGCTCGCGAGGACGTTCCGCTGCTGCTGGCACGACTGCGTGCAGCGGCAGTCCCCACGCGCGATGCTCCGCCGCTGGGCCGCAGCGGTCTCGGACGACAGGAGCGACGGGAGCGAAGCCTCGCGCACGCTCCCGATCGGCTCGCGCAGCTCGCAGAAACGGACGGCGCCGTCGTCCCCGACCACGACGCTCCGCTCGCCGGCCAGACACGGGATCGGCTGCCGCCCGCTCCGGAGCGTCTCGAGGTGGAGCTCGAAGACGTACTTCTTGAGAGCGAGCGCGAGCCGCGACGCGAACGGGCGCCGGCGCCCGAAGAAGGCGTAGCGCGCCCACGCCCGGAAGATCGCCGGCTTGAGCACGTCGAGCTCGGCGACGGACGGCGGCGCAAGCGAGGGCCGGAGCGGCTCCCCGCGCAGGATCTCCATGTCGTGGAAGTCGACGCCGTCGATCGTGAGCACGGCGTCGAGGAGCTCGGACAGGGAACCGACGGTCTCGTCGCACAGCACCGTTCCGACCTTCAGCCTGAGGCGACGGCTTCCGCTCTTCAGCGGCGCCAGGAGCCGCAGCGTCTCGACGGCCCGGTCGTAGCCCCCCGGCACGCCGCGGAAGCGGTCGTGGACACGGGGCGGGCCGTCGAGCGAGACCGACACGACGATCGCCCCCCGGCCCGGACCGCCGAGGAGGCGACCCACCTCCTCCGCCGTCCGCTCCGGCTGGAGCCCGTTCGTCGGCACGAAGAGGTCGGCGTCGCCACGGGTCAGGAGCGCGGCCACGCGCGCGAGGTCGGCCCGCAGGAACGGCTCTCCGCCCGAGAGGCTCACCGTGTCGAAGCCGTGCTCGCCGAGCGCGGCGAGCTCGACGTCGTCGAGGAGGCGGGCGCCGCGGTTCAGCTCGGTGCCGTTGAAGCAGTGTCCGCAGCGGGCGTTGCAGCGGTCGGTCGCGAAGTGCGTCAGCGCGATGCGGGGGTTCACGACGCCGCCCCCGCGCACCAGGCGAGCTTGGCGGCGAAGACGCCCGTCGCGCCGCGGAGCGAGCCGGCCCG
>CAYLNK010000317.1:0-7789 GCA_964384675.1 uncultured Holophagales bacterium | reverse complement strand
GCGACGAGCTCGCCGGTCCCGTCGCCGGCCGAGAGCGCGCTTTCCGCCGGCGACGCCGCCTGGGACCGGCGAGCCGAGGGCTCCAGCGGAGGGACGGCCGTCGCCGGCCCCGTCGACGAGGCGATCGCCGCCTACCGGAAGGCGCTCGAGGCCGATCCGCCGTCGCTCGAAGCGCGCTGGCGCCTGATGCGGGCCCTCTACTTCAAGGGGGAGCACACGACGAAGGACACCGAGGCGCAGAAGAAGATCTTCGACGATGGCAAGGTCGTTGGCGAGGAGGCGCTGGCCCTGATCCGGAAAGCGGCGGGGCAGAAGGAGAAGCGCTCCTTCGAGAACGCCTCGCCGGTGCAGCTGGCCCCGCTCTTCAAGGGAGACGTCGCCGTGACCGAGTGCTTCCTCTGGGCCTCGATCGACTGGGGGAAGTGGGCGCTCGTCTTCGGGAAGTCCCAGGCGGTGAAGAAGGGGGCCGCGGGGAAGATCCGCGACTACGCGACGGCGGTGATCGCGCTCGACCCGAGGTTCGAGGACGCCGCCGGCTACCGTGTGCTGGGGCGCCTCCACCACCAGACGCCGTCCGTACCGTTCTTCACGGGATGGGCCTCGCGGGACGACGCGCTCAAGTACCTGAGGCTCGCGGTGAAGGAAGCGCCCCGGAGCATGATCAACAGGCTGTATCTCGCGGAGGCGATGTGGGAGTACGAGAAGGCGAACCGGGACCAGGCGAGGAAGGCCCTGGAGGCGCTGATCGCGGAGACGCCCTCGACCTCCTCCCCGGTGGAGGACCACAAGGCCCAGGAGGACGCCCGGGCGCTGCTTTCGGCATGGACGAAGCGGTAGCGGCCATCGAGCGGGCGCTCGACGACTCGGTCTCCGGCGCCTCGGAGGTGGAGGGCCAGATCCTCGAGGCTCTCGCCGGCGCCTCGCCCGAGGACGCCGCGGCTCTGGCGGCGTCGCTACCGGTCCGCCTTCGGGAGCGGTTCCCGCAGATGGCGAACCTCGTGGCGCTCGCGCGTGACATCGAGCCGATCGGCCTGATGATCGAGCCGGCCGCGGCCCTGGCGGGGCTCGTCGCGCGCCGCCGCGAGGAGCGGCACGCCCGCGGGGAGCGGCTCTCGTCGGTGGTGCTGCCTCACCTCCCCGAAGGCGACCTCCTCGTCTTCACGCTCTCCAAGAGCGGGACGGTGGCCTCGGTGCTCGGTGATCTGCACCGGTCCGGCCGGCGGCTCTGCGTCCTGGTGGCGGAGAGCCGGCCCGGTGCCGAGGGGGCTCGCCTGGCCCGCGAGCTCGCCGAGGCCGGCATCCGTTGTCGCGCGTGCGACGACCTGCTCCTCCTGTCGCTCGTTCCTCCCGAGGCCGCCACGCGCCGGCCCGCGGGCTACGTCGGCAGCCCGATCGTCCTCGTCGGCGCTGACGCGGTGCACGTCGACGCGCTCGTCAACAAGGTCGGCACGCGCGCGCTGCTGGAGACCGCGCGGAACGCGGGCGTGCCGGCGCTGGTCCTCGCGACCGCGAGCAAGCTCCGCGCGGACGAGGCACCACGAGCGCTCGGCTCGCTCTTCGAGACGATCCCACGGGACGGGTTCCTCATCCTGACCGAGGCGGGGCCGGTACCCTCCGACTAGACCCGGCCAAGGGGGGCACGGGGGATCGGCCTCGGAGGTCCCCGGAAGGGGGAGCGGACCCGGCCAAGGGGGGCACGGGGGGACCGGCCTCGGAGGTCCCCCCGACTACTTCAGCGCCCTTCGAGGCCTGGCGTCGGGACAGTGAACCAGACGCGCGTCCCGGCGCCGTTCGCGCCCGACTCGATCCCGATCGCCCCTCCCATCGCCTCGACGAGGAGCCGGCTGATCGGGAGGCCCAGCCCGGTCCCGCCGAAACGTCGGGTCGTGCCGGCCTCGGCCTGGATGAACTTCTCGAAGACGAGGGCGCGCTTCGCCTCGGGGATGCCGATCCCGGTGTCCTCGACCTCGAAGAGCAGCTTTCGGCGTCCGTCGCTGGTCCTGACGCGCACGTGGACGTGGCCCGTCTCCGTGAACTTGATGGCGTTCTGCGCGACGTTCACGAGCACCTGCCGGAGGCGGACCCGGTCCGCGCGCGCCGTGGGGATCCCTGAGGCGACCGAAAGCTCGAACGCGAGGCCTTTCTGCCGGGCGAGGGGCTCCACGATCTTCCGCACCTCCTCGACGACCTCGCCGGCGTCCAGCGGCTCGAGGGTCAGCTCGACCTTGCCGGCCTCGAGCTTCGCGAGGTCGAGGACGTCGTTGATCAAGGTCAGGAGGTGCCTCGACGAGTGGAGGACCTGGTCGAGGAAGGTGTTCGCTTCCTCGGGTGTGTCGGCGAGGCCGTCCCTCACGATCTGGGTGAGCCCGATGATGGAGTTGAGCGGAGTGCGCAGCTCGTGGGAGATGTTGGCCAGGAACTCGTCCTTGCTGCGGGACGCGGCGGCGAGCTCCTCGGCGCGCTTCTTGAGCTCCTGGTTCAGCCGGGCGAGCTCGCTGGTGCGGGCCTCCACGCGCTCCTCCAGCGACTTCTTCCCGCGCTCGAGCTCGACGCGGGAGGAGCGGAGCCCCTCGAGCGCGCCGACGAGGGCGCTCCCGAGCGCCCCGATCTCGTCGCTGCGGCGGACGTGGGGAGGGATGGCCGCCGTGTCTCCGGCTCCCGTGCGCCGCGCGTACTCGACGAGCGCCGTCAGGTCGGCCGTCATGCGGCGGAGGGTCGGGAGGATGAATGCCGTGGCGGCGGCGAGCAGGAGCAGGAGGAGCAACCCCCGCCGGGCGAGCGACGATCCCAGGGGCCCGGCGCCGGGATCGGGCATCGCGACGGCCACCCACCAGCCGTTGAGGCCCGGAGCGCCGTCCAGGCGCCTGGCCACGACGTCGTGTCCGCTCCGGAGGAACGCCAGGCGGATCGTCCCGGCAGCCGCCGTCGCGAGCGGGGAAAGGACGGGGTCGTCCGCCAGGAGCGGCTGGCCGTTGGCGGTCTCGAGAGGCCGTCCCGCCCGGTCGAATGCGGAGAGGCGCGCGACACCGTCGCCGCTCGCCGCGCGGAGGGCGTCGAGGGAGACGACCAGCTGGAGGACACCGAGGCGCTGCCGGTCGGCCGGGTCGTCGACGGCCACGGCCACCGACATCGCGCCACGAGGAACCGAGGTCCCCGGGCCGCCCAGGGAGACGTCGAGGCCGTCCGAGATCGCCCGGCGCCACCATTCCTCCGAGGCGCGGACGGCGTCGCGGGGTGGCTCGGTCGAGGTGACCAGCACGCCGCTCGCCTCGGTGAGGGAGAAGCCGAGGAGGTACGGGAAGAGGCCGGTGCGTTCCTTCAGGAAACGGGCAGCCTCGCCGCCCGGCTCGAGCGCGAAGTGAGGCGCGAGCCGGTTGTTGAGGACGGCCCGCTCGCCGTCCGTGAAGGGGGCCGGGCGGTCGGTGGCGGAGCGGGCGAGCGCGAGCTTCCGCGCGGCCCTGACCACGATGCCGTCGGCTCCCAGCCTTCGCGCGGCGGCGATCGCCCGGTCTGCGGTCTCCACGACCCGCGTCTCGAGGCCGGAGAGCCTCGCCTCGGCCGCGTCCCGACGCCCCTCGCGACGGGAGCGGGAGGCCTCGATCGCGTCGAGCCCGCCGAAGACGAGCAGGGCGACCGTGAGCACCGAGAGGCTCCGCAGGAAGAGCTGGGTCCCGAGCGCGGCATTGGGAACGGGGATCAGGCGGAGAGCGCTCATCCGCCGGACGCCGCTCGCGCCGCTGCTTCCGGGGGCGCGGATCTCCTTCGACGGGCTCATCTCGGCTCGCGTCGGAGGTCGGGTCGGAGCTTCGTCTCTGAAGTCAACGTGCGGCGCGGTCGATTGTAGGCCGGGGGCCGAGCGGCCCGGCCCGGATGACGCGGGCCGGAGGCGCTTCGCGGAGAAGGCGGGCCACGGTGCGTCCCGTTCCCGGCACGACCCGGCGGGGCGTCAGCTCGGCGAGAGGCGCGAGCGCGAAGCGGCGGTACGCCAGGCGCGGGTGCGGCACCGTCAGTCCGGGCACGGCCAGGGTGATGGCGCCGTAGAGGAGGAGGTCGAGGTCGAGCGGGCGCGGCGCGTCGCGGGACCCGGTCCGGGTGCGCCCCGCGCGAGCTTCCAGCGCCAGGAGGCGGGCGAGGAGCTCCGTCGGAGACAGGAGCGTGCTCCCCACCGCCACGGCATTGTGGTAGTCGGGCTGTGGTGGCCCGCCGATGGGCTCGGTCCGGTAGAGGCTCGAGATCCGCATCGCCGTCACGTCGCCGGCCAGCGCCTCGAGGGCGTCGAGGAAGGTCCGGGCCGGGTCCCCCAGGTTCCCTCCGAGCCCGATCGCCACGAACACGGACTTCAAATGGACTTCACGCGCCGGCCTTCAGCGAAGCAGGCGAGGGGAGGAAGGGAAACCCGCGTGACGGGATTCCCGATCGCTCCATCGTCAGTAGTCGTCCTCGCTCTCGCTGTCGGCCCCCTCGAGCGTGGGCGATTCACCGAGCGGCAGCTCCTCGTCCTCGATCCCCTTGGCGGCCTCCTCGGCCGGCTCGGCCCCGGTTGCGGCCTCCTCGTCGTCGCGGTTGCGATCGAAGAGATCCGGATCGGCGAACTCGTCTCGCCGGGCCCGCCGCGCGGCGGCCAGGACCGCTGGCGAGGTGGGGAGCGGAGGCGCGTCCTTCTGATCCGCCCCGCACTTCGGGCAGATCACCGGCGTGCGCTTCAGGTCGTAGAACTTCGCTCCGCACTTGAAGCATGTATGTTTCTGTCCCAGATCCGGCATTCACACCCTCGAGTTTTTCTCCCCGAAACCGCACGTCACCTTCTTCAATCCGTCCGGCGTTTTCGGGGAAAAAAGCGGCCGGAACATAGCATCGGGGTCCCGGTCGGTCAACGTCGAAAGCGCGCGGAAAAGACGCCTGGAGAGCGGCTCGCCTCCATGCGTCTACACTGCGTCCGATGCCGTTCGCCGCTCGACTCGCGCCCCTCCTCGCCGTTCTCGTCGCCGCTCCCGCCGCCGCGCAGCTCTCCTTCGTCCCGTTCGGGGCCCGCTCCGTGGCCCTCGGCGGCGCGTCCGTCGCGCTCGGCGACGCCGGGAGCTTCGTCGACAACCCGGCCACGCTGCCCGAGAGCAAGCTCGTGGCGGCCGCGTCCGTCGGGCTCGTCGCGTCCGAGAGCGGCGATTTCATCGATCGCCTGAAGGACGTCTCCGGCGTCAACCCGGTCAGCCTCGCGGCCGGGTCGAACGCCGCGTCCGTGCTGGCGGCGTTCCGGACTCTGACCGAGCCCGGCAACGGGATCACGGGCGACGGCCGGCTGATGAGCGCGGGCACGTCGAAGGGCTGGGGGCTCGCCCTGGGACAGATCTCGTGGGGCGGTGTCACCGCCCGGATCGACTCCGTCCACGTGAAGACGGGCAGCGACCCGGCGACGAGCTGGGCGAACAACACGTCGGCGGTGGCGTTCCGCGGGCTCTCGGTGCAGGCGATCTCGGTGAGCCGGGCCTTCCGCTTCGCGTCGGGGCGCGTCGTCGTGGGCGGGACGGTGCACCTCCTGCGCGGCACGACGTACTCGAAGGAGGAGTCGATCTTCACGACCGAGGTGGGCAACGCGCTCGAGCTCGCGCGCCGCGCGGTGACCGGCTCGGAGCGCACCTCGACCAAGCTCTCCGGCGACGTGGGCGCCCTGGTGGCGCTCGGGCCGGTGCGTCTGGGCGGCGTCGTGAAGTACTTCAACCGGCCCGAGTTCCCGTTCGACGACGAGACCGGGACGCCGGCCCCCGACCGGAATCGCTCGGTCCTCCTGGGCCGGCAGTCGCGGGTCGGAGCGGCCGTGTCGATCCCCGTGGTCCGGCTCACCCTGGCGGCGGACTACGACGTCGAGGCGGCGGAATCGCTCGCGGACGGCGTCAAGACCCGGCTCGTCGGAGGGGGCGCGGAGTTCGCGCTCGGCCCGATCTCGATCCGCGGAGGCCTCTCGGTGAACCTCGAGTCGCCCGACAAGACGAAGCTCTTCTCGGCCGGCATCGGCCTCAGCGCGGCTGTCCTGAAGGTCGACGCGGCGGCGGTCTACCGTCCCGACGAGAGCTCCCTCGGCGTCGTCCTGTCGATCCGCGGCGGCGTCTGAGCCGGCGTCCCCGGAGCTTCACGGCGTGCTGAGCTTCGAGCTCCTCGGACGCGAGGGAGCGGCCCGCCGCGGCCGGCTGACGCTGGATCACGGGACGGTCGAGACGCCGGCGTTCATGCCGGTCGGGACGGCCGGAACCGTGAAGGCCGTCCGCTGGAGCGACGTCGAGGCGTCCGGTGCCGAGATCGTCCTCGCGAACACCTATCACCTGATGCTGCGGCCGGGTGGCGAGACGCTCCGCAAGCTGGGCGGCCTGCATCGGTTCACCGGCTGGGCGAGGCCCATCCTGACCGACTCCGGCGGCTACCAGGTGATGTCGCTCGCCGCGAACCGCCGGATGTCGGAGGAGGGCGTGCTGTTCCGGAGCCACATCGACGGCTCGGCGCACCTGCTGACGCCGGAGCGCGCCGTGGAGCTGCAGGCGGGCGATTTCGGCGTCGACGTCGCCATGGTGCTGGACGAGTGCACGCCGTACCCGGCGACGCGCGAGGAGACCCGGGTCTCGATGGACCTCACTCACCGCTGGGCCGCGCGGGGGCGTGCCGCGTTCGAGGCGTGGCGGGGCGGGGCTCACGGCCGCGGCGCGCAGTTCGGGATCGTGCAGGGGGGGATGCTCGAGGACCTCCGGGCCGAGAGCGCCGGGACCCTTTCGGCGCTCGGCTTCGAGGGGATGGCGTGCGGCGGCCTTTCGGTGGGGGAGCCGAAGGAGCTGATGCGGGCGATGGTGGAGACGACGGGCCCGCTCCTCCCGCGGGAGCGTCCCCGCTACCTCATGGGCGTGGGGCGCCCGGACGACCTCGTCCACGCGGTGCTCCACGGCTTCGACATGTTCGACTGTGTCCTGCCGACGCGTGCCGCGCGGCACGGGCTCCTCTACACCTCGCACGGGACGCTGGCGATCAAGCACGCGCGTTACCGGGAGGACCTCGCCCCGCCCGATCCCTGGTGCGCCTGCGAGACGTGCGGACGCTACTCGCGCGCCTACCTCCGGCACCTCTTCCTCCTCGGCGAGCCGACGGCGGCGACGCTGCTGACGATCCACAACCTCCGGGCGATCCTTGACTTGATGAGGGGAATCCGGGAGGCTCTCGCCGCGAATCGCTTCGCCGGATGGGCCGCCGAGACGCTGGCCCGCCTCGGCGGAAAGGACCCCCGATGACCACGTGGCTTCTCCAGCAGGCCGCCCCCGGCGGCGGCGCGGCTGGCCTGATCCAGCTCATCCCGTACGCGGCGATGTTCGCCATCTTCTACTTCGTGCTGCTCGCGCCGATGCGCAAGCAGCAGAAGCAGACGAAGGAGATGCTCGCGGCTCTCAAGAAGGGCGATCGCGTGCTGACCCAGGGCGGCATCTACGGCACCGTGGCACAGATCGAAGACCAGGTCGTCTGGGTGAAGATCGCGGACACGCTGAAGGTGAAGATGACGCGGAGCGCCATCACCAGCGTCGTGCACGACGGCGACGGCGCGAAGGAGAAGGAGTAGCGCCTCCCCGCGCCCTCCCTCCGGGGGGCACTCCTTTATCCTGAGGCCGTTGCGTCCGCTCGTCCTCCTGCAGTCCTCCGACTGGCACGTCGGCTCCCCCCTGACCGGCCGCGGCATTGGCTGGCCGGCCGAGCTGCGCGAGACGCGCCGGGAGGAGGTCGACGCCGCGCCCGAGCGCGCCGTGGCCGCGGCGCTCGAGGC
>CAYLNK010000316.1:0-7843 GCA_964384675.1 uncultured Holophagales bacterium | reverse complement strand
CACGACGGCGCGGGCGGCGGCACGCCGAGGCCGAGGAACGACAGCGCCGACTCCGCCAGGATCGCGCCGGCGAGGTGCAGCGTCGCCTGGACCACGAGCGGCGCCGCGACGTTGGGAAGGAGGTGCCGGAACAGGATCCGCGACCGCCCCGCGCCGGCCGCACGCGCCGCGGCCACGAAGTCGAGGGTCGCGACCCGTCGCGCCTCCCCGCGCGCCAGGCGTGCGTACGGCACCCAGCCGACCGCCGTGAGCGCGACGACGGTATTCACCGCGGAGGGCCCCAGCACCGCCGCGAGAGCGACGGCCAGGAGGAGGCCCGGGAAAGCCAGGACGAGATCGATGAGCCGGCGGATCGAGGCGTCGACGAGCCCGCCCCGCTCGCCGGAGAGGAGCCCGAGCGTGGTGCCGACGACCGCCGACAGGAGCACCGCCGCGCCGGCCACGCCCACCGAGACGCTCGTCCCCCGCAGGAGCCGCCGCAGGATGTCCCGTCCCAGCTCGTCGGTCCCGAGCGGTGGGGCGCCCGAGGGCGGGACCAGGCGCCGCGTCAGGTCGATCCGGGTCGCGCCGTCGCCCGGCACGAGCGGGGCGAGAACGGCGACGCCGATCGCGAGCGCGAGGAAGAGCCCGGAGAGCCGCGCGCCGACGCTCATCCCTCCCTCCGGAGCGCCACCCGCGGATCGAGCGCGGCGGCGGCCGCGTCCACCGCCGCGTTCACCAGCACGTAGACCGAGGCGATGAAGAGCACGCACCCCTGGACCACCGGGTAGTCGCGCCGCTGGATCGCCTGCACCAGGAGCCGGCCGATCCCGGGCCACGAGAAGATCGTCTCGGTGACGACGGCGCCGGTGAGGAGCGATCCGAACTGGAGACCTGCCACCACCAGCACCGGCGGGAGCGCGTTTCGCGCCGCGTGCCGGAGCGTCGATCCGAGCCGCCCTTCGCCTCGCGCCCGCGCCGCCAGGACGTACGGGCGCGACAGCTCCTCGGCGACGGAAGCACGGACCATCCGTGACAGGAGGGCGGCCAGCGCGAGCCCCATCGTGACGGCGGGCAGGAGGAGGGCGCCGCGCGTGCCGCGGCCCGAAACGGGCAGGAGCCCGAGCGAGATCGAGAAGACGAGGACGAGCAGCGGGCCCGAGACGTAGTTCGGAGTCGAGACGCCGACCAGCGAGACGGCTCGCAGCACGTGGTCGGCGGTGCGGCCGCGGTGGTAGGCGGCGAGGAGGCCCGCCGGGACGGCGAACAGGAGCGCGGCGCCGAAGGCGGCGAGGGCCAGCTCCCCCGTCGCCGGCAGGGCACGCAGTAGCTCGGCCGAGACCTTGCGGCGGGTCAGGATGGAGGACCCGAGGTCGCCCCGCGCCAGCCCCCGCAGCCAAGTTCCGTACTGGACGGCGATCGGGCGGTCCAGACCCAGCTGGCTCTTCAGGGCGGCGACGTCGGCCGGCGCCGCCCCTTCTCCCAGCATGGCGGCCGCGGGGTCTCCCGGGATCAGGTGGATCAGGAAGAAGACGACCGTCGCCGCCCCGAGGAGCAGCACGAGGACCCCGACGAGGCGCCTGACGACCGACACGGCCGCGAGTCTACCGGGGGCGCCGTACAATCCGGCCCGGCGACCGTCACGCAGGAGACCCCACATGAAGAGGCTCGTCCTTTCCCTCGCCCTGGCCACCGCCCTGGCCGGTTGCTCGTCGAAGCCCTCGTCTCCACCGGTGACGGCGGCGTCTCCCGACCCGGTCTCCACCGCCGGGAGCAAGGAGCCGGGCACGACCGACGTCTCCGCCGACGACGGGAAGGTCTTCAGCGAGGACCGCGGCGCCGGAGCGAAGGACACCACGCCCCCTCCGGGCGGCTACCTGAAGGACGTGTTCTTCGAGCTCGACAAGGCCGAGCTGTCGCCGGAGCAGCGTGACGTCGTGGGAGTCAACGCCGAATGGGTCCGCAGGAACCCGACGGTCCGGATCCTCGTCGAGGGGCACTGCGACGAGCGCGGAACGGCCCAGTACAACCTGGCGCTCGGAGAGCGGCGCGCGTCGGCGGTGAAGGAGTTCCTGGTGTCGCTCGGGATCGACGGCGGCCGGGTCCAGATCGTCTCGTACGGCAAGGAGCGTCCGTTCAGCCCGGGGCATGACGACGCGGCCTGGGCCCAGAACCGGCGGGGCCACTTCGTGATCCTCTCCCGGTAGCCTCGCCGAGACCTCCGAGACCGGTCCCCCGCCGACGAACGGCTATCATCTCGCCGCGTTGAGAGCCTTCGCCTCGAGAGCCGGGCTCATGCTCGGCGGCCTTCTGCTGCTCGGCTCTCCGGCCGCCGCGCTCGATTCGCGAAAGCCCATCACCCAGTACATCCTGGACGTCTGGCAGACGGAGCAGGGGCTCCCCCAGAACACAGTCCAGGCCTTGCTCCAATCCCGGAGCGGGTACCTCTGGCTCGGGACCCAGGAAGGGCTGGTGCGGTTCGACGGGGTGCGCTTCCAGTCGTACGACCCGCGCACGGCGCCCGGCATGAAACGGAGCTCCATCCTGTCCCTGTGGGAGGCACCGGACGCCACGATCTGGGCCGGCCTCTCCGGAGGCGGCATCCTCTGGTTCCGGGACGGCCGCTTCGAGCTTCCCGAGGTCCCGAAGGGCCTCGCCGACGCGAGCGTCTGGTCGATCCAGCCGGACCGCGACGGCGCGGTCTGGATCGCGTCGGGCGGAGGGGACGGCCTCTTCCGCTTCGAGGGCGGCGTGTTCACCCCCGTGGGCGGCGGGGCGCTCGGGACCAAGGAGCTGCGCTCGCTGAGCGTGGGATCGGACGGCAGCCTCTGGATCGGCACGACGGGCGCCGGCGTGACGCGGTGGAAAGACGGAAAGGTCGAGGCGAGGATCACCAAGGCCCAGGGTCTGGGGAGCGACACCGTCCGATCGGTCGTGGCCCGGCCCGACGGCACCGTCTGGATCGCGACCGCCGGAGGCGGGCTCTCCCGGTGGAAGGACGGCGCTCTCCGGAGCTGGGGAACGTCCGACGGCCTCCCGACCGACCAGCTCGCGTCCCTCCTGGTGACGGCGGACGAGACGGTCTGGATCGGGACCTGGGGCGCGGGGGTGACCCGCTTCCGCGATGGCGTCTTCACGACCATCTCCGCCGCCGACGGCCTCTCGAACGAGCAGATCTGGTGTCTCGCCGAGGACCGCGAGGGGAGCCTCTGGATCGGGACGTGGGTCGGTGGGCTCAATCGGGTGCGGAACGGGAAGTTCGACGTCCTGACCCGCAAGGACGGACTCTCGCACGACAACGTCCGGACGGTCCTCCAGACGCGCGACGGTGCGATCTGGATCGGGACGGCCGGCGGCGGCCTCAACCGGTGGAAGGACGGGCGCTTCACGATCTACCAGCTCAAGGAGGGCCTCCCCAGCAACGAGGTGTCGAGCCTCTGCGAGGACCGCGAGGGGAACCTCTGGGTGGGCACGTACACGGGCGGGCTGTGCCGTTTCCGGAACGGCGTCTTCCGCGTCTTCGGCCCGGCGCAGGGCCTGCCCGATCTGGACGTGCGCTGCGTCTACCAGGATCGGGCCGGACGGGTCTGGGTCGGGAGCATCGGCGGGCTCACCATCGTGGACGGCGACCGCCTCCGCGCGGTGGAGGGGCCACCGGGCCTGGCGCTCAGCCGCGTCGTCACGATGCTGGAGGACCGCGCCGGGTCGCTCTGGCTCGGCACGTCCGGCGGCGGGCTCCTCCGGCTGAAGGACGGGACGTTCTCGTCGATCACGACCGCGAACGGCCTGGCGACGAACCGGATCCTCGCGCTCTACGAGGACGCCGGCGGCGCGCTCTGGATCGGGACGTCGGGCGCCGGTATCCAGCGGCTCAAGGACGGGGCCCTTTTCACCTTCACGGTCAAGAACGGTCTCTTCGACGAGCTGAACCAGGTGATCCTCGAGGACGGCCTCGGGAACCTCTGGATGACGAGCAACCGCGGCGTCTCCCACGTCAGGAAGAGCGAGCTCGAGGAGCTGGCCGCCGGCAAGAGAGCCGCGGTCACCAGCTACTCGTACGGGATCGCGGACGGCCTGAGGAGCAACAGCTTCGCGGGCGGTCAGCAGCCGGCCGGCGTCCGGGCCGCGGACGGGCGCCTGTGGCTCGCGAGCTACCGCGGGGTCGCGATCGTGGACCCGGTCCACATCCCCGCCAACCCGCTCCCGCCCCCGCTCGCGATCGAGGAGATCGTGGTGGACGGGACGGCCGAGGTCCCCGGCAAGCGCCTGGAGCTCCCTCCCGGCTCGGAGAAGCTCGAGATCCACTACACGGCTCTGTCGATGCTCGTTCCGGCCCGCGTCCGGTTCCGGGTCACGCTCGAGGGGTACGACAAGTCCTGGATCGACGTCGGGACCCGGCGCACCGCCTACTACACGCACATCCCGCCCGGCACTTACACCTTCCGGGTGAACGCCTGCAACAACGACGGCCTCTGGAGCGAGACGCCGGTGAGCTTCCAGCTCGTGCTGCGGCCGTTCTTCTGGCAGACGCGATGGTTCGCGGCGACGTCGGTACTGGCCGTCCTGCTCCTGGCTTGGGGCGGGGTGCGTCTGCGCCTCGCCCGGATGCGCGCCAACGAGGCGGAGCTCCTCGGTCTCGTCGAGCAGCGGACCCTCTCCCTCACCGAGGAGAAGCGGAACACGGAGCGAGCGCTGCGCGGCACCGAGCAGGCCTGGGCCGAGGCCGAGCGTCAGAAGGCGATCGCGCAGAAGGCGATGGCCGAGGCCGAGGACGCCAATCGCGCCAAGAGCCAGTTCCTGGCCAACATGAGCCACGAGCTGCGGACGCCGCTCAACGCGATCATCGGCTACAGCGAGCTCCTGGAGGAGAGGGCCCAGGAGATGGACCTGCCGGAGTTCGCCCACGACCTCGAGAAGGTGCAGGTCGCCGCCCACCACCAGCTCGAGCTGATCAACAGCATCCTCGACCTCTCGAAGATCGAGGCGGGGAAGATGGAGCTCTCGTACGACACGTTCGAGGTGGCTCCCGTCGTGGAGGAGGTCTCGGCCATCATCCGTCCGCTCCTCCCCAAGCACGGCAACACCCTCTCGCTCCGCGGCCTCGAGGCGGCGGGGTCGATGGAAGCCGACGCGACGAAGCTCCGGCAGAGCCTCTTCAACCTCCTGTCGAACGCGTCCAAGTTCACCGAGAACGGCGAGATCGACCTCGAGATCGAGCGTGTGGAGAGGAACGGCCGGCCCTGGATCCTCTTCCGGGTCAGCGACACGGGCATCGGGATGACCCAGGAGCAGCTGGACCGGCTCTTCCAGCCGTTCACCCAGGCCGACTCTTCGACCTCTCGCCGCTACGGCGGCACCGGGCTCGGCCTGACCATCACGAAGAAGTTCTGCCAGCTGATGGGAGGCGACGTGGAGGTCGAGAGCCAGCCCGGGCTCGGCGCGGTCTTCGTGCTCTCGCTTCCGGCTTCGCGCCCGCCGACGCGGGCTCCCGCCCCCTGACCCGAGCCGCTACCATGCCCCGGTGACCCTGGAGCCGGGGACCCGGATCGGGCGCTACCGCATCGAATCGCTGGCGGGGTCCGGCGGGATGGGCGAGGTGTACGCCGCCGAGGACGTGACCCTGAGACGCCGCGTGGCGCTCAAGCGGCTCCTCCCCGACGCGGCCCGAGACCTCGAGCTCCGGAGGCGCTTCCAGGGCGAGGCCCTCGCGGCGTCCGCCCTCAACCACCCGAACATCGTCACGGTCTACGACGCCGGCGAGGACTCGAGCGGCCTCCCGTTCCTGGCGGCGGAGTTCGTCGACGGGCCGACGCTCCGCCAGCGGATGCGGACCGCCCGGCTCACCCTGAACGAGGTGGTCGACGTCACCCTGCAGGTGGCGTCGGCGCTGGGGGCCGCTCACGCGGCGGGCATCGTCCACCGCGACGTGAAGCCGGAGAACGTCATGCTCCGCGCCGACGGCTGGGTCAAGCTGCTCGATTTCGGCCTGGCCCGCAAGGACGGCGGCGTCGACGGCACCGACGCGAGGGCCGAGGCCCGGCAGCTGGTGGGCACCACCCTGTACATGTCGCCGGAGCAGATCCGCGGAGGCGCGATCGACGGCCGCAGCGACATCTGGAGCCTCGGCGTCGTGCTCTACGAGATGGCGGCCGGCCGCCAGCCGTTCGGGGGCCGCACGACGAGCGACGTCATCACGTCGATCCTGGGCGAGACGCCCCGGCCGGTGCCGTCGCTCGAGACGTCACCGGAGCTGCTGCGGATCCTCACCCGGATGCTGGAGAGGGAGCCGGAACGCCGGTACGCGAGCTGCCGCCAGCTGCTCGTCGACCTGCGCGCCGCGCGTGGCTCCGCTCCGGGAGACGTGCCGCTCACCGCGGGGATCGATACCGCCGAGCAGACCACCGCGAGGCTCCTCCGGCCCGGCTCCTCGAGCGGACGCTGGACGTTGATGGACGCCGCTCTGGGAGCCGCCGTGGCCCCTCCCGCGCCGCCCCTCCCGTCCCGCTCGGGACCCTTGCTGGGGCGCGAGCGCGAGATCGAGGCCGTCGAGGAGCGGCTCCGGGACGCACGGGTGCGGCTCCTCACCCTGAGCGGCCCCGGCGGCACGGGCAAGACGCGCCTCGCGCTGGAGGCCGCCCACCGGCTCGCCCACGCGTTCGAGGGCGTCTACTTCGTCTCCCTCGCGTCCCTCGCCGAGCCGGCGCTCGTCGGGTCGGCGATCGCGCAGGCGATCGGCGCGAAGGACGCCGGGCCGCTCTCGGGGGCCTCCAGCCTCGTCGACTTCCTGCGGGGACGCCGCGTCCTCCTCGTCCTGGACAACTTCGAGCAGGTCGTCGGCGCGGCTCCGCTCCTTTCCGAGCTGCTGCTCGGCGCGCCGGACACGACGGCGCTCGTCACGAGCCGGTTCCTCCTGCACCTGTCGATGGAGCACGAGCTGTTCGTCCCGCCGCTCCCGGTCCCCGCCGCCGGCGATCGAGCCGCGCTTCCGGACCTCGCCGCCTTTCCGTCCGTGGCGCTCTTCGTCGGTCGTGCCAGGGCCGTCCGCGCCGACTTCCAGCTCACCGGCGAGAACGCCGCCGCGGTCGCGGAGATCTGCCGGCGGCTGGACGGGCTCCCGCTGGCGCTCGAGCTGGCGGCGGCCCGCGTCAAGCTGCTGCCCCCGGCGGCGATGCTGACGCGTCTGGAGAGCCGCCTCCGCCTCCTGACCGGAGGCGCCGCCGACCTCTCGCCCCGGCAGCGGACGATGCGCGCCACGATCGAGTGGGGCCACCAGCTCCTCTCCGAAGCCGAGCGCAAGCTGTTCCGGCGGCTGGCGGTCTTCTCCGGCGACTTCACCCTGGAGGCGGCCGAAGCCGTCGCGGGCGAGGGCCTCGCAGGCGACGTGCTCGATGGAATCGCGTCCCTGCAGGACAAGAGCCTGCTCTCGCCCGGCGACGACACGCCCGAGGCCCGCAGCTCCATGATCGAGACACTCCGGGAGTTCGGCCTCGAGGAGCTCGAACGGGCAGGCGAGACGGTGGCGCTCCGCGGGCGTCACGCGCGCTTTCTCGTGGCCCTGGCGGAGGAGGCCGCTCCGGGCCTCGAAGCCGGTGAGAAGGCCTTCCTCGACCGGATCGACCGCGAGCACGACAACGTGAGAGCGGCGCTGGGCTGGGCGCTCCGGTGCGGTGACGCCGAGGTGGCCGAGCGGCTCGCCGGGGCCCTCTGGCGCTTCTGGTATCTGCGCGGGTACTACGGCGAGGGCCGCCGCTGGCTCGAGTCTGCGCTCGAGCTGGCCGGGACGGAGGCACGCGTGAGGACGCTCCTCGGGGCCGGTGCGATGGCCTTCCTCCAGTGCGACTACACGAGGGCGGAGGAACGGCTC
>CAYLNK010000315.1:0-7847 GCA_964384675.1 uncultured Holophagales bacterium | reverse complement strand
CAGGAGTGCGGCCTCGGCCTCGGGGTCGGCGGCCGCGGTCGCCTCGTCGAGCACGAGGAGGCCGGCGGGGCGGAGCAGGGCTCGCGCGACGGCGATCCGCTGCCACTGTCCGGCGGAGAGGTCCGTTCCGCCGAGCCGTGTCCCGAGGAGCGTGCCGGTTCCGGCGGGGAGCGCCGCCACGACGGTGTCCGCGCCAGCCTCCGAGAGCGCACGGCCCACCGCCCCTCGGTCGGCGCCCGGTGGCGTCCAGCCGAGCGCCACGTTCTCCTCCACCGTCATCTCGAAGCGCACGAAGTCCTGGAAGGCGACGGCGAGGCGTCGGCGCAGATCCGCGGCGCCGAGCGTGGCGATGTCCCGCCCGTCGAGGAGGATCCTCCCCTCCGAGGGCCGGTAGAGGCCGAGGAGGAGCTTCAGGAGCGTCGTCTTGCCCGAGCCGTTCCGGCCCACGAGCGCCATCGTCTGGCCTGGCTCGACGCGGAGGGAGACGGATCGGAGCGCCGGGGTATTCGATCCCGGATAGGTGAAGGAGACGCTCTCGAGCTCGAGCGACGGCGGGGCGAGCGGACCGGCGGCGTCGTCGGGGGCCGCGTCGCCCGCTCCGGGCTCCTCCGGCTCGTCGAGGAAGTCGAGGTAGTCCCGGACGCGGAGCGCCTGCGCGTAGAGAGTCGCGCCGCTGCCGAGCAGCGCGGAGACGGCGGCGCGGCATCCCTCGAAGACCGCCAGGAAGACCGTCAGCGCGCCCACCGTCGCCGAGCCGTGCACCACGCGGTACGCCATGAGTCCGTACGCCGCGTAGTAGGCCGCCTGGCCCAGGAGGTACGCGAGCTGTCCGCGCGCCAGGGTGTGGAAGGCATGGCCGAGCTGCAGACGCGCCGCGGCGCGTTGCACGTCGGTGACGCGGCCGACGAGGAACCGGGCCGCGCCGAACGCCTTGATCTCCCGGATCGCCACCTCGTGGAAGAAGAGCCCCTCGAGGTAGCCGGCGTGCCGCGCGAGGCTCCCGAGCTCCCGCTCGCTCGCCAGGTCCTCGCGGGCGTTGGCCGTCCCCGCCGAGAGGCCGGGGAGCGAGGCGACGACGATGGCGAGGACGACCCAGCCCCCCGCGCTCGCGATGAGGCCGAGCGAGCCCGCGAAGATGACCACGGCGCGCACGGTGAAGAGCAGCTGGCCGACCGACTGAAGCGGGCTGAAGCGGCGAAGGACGCCGAGGCGGTCGAGGAGATCGGGCTCCGTCAGACGGGCGTACGGAAGACGGGCGCACTTGCCGAGGAGCCGCTCGCGGAGCTCGATCTCGGCCGCGACGGAGAGCCGCTGCTGGAGCCGGAGGGTCGCGAGGGACCAACCGATCTGGAGGGCGACGAGGCCGAGCTGGAACCCGAGCCAGGTGAGGGGGCCTCGCATCGAGCCGGCCCCGCCCGCGGCCTCGACGATGCTGTCGACGAGGCGCTTGGTCAGCCAGATCTGGGCGAGCGACCAGATCGAGCCGATCGCCTCGTTGGCAGCCAGGAGGAGGACGGCGCCGGGCGCGACGCGCGCGAGAAGGGCCGCCAGGCGTCGGACGCTCCCCGTCCCGAGGCCGTGGCTCGGCGGCGTCGCGCGCCCTCCGGCGTCGGAGCCGGCGCTACCAGCCCTGGGCGACGAGATGGGAGTGAAGCAGACAGGCGTTGTGGACCATGAGGGGACCGGCGGGGGGACTCCACTTGCACGAGCACTTCGACGCGGCCAGCGGCGACGGCTCGAGCTCCTCCGCGTCGACCCCCGTGGAGACCGAGGCCCCGGTGAGCAGGTAGAGGTTGATCCGGTAGTAGACCGCGATCGGCTCGCTCCGGCTGCGCGTGTACTCCTGGTCCGCGATCCGGGCGCACATCGGGTCCTTGATGACGATCTCCGGGCGGCCGGCCTTCTTGCTGGAGACTCTCGCCCAGACGGCGGGGTCGACCTGCTCGTTTGCGCCCATGAGCCCTCCTTGCCCGATGCCGCAAGGCTACAACGAGACGCGTAGGGCCTGTTGCGCTACCGTTCGGGGCATGAATCCCTTCCTCGCCGCCGCCCTCGAGGAGGCCCGCGCCGGGCTCGCCGAGGGTGGGATCCCGATCGGCTCCGTCCTCGTTCACGACGGCCGCGTCCTGGGCCGGGGCCACAACCGGCGCGTGCAGAAGGGGAGCGCGGTCCTGCACGGGGAGATGGACGCGCTCGAGAACGCGGGCCGGCTGCCGGGCGCCGTCTACCGCGCGTGCGTCCTCTACACCACGCTCTCGCCCTGCGCGATGTGCTCGGGGGCGATCCTCCTCTACGGCATCCGGCGCGTCGTGGTCGGCGAGAACCGGACGTTCCTCGGGGAGGAGGCCCTGCTCCGGAGCCGGGGGGTCACCGTCGAGGTCGCCGACGACCCGGCCTGCGCCGCGCTGATGGCCCGGTTCATCGCCGAGCGGCCGGAGCTCTGGAACGAGGACATCGGCGTGTAGGACGCGGCTGGACCGGCGCTTGCTACCATCGCGCCGATGCGCCACCCCGACGCCGTCTCCGCCCGTCTCGTCCTCCTCCTGGCGCTCGCCGCGCTGACCCGGCCCGCGGCCGCCGCCGGAACGAAGGACCTCGTGAAGTGGCGACCCTCCGTCGCCGCGGGCGAGAGCGAATCGAAGAAGGGGGGCAAGCCGGTCTTCTACTTCGTGACGGCGGAGTGGTGCGGGCCGTGCCACCAGATGACGGACGAGGTGTTCTCGGACCCGAAGATCGCGGCCCGGATCAACGCGCTCTACGTGCCGGTGCAGGTGGTGGACCGTTCCCGCGAGGAAGGCCGGAACACCGCCGAGGTCAACACGCTCCTCCGTCGCTTCCGGGTGAACGGCTTCCCGACCGTCGTGATCATGCGGCCCGGCCAGCAGGACGGCGTCCGGGTGGCCGGCTTCCCGGGAAAAGAGGAGATGGCCGAGGCGGTGGATCGGGCCGCCGTGCGCCTGGCCGAGATCGACGCCCGCGAGAAGGCCCAGGCGAAGGAGCAAGCGAAGGAGCAAGCGAAGGAGCAAGCGAAAGCGGAGGCCCCGGGGAAGTAGGCGCCCGCCTCTGGCATCATCGGCTTTCCCCGATGAGCCCGAGCCCGACACGACGAGGCCTGGCCGCCTCCCTCGCCGCCGCGACGCTCTCCGCCGCGACGCTCTCCTGCGCGCCCGGGGGGACTCCGGCCCGCGTCGGGAGCTCCGCGACGGCTTCCGCCGACCTCGTCCTGACGGGCGGGCCGGTTCTCACGCTCGACCCCACCCGGCCCGCCGCCCGCGCGATTGCCGTGAGGGACGGCGTCGTCCTGAAGACGGGGTCGGAGGCCGAGGTCGCCTCCCTCGTCGGCCCGCGCACGGAGGTCGTCAGGCTGCGTGAACGGGCCGTGGTGCCCGGCTTCGTCGACGCCCACGCCTGCCTCGGCTGCTCGGCCTGGCCCGCGCACCGCGTCTCCGAGGTCGATCCGACGAAGGCGCGTCTGCTGGAGCGGCTGGGGCGCGAGGCCGCGGTGCGGCCGGAGCTGCCTCTCGTCCTCGACGGCTGGGTGCCGGCCCACCTCCTCGGCACGCGCGAGGAGCTCGACGCCGTGGCGCCACCGGGGCGGCCGGTGCTCGTCTTCGGGCTCGACGGGGACGCCGCCTGGCTCGACTCCGCCGCGATCGAGTGGCTGAAGCTGGAGGACGAGCTCGATCGAGTCCCGAAGACGGGCGCGCCCCGCGGGTCCGATGGACGCTATCGCGGGGTCTTCCTCGGCGCGGCGTGGACGGGGGTGATCCACGACCGCGCGCTGCGGGCGAGCGAGGAGGGGGCCGTCGCCGCGGCATTCGCGGGCCAGCTCGCGCGTCTCGCGGCGGCAGGCGTCACCTGCGTCCACGACTGGCTGTCGTCGGAGGCGCTCGCCCGAGCGCTGGCGAAGAAGGCCGCGGAAGGGACCCTGCCGCTGCGTGTGCGCGCCTGGACCCCTGCCGGAGACGACGCTCTCCCGGGGCTCCTCCGCGCCCAGCCGCCGAGGCCCGACCTGCTGCGCCACGCCGGCTCGAGCGTCGCCCTCGACGGCGCGCCGGCCTCCGGGACCGCCGCGAACCGGATCGCCCGCGCCGGACCCGTGCTGCGGGACGAGATGTCGCGGCGCCAGCTCCTCGCGGACGCGCAGCAGAAGGGCGTGCGGCTGGCGTTCGACGCCTACGGCTCCCTGGCGGTCAAGGCCGCGCTCGACGCGGTGGAGGGAACGAGCCCGCTGCCGTGGGCGATGCGCGTGCGGATCGAGCACGCCGACGTCGTGGAGGCGACGGACGCCGAGCGCCCGAAGGCGCTGAACGTGGTGCTCTCCATGCAGCCCGCCCGGGCCGGCGCGGTCGCCCGCGGCGCCCTCGATCGCGCGTTGGTGCCGGCGATGGAGCTCTGGGGCCTCGCCTCGCACGTCCGCCGCGGCACGGTCGTGGCGCTCGGGTCCGCGAGCCCCGCGACGCCGCTCGAGACGATCGCCGCGGCGATGCGCGGGCCGAGCCCGAAGGAGGCCCTGACGTTCGAGGAGGCGCTCGCGGCGCACACGCGGGGCGGGGCGTACGCGGCGTTCGAGGAGGACCAGCTCGGGACGCTCGAGCCCGGCCGGAGGGCCGACCTCGTCGTGCTGTCCGCCGATCCGCGCGGCGTGACGGCGGACCGCGTGGAGAAGCTCGGCGTGGAGCGCACTCTCCTGGGCGGACGGACGACCTGGTCGAGGGGTGGTACAAAGGCCGCCGGAGGATCCCGATGAGCACCACGATCCAGGTCAGGAGCAACGGACCGCTCCGTCTCGAGGGTGAGATCAACCTGCTCGACGCGGCGGGCAACCCGTTCGGGCTCGGCGGCCGGACGGTCGTCTCGCTCTGCCGCTGCGGCCACTCGGAGAACAAGCCGTTCTGTGACGGCTCGCACGGGCGCAACGGCTTCCAGTCCGAGTGCCCGGCCCGGGAGCTGCCGCCTCCGGCCCCGAAGCCCTGACGTCCGGCGGGCCGAGCTTGGCGCGCGTCGAGGCGAATCCCCTGGTCCGGGCCGGGCTGAGGCTCGCCGACGCCTCGGAGCGCTGGTTCCCGGACGCGTTCGTCTTCGCGCTCGTGGCCGTCGTGCTGACGTTCGCCGGCGGCCTCCTCGCCGGGGAGGCGCCGCTGAGGCTCGTCGAGGTGTTCGGCGGCAGCTTCTGGCAGCTGGTGCCGTTCACGATGCAGATGGCGATGGTGATCGTCGGCGGCTACGCGGTGGCCTCGTCTCCGCCGGTCTACCGGCTGATCCTCCGCCTGGCCGCGATCCCGAGGACGCCGCGGGGCGCCGTGGCGTTCGTGGCCTTCTTCTCGATGGCCTCGTCGCTCCTGTCGTGGGGCCTCTCGCTCGTCTTCACCGGCCTCCTCGTGCGCGAGGTGTGCGCGCGGGTGAAGGGGATCGACTACCGGGCGATCGGCGCGGCGGCGTACCTGGGGCTCGGCTCCATCTGGGCGTTCGGGCTCTCCTCCTCGGCCGCGCTCCTGATGGCGACGAAGAGCTCGATCCCGCCGGCGCTCCTCGCGATCACCGGCGTCATCCCGTTGACCGAGACGATATTCCTCTGGCAATCGCTGGTGTCGGCCCTGGTGCTGATGGGCGTGTCGATCGCCATCGCCGCCTGGTCCTGCCCGCCGGCGAGCGAAGCGAAGACCCAGGAGGACTTCGGCATCGCGTACCGCCCGCTCACGGTGGGCGTCGAGGCTCCGGTGACGCCGGCCGAACGGCTGGAGCACAGCCCGATGCTCTCCCTCTTCGTCGGCGGGCTCGGGCTCGCCTACGTGGTCCTGACGATCGCCCGCAAGGGCGGGCTCGCCGCGCTCGACCTGAACCTCTTCAACCTGACGTTCCTGCTGGCCGCGCTCCTCCTCCACGGCAGGCCGCGCTCGTTCCTGAAGGCGGTCGCGGCCGCGGTGCCGGCCACGACCGGGGTCCTCATCCAGTTCCCGTTCTACGCCGGGATCTTCGGGCTGATCTCGCAGACGGTGCTCACCGCGAAGCTCGAGGCCCTCTTCCTGGCGCTCTCCACGAAGCAGACGTTCCCTCTCCTCGTCGCGGCGTACTCGGCGGTGCTCGGGCTCTTCGTGCCGTCGGGCGGCGGCAAGTGGGTGATCGAGGCGCCGTACGTGATGGCCGCGGCCAAGACGTACGGGCTCCACCTCGGCTGGACGGTTCAGATCTACAACGCGGCGGAGGCGCTGCCGAACCTGCTCAATCCGTTCTGGATGCTCCCCCTGATGGGGATCCTCTCGGTGCGGGCGCGGGAGCTGGCCGGGTACGCGATCCTGCAGCTCGTCTTCCACGTCCCGGTCGTCTTCCTCCTCTGCTGGCTCTTCGCCTGGTAGGCGATGGCCCGGGCGTACGGCTCCGACCGGCTCGAGCTCGCCCCGGACGGTGCCCGCATCGTCCTGGCGCGACGCTCCAAAGGGTGGCTCGCCCGGCGCCCCGCGACGCAGATCCGTGCGGCGCACCCCGGTACCGCGGTGCGCTGGGACGAGGAGCTGTGGGAGGTGACCGGCGCCTCCCGGCGCGCCGACGGGAGCGTGCGCTACGAGCTGGCTCCGTGGGACGAGCAGCACGTCCTGCGGGTGATCTCCGACTACAGCGAGGCGGCGGAGACGGCGCGGGCCGAGGCGATCGCCTCGGAGAAGCGCGACGACCGGACGCGCGGCCTGCTGCTGCTCCTCTCCCCGCTCGTCGGTCACCTGCCGGGGCACGTCCAGGAGCGGCTGGAGCGGCGCTACGGGGCACCCGGCGTGCTGATGACGATGGTCTCGGCGGCCCCTCTCGCGGGGTACGGCTGCTACTGCGCGTTCCTGACCCTCGCGGACCTCTTCGGGGGGATGTACGGGACAGGCGCCGTGGGGGGGCGGCTCGGGCTGCCCACGCCGTCGCTGCCGATGCGGATCGTCGGGATGTACCTCCTCGTGGAGTCGGGCCTCCGGATGTCGATCGCGCTCCACCAGTCCCGGCCCGCGGGGTCGCTCCTGGGCACGCTCCTCCACGGGATCGCCCGTCCGAAGGACGTGTCGAGACCCGAGCCGGAGATGGAGCCGGATGACGAGCAGGCGCTGCGTGACGCCTACGCGATGCGCGAGCCGCTCCTGACGTTCCTCCACCCGGACGAGCAGCAGCTTCTCGCGGCGCGTTTCGGCTTCGACCGCCGACGCTGGGGCGTCCGGATGTCGGTCGCGACGCTCCTGGTCACGCTCGTGGCCGGGCTCACCGCGCGCGCCGTCCTTTCGACCGGCGACGGCGGGCTGCCGGACGTCCTCGTGGCGCTCGGCTCCGCGTACCTGGCCGTCGAGCAGGTGGTCCGTCTCGCCGCCCTCCGCCGTGGCGAGGTGCGGGGAAGCGTCCTCGGCGTCCTGGTCCGCCGGATCTCGCGGAAGATCCTCGCCTGAGGCGGCGCCGGGCCGGTACGATGCCCGCATCATGACCTCCTGGCTCCGGAACCTCGCGTGCACGAAGTGCGAGGCGACGTACGACGCCCGCCAGCTCCTGAACGTCTGTGCCGTCGCCGGGTGCGCCGGGCCGCTCTTCGCGGTCTACGAGCTGTTTCCCCTGGACCGCGACGACGTGTCCGGACGGCCCCGCTCGATCTGGCGCTGGTCCGAGCTGATGCCGGCTCCGCGCGCCGAGGACGTGGTCACGCTGGGGGAGGGCGGGACGCCGCTCCTGGCCGCGCCCCGGCTCGGGGCGCTCGAGTCGATGCCCCACGTCTTCATCAAGGACGAGTCGGGCAATCCGACCGGCTCGTTCAAGGCGCGGGGGCTCGCGGCCGCGATCACGATGGCGAAGCTCAACGGCGCGCGCTCGGTGGCCGTGCCGACGGC
>CAYLNK010000314.1:0-7888 GCA_964384675.1 uncultured Holophagales bacterium | reverse complement strand
CCCCGCGCGCGGCGTCCAGGACGGCGACGGCGCGTCCGACCACCTCCTCGAGGAGAGCCTCCTCGTCGCGCGCGGCCGCCAGAGAGCGGCTGACGTCGTACAGGGTCTCCAGGCGCAGGACCTTCTTCTTCAGGTCGAAGACGTCGCCCGCGCGCATCTCGGGAGCGCGGAGCTCGGGGCCGCCGGGAGGGTCGCGCGGGGAGGGATCGGGCGGAGCCAAAACGACTACCGCGCAGCCTCCGGCGCGGCGCCATCCGCCTCCGAGGCAGTCTCCTCGGGCGCCGGCCGCTTCGGCGCCTCGACCCAGCCCTTCTCCTTCAGGCCGGCGAGTACGGGCGCGACGACGGCTAGCCTGGGATTCCGGGCGACCACGGCGCGGACCGCATCGCCCGCCTCGTCGACCCTCCCGAGCGCAAGCAGGCTCTCGGCGAGGGCGACCCGCGCGAAGGTGGTGCCGGGGTAGTACGCGAATCCGTCGTACAGCTGCTCGACGCGCCCCTGGAGGCCCCTCCGGAGCGCCACCACGGCGCCCTCGTGGTCACCCCGGGCCTGGAGGAGGAGCCCCGCCGCGACGTCGAAGCCCTTGCTCCACTCCTTCCGTTCGCCTTCCGGGAGCTGGGAGAGGGCCTCGTTCGCGCGGGCGAGCTCGGCGGCGGCCTGGTCCAGCCGGCCCGAGAGGATCAGGACCCGCGCCGTGGCCCCAGAGCGCTTCAGCTGCGCCCGGGCGGACGCGAGCGCGTCCGAGGGACGCTCGACCGCGAGCCCCTTCTCGAGGGTGGTCAGCGCTTCGTCCGGCTTGCCGGCACGCGCCAGGAGGAGCGCGGCCGCGGTCCACCATTCCGAGGAGACCTTGCTGCCGCCCTCCGACTCCTCGATGGCTTTCAGGAAGTACCCCGCCGCTTCCGCGTATCGGCCGCGAAGCGCCTCGAGCGTACCGAGGTGAGCGAGGGACGGTACGAAGTCGGGCTTGACGGCCAGCGCCTTCCGGAAGCTCGTCTCGGCCTCGTCGTACCGACCGGTGTTCGCGTACAGCTCGCCGAGCGAATCGTACGGGTTCGCCTGATCGGAGGCGAGGAACCGGTACCGCTTCAGGTAGTCCTCCGATTTCGCGAAGTCCCCCATCGACGCCCAGTGGTAGCCGAGGCTGTTGTAGGCGATCGCGTAGTTCGGATCGAGAGCGATCAGCTTCTCGTACTGCGCCGCGGCCTCCTGCGGCTTCCCCTTCTTCATCAGGAGGCCCGCCCGCAGCTGGTACAGCTCCGGCTCCTGGGGGAACTTCCGCTCCAGCTCGTCGAGCAGCTCCTCGAGCCTCTCGTCGTCGCGGGCGAGCTGGGCCTCGACGATCCGCAGGGCGAGCGCCTCGCCGGGCGTCACGTCGTCCAGGCGCTTCTTGGCCGCGTCGATCAGGCTCCTGGCTCGCTCCGGATCCCGCATCCCCTGGTACGCGGCGAGGCGAACCGTCGCCATCACGAAATGGGGATCGTGCTTGAGCGCCTCGGCGTAGGACTGGATGGCCTCTTTCTCGTAGAGCTTCAGCTGGTTGTCGCGCCCCGCGACGTAGCAGCGGTACGCCTCTTCCGAGGACGTGGTGACGTCCCGTCGCCCGCGCAGGAGGAACGCCGTGGCAGTCCCCGCCGCCGCCAGCGCCACCACCAGCCCGACCCAGACCAGCCGCCTCACCACCCGCTTCGACACGCCGACCTCCCCACCGTTATACGCCCTCCGGGCGCCGTGGTTTCGCGTCCCCGGTGATCCGCATCAGGACGAACGTCATGTCGTCGTACTGCTCCGCCCCGTAGGCGAACTGGCGGATATCCTCGAGGAGCTCCTCCGCCAGCTCCGGCAGCGGCTTGCCGGCGTGGCGGACCAGGGAGGCCTTGAGCCGCTCGTCGCCGTAGGGAAGGTGGGCGACGGACATCGCCTCGTTGAGCCCATCGGTATAGAAGAGGAGGAGGTCCCCCTTCCGGAGGTAGAGAGTCCGGGCGTCGTACGGGGTGCTCCGGAGCGCCCCGAGCGGGAGCCTGATCTCCGGCGCGGGGATCTCGATCGCTCCGGCCGCCCCCGACAGGTCCGTGCCCCCCGGGGAGGCACCTCCGGATCCGGCGGCCCCTGCACGGACCAGAAGCGGCGTCGGCTGGCCGCCGATCGCGTAGTGGAGGGAGAGCGAGGCGGGATCGAGGAGGAAGTAGCCGAGGGAGACGAACATCCGCCTCTTGATGTCGTAGACACGCCGGTTCGCCTCCCGGAAGACGGCGGCCGGGTCCGGGTCGGCCATCGCCCGCGCGTAGACGATCTCCTTGGCGGCGACCATCAGGAGCGAGGCCGGGATCGACTTCCCCGATACGTCACCGAGGACCAGCGCCAGACGGCGGCGGCTCTCGCTCTCCGGCTCGAACTCCAGAAAATCGTAGAAGTCTCCGCCCACCACACGGGCCGGCCGGCTCACCCCGTGGAACTCCACGCCCGGAAGGCACGGCACCTCGCGCGGGAAGAGGCTCTCCTGGATATCGCGAGCGATCTCGAGGTCGCGCTCCATCTCGGCGCGGCGGGTCAGCTGCTCGTGCAGGAAGGCCGTCTCCAGGCCCAGCGCCCCCTGGTTCGCGATCGTCATCAGGTGGTCGAAGTCCTCGCGGTTCAGCTCCTCCTCCGACAGCTTCCGGCCCACCGCGAGCAGGCCGAGCATCTTGTCGTGGGTGGCGAGCGGGACCAGCGCGCGGATCCCGCGCTTCATCTCGAGGTCGCGGAAACGGCGGGAGGCGTCGTCCAGGCCCCAGACGTCGAGCTCGTTCAGGCGTACCGGAGCCCGCCGCTCCATCACGAGCCGAGCCAGGATGCTCCCCATCGGCAGCGCGGGTCCGCCGAGCTCCGCACGTCCGTCCGAGAGCGCTCCGTCCTCCGGCCGCGGGGTCAGGAGCTCGAGCTTCTCGAGACGCAGCAGGTCGGCGGTCTGGGAGGTCAGGAGCTCGCGGAGCTTCCCCCTCTCGAGCTGCGACACGACCGACTGGCTCATCGTCAGGAGGGCCTGCTGGAAGTCGGCCCGGTCGCGGAAGAAGAGCTTGTCCACCATGCTCTGCATCCGGCGCCGCAGCGGGTCGAAGAACAGCACCACGACGAGGCCGACGCCGGACGCCAGGAGCGGCGACGCCGTGGCGCCGAGCGAGGCCGACGACACGAGCGCGTTGCCCGCCACGATCGCGAGCGCGTAGAACGCGGTCACGATCGCGGTCAGGACCGCGTAGACGATCGACTTGCGGACGATGACCCGCACGTCGAAGAGCCGGAACCGCACGATCGCGTAGGCGAACGTGAGCGGGATGAGCGCCATCGGCACGATGCCCCAGGCCAGGTACGACTCGTTCCGGAAGAGCGACGGGAAGTAGACGGCGAAGAGGACGAACGGCACCGTGCCGCAGATCGTCCCGAGGAGGAGGACCAGGATGGGGCGTCGGGTCGCCTGGTCCTCGTTCGTCCACCACGAGTGCGCGAGCGCGAGGAGGCCGAGGATCAGGTAATCGGCCAGGAGGATCCAGTTCGCCCGCGGCGCCCCGTAGATCATCCGGACGCTCGAGCCGCCGCGGTAGCCGGCCATCTGCAGCACGTAGAACGTCGGCGGGAGGGTGTAGAGGAGCGTCAGGAGGAGGGACGATCCGTTCAGGAACCCCTGGAGCCAGACGAGGAAGCCCGGGGCCGGGCCGTCGCCGGCCTCGCGCTCGGCGAAGCGAAACACCTTCCGCTGGGGGAAGAGGAGGAAGAAGTGGAGGAAGACCGCCGGCAGGAGGAAGAGGGCGAGCGTGCCGGCGAACTGGACGAAGTAGTCGATCCAGTAATAGCTCGACGGACGCAGCCGGCAGACGAAGAAGAGCATGAACAGCGTGCAGAGGAGGTAGAACACCTCCGCCGCCGGGTCCCCGGGCCGTCGTGTCACCACGAAGACGCCGAGCACGAAGAACAGCGCCCCGAGGAGCGCGTAGTAGAGGTAGCCGTACGAGCCGAGCCGGTACGGCATCAGGACGACCTTGGTCTCGAAGACCTGGTCGGCGCGGCGCACCAGGTAGTCGACCGACTCCCCCACCTTGTGGCGCCGGAGCTCCGCGGGAGCCTCCGCCGGCCGGTTCACCATCCGGTGCCCGATTCCCAGCACGGTGTCCCCCGACTTGATCCCGGCCAGCTCGGCCCCTCCCCCGGGAACCAGGTCCCGCACCGCGATCCCGCCGCGCGAGAACGGGTCGGGCACGACGCCGTCGTATGCCTTGGGCAGGAACATGTCGATCACCGACATCCCGGCGATGAGACAGCCGAGGAGGCCGGCCAAGAGGACGAGGTTGCGGCGAACGCGGGGCGAACGTTCCTCCGTCATCGGTCGGTCGCCCGGTTCGGCATGGGGGGGCACAGTATACGAACCGCGTGCCACGCTTGACGAGGCGGCCGCGGCCGGCGGCTCTGTCATGATCCGCCGCCGTGTTCATCACGTTCGAGGGGATCGAGGGATCGGGGAAGACGACGCAGATCGCCCGCGCGGCTCGGGCGCTGGAGGCTGCCGGAGTGGCGGTCCTCGCGACACGGCAGCCGGGCGGCACGCCGCTCGGAGCCCGGCTCCGGGAGCTCCTCCTCGGGTCCGCCTCACCGATCGACCCGGCTGCCGAGCTCCTGATGATGTTCGCCGACCGGCGCCAGCACCTCGTCGAGACGATCGAGCCAGCCCTCGCGGCCGGCACCGTCGTCCTCTGCGACCGGTACACCGACGCCTCCCGCGCCTACCAGGGGGCCGGACGTGGGCTCGGGGAAGCGACCGTCGACCTCCTCCACCGTCGTTTCGCGGGACGGGACCCGGACCGCACCTACCTCTTCGACCTCCCGGTGGAGGCCGCGATGGCGCGGGCGGCCGGGCGCGGAGAGGGTCCGGACCGGTTCGAGCGGGAGACGCTCGCTTTCCACCGCCGGGTCCGGGCGGCCTATCGGCGGCGGGCGAAGGCCGAGCCACGCCGCTTTCGTGTGATCGACGCGGGACGCTCCGAGGACGCTGTCTTCGCGTCGCTCTGGCGCGACCTGGCTCCCCTTTCGGGGGTCCGGTGAGGCCCCGGCCGCCGGTGACGCTCCTGACCGGGTCCGGGAGCGGTCGGCTCGAGAAGGCCGCGCTCGAGGAGGCCCGCCGCGTCCTCTGCCGGCGCTCCTGCCCGCCGTTCGCTCCCGATCCCGCCTGCGCCGACTGCCGGCGCGTCGCCGCCCGCGAGCACCCGGACCTGCTGATCGCGGCGCCGGAGCGGCGCCGGAGGACCAACGTTCCCGGCTTCGACGAGGGCCACGAGTCGAAGGAGACCACCATCCCGACCGCGATGGTTCGCGCAATCGCCGCCGACGCCTCTCGCCTGCCGTACGAGTCGGCCCGGCGTGTCCTCGTCCTTCTCGACGTGGAGAAGACGGAAGCCGCGGCCTTCAGCGCTCTCCTGAAGACCCTGGAGGAGCCACCGCTGCGGGCGACGTTCCTCCTCACCTCGACGCGCCCTCGCCAGCTCCCGTCCACGATCCTGTCTCGGGTTGCGCTCCTGCCGCTCCCCGTCACGTCACGAGAGGAGACCGCCCGCCTGCTCCAGACCGCGGGCGCGAGCGCGGAGGAGGCCGAGGCCCGAGCCGCCTTCGCCCCGTTCGACGCGGAGGCGGCCCGGGCGCTGGACCTGCCGGAGGCCCGCTCGAAACGGGACTCCCTCCTGGAGGCGGTCAGCGGGACCCTGGTCTCGCGATCGGCGGCGTGGGCCCTCTGTCTCGCCCAGCGCCTCACGGGAGACGACGGCCCCGACACCGCCGATCGCCTCGCCCTCCTCGCGCTCCTGCTGAAGGACGCGGTGGCGGCGACGCTGGACCCCGCCGGCCGGGACGTCGTGCATCGCGAGCGGTTCCGGGACCTCCAGAGGCTCGGCCGGGAAGCGGAGGGGAGCCTTCTCCCGATCGCGGCCGAGGCCCTCATGCTGGCGGCCGCCCTCGCGGACGGCCGCCGGAACTCGCGCCTCGCCGTGGAAGCGTTCTCGCTGGGACTGGTGACCTGAGCGGGCGTTACCTCTCGAGCTCGACGACCACGTCCAGGGTCTTCCCGGCCTCCGCCGTCACCTCGACCGTCTTCGACTTGTAGCCCGGCCGCGTCACCACGATGGTGTGCTTTCCGGCGGGAACCGGGCTCGACCTCATCTCGGTCAGGTCGTCGGCGGTCCCGAAGAGCCGGTCGTCCAGGTAGACGGCCGCGTCGTCCGGCGAGACCTTCCAGCGGATCCGCGCCCGATCGGCCTTGCGCTCGACCTTCGGGGCGGGCGGCTCCGCGCTGGCCTCGTCGTCGTCATCGTCCGCGTCGAACCGGCCCACGCGGTCGGGCCGCTGCTCCTCCGGCTCCTCCATCGGGACCGGCTTGGCCCCCGGACCGAAGACGCGGCCCATCGGGGTCCCCTTGGCCGGGGGGAGGAAGGAGTCCAGCTTGCCGTGTCCCTTCTCGAGCTCGAGCTCGTGGGTGATCGGGAAGCTCTCGCCCCGGGCGACGTCCAGGTCCAGGCTCCTCGTCACGTAGCCGGGCAAGCGGAACTCGAGCTTGTACTTGCCGGGCTGCAGGTACAGGAAATCGGGGTTGCCGTCGAAGTCGTCGGCCGAGCCGATCAGCTTCCCGTCGAGCCAGACCTCCGCCTCCTCGGGCGTCACGTCGGTGTCGACGACCGCGAACGACGAGGTCACGCGCGGGGAAGTCCGGGACGAGACGTAGACCCGCCCGGGCCAACCGTATCCGTAGCCCCAGGGACCGCCCCATCCCCAGTACGGCCCCCAGCCCCAGCCCCAGGAGCTGCCCCAGTAGACCCGCGGGCGGTAGCGGTAGTGGGACGACCCACGGTACCGGTACGACGAGCCCGAGTGGTAGGACGGCCCCGAGTGGCGGGACGGGCCCGAACGGTAGGACGGACCGGAATGCGAGGACGGTCCGGGCCCCCGGGAGGAGCCCCCGGGCACGTGGGACGAGCCTCCCTGGTGAGACGAGCGGGGCGGCGCGGACCGCGTACCTCCGGCGAGGGCGGAGAGCGGCGCGAGCGCGAGGATCGCAGCGGCGGCCAGAGAGGCGCGGCGGAGGGTGAGGGATCTGGTCATGGTCGAATCCTCCCCGAAGGAAAACGTCAGTCCGTGTGATGCAAGCTCGCTGCCTCTGGCGCGGCGTCCCCGTCTCGGGACATCCCGTCCCGGAATCCGGAAGCGTAGTCCCACGAGACGGAGCGGTCGTAGACGGCGGGAGGCAGCGGGATTCCGAGCGGGTCGAGAGCCGCGACGAGCAGACCGCAGAGCGCGGAGACGATCGGCCTCCGCCGCGGGGCTCTCCGTGCGGCGCCTTCCCCGAGCCAGGCGGCCAGCTCGGGGTGCTTCCGTGCCAGGACGGCCGCGGCCTCTCCCACGCGCCGCTGCCGGGCTCGAAACGTCCGGAGCGTCGTCGGATGGTGATGGCGGGTGCGCGCCGCCGGCCGGTAGACGATCCGCAGCGGCGGGCTCCGGCGCGTCGCCCTGTAGGCGAGCTCGACGTCCTCGAAGGCGGCGGCCGGGAACGTCTCGTCGAAGCCGCCCAGCTCCAGGAACGGGGCGCGCGGGAGCGAGACGTTCGACGTATAGAAGAAGTTGAACGGCACGTCCTCGGTGTCGGGCACGATGGAGTAGCCGAACTGGAGGCCCTTCTCGTTGAGGTGGACGAGGAACGGGGTCACGCGCATCCGCTCGCGGTCCCACGCCGTGTAGCCGAGGATCGCCTCCGGGCCGCCTCCGGCGTGAACGGCCAGGAAGCCCGGCTCTGGAACCGTGTCGTCTCCGAGGAAGGCGAGCCGCTCCCCCGAGGCGGCGCGAGCCCCGGCGTTGCGGGCCCGGGCCGGTCCGCCCG
>CAYLNK010000313.1:0-7894 GCA_964384675.1 uncultured Holophagales bacterium | reverse complement strand
GGGACGCAGCTTCGCCAGGCGCGCCAGGATCGTCTCCGGCTCGGCGAGATACAGGGCGTCCTCGTAGCGCACCTCGGGGCCCTCGGCGACGGTGCCGAGGCCTGCCACGGTCTCGCGCGTGCGGCGGGGCGTCTCGGCGAACCTCCCCCCGCGCCGCCCGCGGCGGCCGAAGCCGTCCCGGGTCCCGCGGGTCTCACGGACTCGCCCGGCACGTACGTGGCGGAGGACGCGTCGACGGTGGAGGTGTTCCGGCTCCTCGGCCGGGTGGCGCGCTCGCGCCTCACGGTCCTCGTGCTCGGAGAGACCGGAACGGGCAAGGAGGTCGTCGCGTGCGAGCTGCATCGGCTCTCGGGCCGCCACCCGTTTCGCGCCGTGAACGTCGCGGCCCTGACGCCGACCCTGCTGGAGTCCGAGCTGTTCGGGCACGTCCGGGGCGCCTTCACGGGCGCCGACCGCGATCGCGCCGGGGTCATCGAGAGCGCCTCCGGAGGGACCTTGTTCCTGGACGAGATCGGCGATCTGCCGCTCCCCCTCCAGCCGAAGCTCCTGCGCGTCCTGCAGGAGCGTGAGCTCTCGCGCGTCGGCGAGGTGAAGGTGCGCCGGGTCGACCTGCGCGTCGTGGCGGCCACCCATCGCGACCTGCGGTCGATGGTCGAGGCAGGCCTCTTCCGGGCGGACCTGTTCCAGCGGCTGAACGCCTTCGAGCTGACGCTGGCGCCGCTGCGCGAGCGGCCCAGGGACCTCGAGGCCCTGATCGCGCGGCTCCTCGGGGGCGCCTCCCTCGCTCCCGAGGCCCGGCGGCTGCTCCGAGCCTACGGCTGGCCCGGCAACGTGAGGGAGCTGGCCGCTGCCCTCGAGTCGGCGCGGGTGCTGGCCGGCGGGGCGGCCCGGATCGAGGCCGAGCACCTGCCCCCCGCGATCCGGGTCCGGTCCGTCGCGGCGAGGAGGCCCGTCCTGTACCGGGACGCGCTCCGCGAGACCAGGCGCGCGGTGATCGTGGAGTCGCTCGCGGCCTGCGGGGGGAACCGCACCCGCGCGGCCGCGCGGATCGGCCTCTCACGGCAGCACCTGCTCACGGAGATGAAGGCCCTCGACATTCACTGATCGCCGGCTCGGGGCGGCCTTGCATAATTCGACGGTGACCCGCCGCCCCGAAAGGCTCCCCGCCGCCGCCGGGGCGCTCGCGCTGGGACTGGCTTGCCTGGCGTGCGGCCGTGGGAGCGGCGGCTCCGCGGCGCCCGTGAAGGTCGGCGTGCTCCATTCGCTCACGGGCACGATGGCGATCAGCGAGAGGTCCGTCGTCGACGCGACCCTCCTCGCCATCGAGGGGGTGAACGAGGCGGGCGGGGTCCTGGGCCGCCGGGTGGAGGCGGTCGTCGTGGACGGCCGCTCGGACTGGCCCGCCTTCGCCCGCGGAGCGGAACGGCTCATCACGGAGGAGAAGGTCTCGACGGTGTTCGGCTGCTGGACCTCGGCGAGCCGCCGCACCGTGAAACCGGTCTTCGAGCGGCTGGGGCACCTGCTGATCTATCCGGTGCAGTACGAAGGCCTGGAGGAGTCGCCCGCCATCGTCTACACCGGAGCCGCCCCGAACCAGCAGATCCAGCCGGCCGTGAAGTGGGCGCTCGACAACGTCGGCAAGCGCTTCTACCTGGTCGGCTCCGACTACGTCTTCCCGCGCACCGCCAACGCGATCATCAAGGAGCAGCTCGCCTCGCAGCGGGGCGAGGTGGCGGGCGAGGACTACCTCCTCCTCGGCAGCACGGACGTCGACGCCATCGTCGACCGCATCGTGGCGGCGCGCCCCGACATGATCCTGAACACGATCAACGGGGACAGCAACGTCGCCTTCTTCCGGGCCCTGCGGGCGCGCGGCCTCACGCCGCAGAAGGTCCCGACGATGTCGTTCAGCATCGCCGAGGACGAGCTGCGGAGCCTCCCGGCGCGCGAGATGGCCGGCGACTACGCCGCCTGGAACTACTTCCAGAGCGTCGACACTCCCGAGAACCGCGAGTTCGTGGCGCGGTTCCGGAAGAAGTACGGCGCCTCGCGCGTGACCGACGATCCGATCGAGGCGGCCTACTTCGGCGTCCACCTCTGGGCCCAGGCGGTGCGGGCGGCCGGCAGCGACGACGTGAGCGCCATCCGGAAGGCGATCAAGAAGCAGAGCTGGAACGCGCCAGGGGGGACGGTCTACGTCGACCCGGAGAGCAACCACACCTGGAAGACGGTGCGCATCGGGCGGATCCAGGGAGACGGCCAGTTCCAGATCGTCTGGTCGTCCGACAAGCCGATACGTCCGGTCCCGTTCCCCATCTACCGGACGCGGCAGGAATGGGGGACGTTCCTCGAAGCCCTGCAGGCCTCCTGGGGTGGTGCCTGGGCCAACCCGGGCCCCTCGCCGCGAGGAGGCGGATGAGCGGGCAGCCGGGGGCCGGAGCGCCGCCGGGCGTCGCGCCGGACGTCCGGACGTCCCGAGGTCTGCGGGTCACCGATCTGGGGCGCCGCGGAACGATCGCGCGCCGGCTCCTCGGCTGGTTCCTGCTCCTCGCCCTGGTGCCTCTCGTCCTGGTCTCGGCCATCACGTACGTGTCGTCCTCGATCGCCCTGAAGGAGCAGATGCTCCGCCACCTCTCCTCGATCGCCGAGAGCAAGTTCAACCAGATCGAGACGTATGCCCTGGAGCGGAAGCGGGACGTGACCGCGCTCGCGCAGATGCCGAGCCTCGGACCCGCGATCGAGCGGCTCGCCGACGCGTTCCGGCGCTACGGGATCGATTCGCCGCCGCACGCGCTCGTCGACGCGGAGGTCCGCCCCTTCCTGACGCGGCTGTCCGAGGGCGCCAGCTACGCCGACCTGTTCCTGGTGTCGGCCTCCGGCGACGTCGTCTTCTCCGTGCGCCGTGGCGGCGCGCCCCTCGGGACGAGCTACCTGACCGGTCCGTACCGCGGGACCGAGTTCGCGCGCGTGGTCGATCGTGCCAAGACCCTGATCGAGACGGAGGTCTCCGACTTCGCGCTCTACCGCGGCGTGGCGGGCCCGGCCGCTTTCATCGCCGCGCCGGTCTTCCGGGAAGGGGTGGTGGTCGGCGTGGTCGCGCTCCAGATGAGCAACGACGACGTCTATCGCGTGGTGGGCGACCGCACCGGGCTCGGCGCGACGGGGGAGACGGTCGTCGGCTCGCTCGCCGGGAACGAGATCGTCATCCTGACGCCTCTCCTCCACGACCCCGACGCGGCTTTCAAGAGGCGTGTCGGGGTCGGGTCGAGGCAGGACGTCGAGCTCCAGAGGGCGGTGCGCGGAGCGACCGGCTCCGGCGCCGAGCGCGACTATCGCGGCCGTGAGGTGATCGCGGTCTCGAAGTACCTGCCGTCCCTCCGCTGGGGGATGGTGGTGAAGATCGACCGGGACGAGGCGCTCGCCCCGGTACGCCGACAGAGGAACGTGCTGCTGGTCCTCACCGGCCTCCTCCTGGCGACCGTGGTGTTCGCGGCCCTCGCGGCGGCCCGTACCCTGTCCCGCCCCCTCCAGCGGCTCACGCGCGTCGTGCGCCTCACCGCCGCCGGCGATCTCTCGCAGTCGGTCCCGGTGCACGCCGACGACGAGATCGGCGAGCTGTCGCGCGCGTTCAACCGGATGACGGCCGACCTGAAGCTGAGCTACGAGACGATCGAGGAGACCGTGCGCCAGCGGACCGCCGAGCTCGAGCAGACGACGTCCCTCGTGACGATGCTGCAGGGGGTCGCGACGGCGGCGAACGAGGCCGCGACCGTGGAGGAAGCCCTCCTGAGCGGGCTCGCGGCGGTGCGGAAGTCGACCGGCTGGGTGGCCGGCCACGCGCTCCGCGCGATCCCGGGAGGCGGAGCGCTCGTGCCGGCGGCCGTCTGGTCGCTTCACGACGTGGGTCGCTTCGAGGCCCTGCGGCTTGCGACGGCCGGCCTCCTGTTCGAGCCGGGCCACGGGCTGCCGGGGGCGGTGCTCGCGTCGGGGCGGGCCGAGACGTGGCTGGACACGCCCGGGCCGCTCGAGCCGGAGCGGGCCGAGGCGCTCGCCCGGGCTCGTGTGAAGGGTGCCTACGCCTTTCCGGTCCGGATCGGGAGCGAGGTCGTGGCCGTCCTCGAGCTCTTCTCCGACGCGGCGCGTCCGCCGGGCGAGGCCGTCGCCGAGGCCATGACCCACGTCGGCGCGCAGCTCGGGCGCGTCTTCGAGCGCACGCGTGTGGAGCACGACCTGCGCGAAGCCAAGGAGGCGGCCGAGGCCGCCAACCGCACGAAGAGCGCCTTCCTCGCCAGCATGAGCCACGAGCTGCGCACGCCGCTCAACGCCGTGCTCGGCTACAGCGAGATCCTGGAGGAGGACCTGAAGGACGCCTCCCAGGAGAGCTTCGTCCCCGACCTCCGGAAGATCCGGGCCGCCGGGAAGCACCTCCTCGGCCTGATCAACGACGTCCTCGACCTGTCGAAGATCGAGGCCGGGAAGATGGAGCTGTACCTGGAGTCGTTCGAGATCGGCCCCATGCTGCGCGACGTCGGGACCACGATCCGCCCGCTCGTGGAGAAGGGCCGGAACGTCTTCCAGCTCCGGGTGGCCGAGTCGTGCGGCTCGATGCGGGGCGACCTGACCCGCGTCCGGCAGATCCTCTTCAACCTGATCAGCAACGCCGCGAAGTTCACCGAGAACGGCACGATCGTCGTGGCCGCCGAGCGGGAGCGCGTCGCCGACGCCGACTGGATCGTCTTCCGGGTCTCCGACACGGGCATCGGGATGTCGGCCGAGCAGATGGAGGGTCTCTTCGAGGCCTTCCGGCAGGGGGACAGCTCCACCACACGCCGCTACGGAGGCACGGGACTGGGTCTCGCGATCACACGCCGCCTCTCCGGGATGATGGGAGGCGAGGTCGAGGTCGCGAGCGAGCCGAGCCGAGGCTCGACGTTCACCGTGCGGCTGCCGGCTCACCCCTTGCCCTCCGGCGCCTCCCTGCCGGGTCCGCTCGAGGGGAGCGCCGCCGCTCCGCCCGGTGTCGCCACGGCCACCGTGCTGTGCATCGACGACGACGCGAGCTTCCACGAGCTCCTCCGCCGCACGCTCGGGCGGGAGGGCCTGCGGGTCGTGGGCGCGCGCTCCGGGCGCGAGGGCCTCAAGCTGGCCCGGGAACGCACCCCCGACGTGATCACCCTCGACGTCATGATGCCGGGCATGGACGGCTGGGCCGTCCTCACCGAGCTGAAGGCGGACCCTTCGCTCTCGGCGATCCCCGTCGTGATGCTCACGATGGTCGACGACCGGAGCATCGGGTACGCGCTCGGCGCCGCGGACTACCTGACCAAGCCGCTCGACCGCGACCGGCTCCTGGCCGTCCTCGGCCGCTACCGGTGCGAGAGCCCGCCGTGCCCGGTCCTCGTGGTGGAGGACGACGACGCCACGCGCGAGATGATCCGGCGGACCCTCGAGAAGTCGGGGTGGAGGGTCGTGGAGGCGGAGAACGGCAGGGTCGCGCTCGGGCGTCTGGAGGCGGGCGTCCCGGACCTCGTCCTCCTCGACCTGATGATGCCGGAGATGGACGGCTTCGAGCTCCTCGAGCGGATGCGGGACCGCGTCGAGTGGCGGGCCGTCCCGGTGGTCGTGGTCACCGCGAAGGAGCTGACCGAGGAGGACCGCCGGCGTCTCAACGGCTCGGTCCAGCGCATCCTCCAGAAGGGGGCGTTCACCCGCGAGGGGCTCCTCGAGGAGGTCCGCAGCCTCGTCTTCGCGTGCGCGCCGCACCGGCGCGTTCCCCGCGCCGGGGACGCCGGCGGCGAGAGGGCCGTCCAGCCGTCTGATCGGTCCCTGTCCTGAACGAACGAGCCGAGTTTTCTCATGCGACCTTGCGAGCGGGAAAGGCCTGGGCGAGGAGGAGATCGAGCTGGCGCTCCACCCTGGAGAGGGCAGCGGAGAGCTGGGGCTGAGGGTCGGTGACGCCATCGGGAAGAAGAGCTCGATGGGCGGGGCGGAACACCCTGGCGTCGAGCCGTGCGAAGAGGCGAGAGAGCTTCCAGCCGTAGGGTGTGACGACATGGCGGTTGGTGCCCGGCTCCTTGAAGACGGTGAGGGCCAGCAGGAGGGCCATCACCCTGGGGTCGCCGAATCGCAGGCCCGGCGCCTTTTGACCGTCGTCGGTGACGGTAGGCTGCACCACTCGCTGGATGCTGTCGGCGGACAGACCAGAGTTCTGGCTGACACGCTCGACCTCGAGGAGGCGCCGGTTACTGCGCGGCCCGTCCGGCCCGCGCCAGAGACCTCGGCCGCCGCCGGTGGCGCCGGCCAACTGGTTGATGTGGCGACCGAGCTGCTGGAGGTAGGCGAAGTTCGACAGACCTTTGTGGTCTCGGTTCGCAGCCCGCGGCCTTCCTTGAAGTACTGCTTCAGGTCGGTGCTGCGGTACTCGATGTGCAGGCTGGGCCGGACACCATCCTGAACGACCCGGGCGTTCTACTGAACGACCCGGGCGTTCTAGTGAACGACCCCGGTGCGGAAGGAGCCTGGGGTGCACTTGGTCATTCGCTTCTCGAAGATCAGCTGGACACGGTCTGGGCGCCCGAGGTCCACGTTGTCGCGGATCACCTCCTCGAAGAACTCCCGGCCACGAACGGGGCGATCGAAGACCTGGGTCAGGCTGATCCATCTGCCAGATCGAGAGCCTCCAGTCGTATCCCGCCTGGCGGTTTTCCTTTCCGAGCGGCATCGGCAGGCGCTCGAGCCAACGCGAAAGGAACGCCTCGATGTCGTGTGTCCCGAGCTGGTCACACACCGCCTGCAGCTCGTCGGGTTTTCCGCAGGAGAGAAATCCGTTGTCGAGGGCCTCGAAGGGCAGCCCTCGCTTCTGGAGCTGCCTCTTGGCCCACTCATGCCCGTTCAAGCAGACCTTCAGCGCCCACGGCGCGTAGCGGCACACCTATAAGGCTCGCCGTTGTTCGAAGCTCCCGGGGCCGAACGAACCTGGAATCCGCCCCGACAGCACGGGCCCCGAGGAGCGAGTTTTTCCCCGAGAAATTCGCTGCCGCCGACTGGGGCCCGTGGCGAATTTCTCGGGGAAACGGAAGGATCTCCGGCACTCCCGCCAGGATCCCCGGTCTCGTCGGTTTGAGGCGGAGCTTCGCTAGTCCCCGGAGAGCGCCTCGTCGAGGCCTGCGGCGAGAGGACGGAGGCGCGCCTCGGCCAGACGCTCGTCGAGCCCGGACCCGAGGACGGCGCGGAGGCCGGCCATCAGCGACTCCTTCGCGGGCTGCTCGATCGTGGGCACCGGCGCGCCGATCGACTCCCGGAGGACGTCAGCGGCGCCGGCGAGGCGGGCGCTCCGGTCGGCCCGGCCCTCGGCGAGGGCGAGCGCGGCCAGGCCGTAAAGGACGCTCGACATCCGCCACTTGTCCCCGAGCTCGCGGTGGAGCTCCAGGCTCTTGCGGAGCATGGCTCCGGAGCGCTCGAGCCGCCGCTCGTGACGGGCGAGCGTGCCGAGCACGTCGAACGCCCAGGCGATCCCCTCCTTGAAGCCGACGTCCGTCGAGAAGGCGAAGCTCTCCCGGCAAAGGGAGCGGGCACGCTCGGCGTCGCCGGCGTGGAATGCCGCCGCACCCAGGTTCAGGAGGGCCCAGGCGGTTCCCTCCGGGTCGCCGAGACGCCGGAATATCGCCGCCGACTCGGCGCAGACGGCGCGCGTCTCGTCGAGGTCGCCCCGGAGCCACGCCGCGAAGCCGATGTAGTTGAGCGAGCGTCCGACGCCCCGCTCGTCCCCCTGGCGCTTTCGGATCTCGAGGCTTTCCCGGTGCCGCTCCACGGCCTCGGCATACGCCCCGCGCTCGCGCGCGACGCTGCCCGCGAACTGGAGCGCGAGCGCGAGCGCGTCGGCGTCGCCGGCGGC
>CAYLNK010000312.1:0-8091 GCA_964384675.1 uncultured Holophagales bacterium | reverse complement strand
AGCCCCGGCGCCGCGCGACGCTCCACGCGCAGCCCCTCGATCCTCGAGCGGCCCAGCCACGCCACCGCCGCGTCGACCGCCTCGACCACCTCGGGGGAGGGCCGCGGCAGGCTCATCAGCAGCTCCACGACGCCGACGCTCTCGGCCGTGGCGAGGGCGACCGGCTCGAACGCCCTCGCGGCGCGCGGCGCCAGGGTCACCGCGTCGTGCTGCGCGCACCAGCCGGTGCGTCGGCCGGCCACGACGACCTGGGAGCGCAGGATCACCGCTACGCCCCGATCGAGGGCGGCCGCCGCCCGGGACCGCCGCGCCGCGTCCACGAAGGCGAAGGGCGGAGCCCCGGTCGCGACGTCGCGAAGGAGGCTCATCACACCGGCCATCGCGTCGTCGTTGAACGTGACGTGCCGCGAGTAGTCGCTCCGGAGCGGGAAGAACTGGGGCCAGCCGCCCCGCGGGTACTCGGCGGCGAGGAGGAAGTCCAGCCCGGCGAGCGCCGCCTCGACGAGGCGGGCGTCGCTCTTCGGTGTCGCGGCGACGACGCGGGCGAGGAAGCGGATCTGCGTGACGGTCGCGCCGTTGTCGATCGTCGTGTCGGTCGTGTCGGCGGAGGCGCGCTCCCTCAGCAGGCGCTCCCTCGCGGCGCCTTCGACCGGGGCCGTCATGTCGAGGTTCTTCGGCCAGCCGCCGTTGGCGCGCTGGTAGAGGAGGAGGTTCGAGGCGACGCGGAGCGCCTCGCCGCTCGCGAAGAAGGCTCCGTCCCGGTCGAGGAGGGGCCGCAGCGACCGCACCCCCTCGATGCCGTGCGGACGGTCCGCGCTCCGTTCCACGACCCCGGACGCGCTCGACCGGATCCCCGGCGCCAGCGCGGGGACGGCGCGCGCCAGCTCCTCGGCCACCAGGCCGCCGAAGAGCCCGCCGCCGCGCGCCGACAGGTGCGTCAGGTCCGGAGTCCCGTCGTCCTTCAGGAAGCCCAGCGCCGCGACCTCCGTCCGGGTCATCCTCTCGATCGCCTCGATGCTCCGCGCGTGGAGGTCGATCAGCGGGACGCGCCTCCCGGCGGCGACGGTCCTCATCGCGTCGGCATACGCCACGAGGTCGGAGCGGACGCAGCCCTGCGCGTCCAGGCGGCGCCGGGTGAGCGGCGTGACCAGCACGGGCGAGACGCCAGCGGCCCGCGCCTCGTCGACCATCCGCGCGAGGTTCTCCGGGTACGTCGTCTCGACGTCCGTCTCGCGCTCCAGGCCCTTCCCCGGCATGTCGTTGTGCCCGAGCTGGATCAGCACCCAGTCGGGCTTCCCGGCGAGGACCGCGGACCAGAGGCCCTCGCTCCGGTAGCTCCTCGTGCTCCGCCCGCCGCGCGAACGGTTCAGCGACACCAGCCCCTCGCGCAGGCGGGCCGCGAAGCCGAGCCCCCACCCCTGCTCGTCGGTGACCGTCGAATCGCCGGCGAGCGCGATCCTCGTCGCCTGCCGGGCCGTCGTGAAGGTCCACGTCTCCCCCGGCACGCTCCCGCCCGGGCCGATCGCGTCGACGCGCCAGGAGTACGCGGTACCGGGGAGGAGCGGCCCGGTGTCGTAGGTGGTCCCGGTGAGCCGGGCCACGAGCCGCGGCTCGCCGCCGTTCGCCGCCCCGAGGCGGACCTCGTACGCCGTCGCCTGGCGCGCCGGTGCCCAGCTCAGGCGCGCCCCGAAGAGCGGCACGTCCCGCGCGCCGTCGTGAGGCCGCGGGAGCGCCGCGAACGGCAGTACGGCCGGCACCGACGCCTCGGGGTCCCACTGCCCGCAGAACGTCCACTCCGGCGTGATCTCTCCGGGCGACGGCGAGAAGTCGGCGTCGCGCAGGTTGTCGGCGAGCCAGGGGCGGGGGCCGTCGTCGGCGAGGCAGCCGGAGAAGTAGGTCCTCGGCTCCCAGCCGTACGTCTCGGGGGCCGACGCCGGGTAGATCGGCCGGTCGGCCATCTCCGCGGAAAAGGCGTCGTCCAGCAGGTAGAAGGCCCCGTCCCGGTTGAAGCGCCCGAGCGCGAAGCCCGGCACGCCGTCGAAGCGCGAGGCGCGGACCACGAGCCTGTGGTCGCGGTCCTTGCTGCCGTCGTGCCAGAGGCACGCCGTGGGGCTCCTGGCGAAGAAGCGGCTGTTGGTGATGAAGGAGCTGCCTCGCGGGCAGACCGCGTCGACCCAGCCGCTGAACGTGCAGCGGGCCAGGTACGACTGGCCGGAGACCGTGTTCCAGAGGCTGACGGTGTCGCCCCCGTCGGAGAGGAGGTCGGCGTGGAGGAGCGCCAGGCGGGTCGAGCGCCCGCCGGAGCGGAGCGCGAACTGGTGGTCGTGCTCCGCGGGGTTGACGCGGCTCCCGTAGTCGTTCCGGATCGTGAGGTTGGCGATCACGAGGTCGCTGACGTCGTCCCCGATGTTCACGACCGCCGCGCCCCAGTCGTCGGGGTGCGTCTTGCGCCACTCCCGGCGCAGCTCGGACCATTCGATCCGCGTCGCGGCGCGGTCCTCGCCGACGATGGCCAGCCGGCTCTTCGTCACGTACAGCTTCTCGCGGTAGACGCCCCGCCGCACGAGGACGATCCGGGTCCGGCTTCCGAGGGCAGCCGGCAGAGCGTCGAGGGCCGCCTGCACGGTCCTGAAGTCGCCGGTCCCGTCGCGCGCCACCACGAGGTCGGCGCCGGAACGTCCCACCGGCCCGCCTGCCCCGCCTGCCCCCAGGAGCGGAACGTTCGGGAGAAGCCCGACGAGGAGGAGTGCCGCGAAGGCCGAGGCTCGACGCATCCGCGTAAATGGTATTACCATTCGCGCCGAAGAGAAGAGAATCGCTCGAGGAGCCTCACGATGTTTCGCTTCCGCTCTCCCTCGAAGGCCCTGGCCGGAGCGCTGACCCTGGCGCTCGTCACCGCCCGCGCCGCTCTTGCCCAGACCGAGCCGCTCCCGCAAGGCCGGAGCGACCCGTCCTTCAGCCAGCCCTCGCTCGCGCCGGACGTCGACTACACGCTCCCGACCGAGGCGGGGGTCAAGGCGGTCCTCGACCGCGTGCGCGGGCACTTCGAGCGGGAGACGCCGTACACGGTCCTCGACTCGGCGACGCAACGGCCGATCACGGACTTCTCCAAGCCGATGAAGACGGCCGGTATCGACAACCGCAAGGGCGAGTACAACGACTGGACGTACTCGATGGGCGTCGTGCTGGCGGGGATGCTCCACGTGTCCGACGCCACCGGCGACGCGCGCTACGCGGCGTACACGCTGAAGAACCTCGACTTCATCTTCGACCACCTGCCGTACTTCCGCGCGCAGGCGAAGGAGTTCGGGCCGCAGAGGGACGGCTACCGGCGCCTCCTCGACATGCGCGAGCTGGACGACTGCGGTGCCATCGGGGCGGCCCTCCTCAAGGCTCTCGCGAGGAAGAAAGACCCGCGCTACCGCGAGGGCGTGGACCTCGTGGCCGACCACATCGCCCGACGCCAGATGCGGCTCCCCGACGGCACGCTGGCCCGCCCGCGGCCGCAGCCGGTGTCGCTCTGGGTCGACGACGCGTACATGAGCATCCCGTTCCTCGCCCAGATGGGCGCGCTCACGAAGGAGCGGTCCTACTACGACGACGCCGTCCGGCAGGTTCTCGGGATGTCAGACCGCCTCTACCACCGAGACGTCGATCTGTACGACCACTCCTGGTTCGAGAACGCCGGCTCCACCGACCCGAAGATGTACTGGGGGCGGGGCGCCGGCTGGATGCTGATGTCCCTTGCCGAGCTCCTGAGCGTGCTGCCCGAGAGCCATCCGGACCGCGGCAAGGTGCTCGACCAGTACCGGCGCGCGGTGCGAGGCGTCGCCGCGGTCCAGGGGGGCACGGGCCTCTGGCACCAGCTCCTGAACCGGGACGACAGCTACCTCGAGACGTCCGCCTCGGCGATGTTCACGTTCGCGATCGCGCGCGGTGTCGTCCGCGGCTGGATCTCCCCGGCCCTCGCGCCGGTGGCGCAGACGGGCTGGCAGGCCGTGGCCCGCCGGGTGAGGCCGGACGGCCGCATCGAGGGGATCTGTGTCGGCACGACGGCCGCGTACGACGCCGTCTACTACTACAACCGGCCGACCGACCTCGGCGCCATGCAAGGGTACGGACCCGTCCTCATGGCGGGCGCCGAGGTGATCACCATGCTCCGGACGTTCGACGTGCAGCGGACGCTGAACACCTTCCACTACCGCGAGAAGCCGAAGCCGTGAGAGGTCAGCCCGGCGCGGGGACGTCCGGGAGCGGCTCCAGCCGGGGCGCCAGGAGGTGGTGGAGCGTGAACGCCACGAGGTAGGCCGAGGCGCAGATCGCGAAGAGGATGCCGTAGCCCTGCGCCGACGGCAGCCGATCGAGGAGCCGTCCCGAGAACCACGGGAAGAGGATGCCGCCGATCGAGCCCGCCATGCCGCCGATGCCGACGACGGTCCCCACGTCCTTCTTGCCGAAGACGTCCGAGACGGTGGTGAAGAGGTTCGCCGACCACGCCTGGTGCGCCGAGGCGGCGAGGCCGATCAGGAGCACCGCCGGCCAGTCCCCGACGCTCGTGGCCAGGAGGATGGGGAGCACGCAGAGCGCGCTGACCAGCATGCCGGTCTTCCGGGCGCGCGTCACGCTCCAGCCCATCCGGGTGAGGTGTCCGGTGAGCCATCCGCCCGCGATGGAGAGGACCGTGACGATCGTGTAGATCGTGACGAGGTGCACCCAGCTCTGCTTGATGACGAGGCCGCGCGTCTTCTTGAAGTAGTCGGGCAGCCAGATGAGGAAGAACCACCAGACGGGGTCGGTCAGGAACTTAGCGACCACGAACGCCCACGTCTGCCTGAGGCGGAGGGCGGCGCTCCAGCCCATCGGCCGGCCGCCCCGCTGCGCCTCGTCGGTATCGGACCGGATGTACGCGAGCTCGGCGGCGGAGACCTCCTTCCTCTTCTCGGGCAGGTCGTAGAACGGGAGCCAGAGGAGGAGCCAGAGGAAGCCCACGGCGCCCGCGCAGACGAAGGCCGCGCGCCAGCCGAACGCGAAGGCGATCGCGGGGACCAGGGCCGGCGCCACGATCGCGCCCACGTTCGTGCCCGAGTTGAAGAGCGCGGTCGCGAAGGCCCGCTCCCGCTTCGGGAACCAGAGCGCCACGGCCTTGATCGCGGACGGGAAGTTGCCGCCCTCGCTGGCCCCGAGGAAGGCCCGGGCGAGGAAGAACCCGCGCACCGAGCCCACCCCGGCGTGCGAGATGGCGGCGAGGCTCCAGAGCACGAGGGAGACCGCGTACCCGATCTTCGTCCCGAAGCGGTCCACGAACCACCCGAAGCCGAGGAGGCCGATCGCGTACGCGCCCTGGAAGGCCGAGTTCACCATCCCGAACTGCTCGTTCGTCCAGCCCAGCTCCTCGTCGAGGAGCTCCTTGATCAGCGCCAGGATCTGGCGGTCGATGTAGTTGATGGTGGTGGCCAGGAAGAGGAGGGCGCAGATGAACCAGCGATAGCGGCCGATCCCCTCGCCGGACCCGGTGTCCCCGCTCATCTCGTCGCTCCTCTCGTCGGGCTGGTCACGCCAGGAGGTCGCGCTCGAAGGCGTCGTGATCGCGGAGCGCGGCCAGCCGCTCGCGCGCGGCGGCCACGACGTGGGCCTCGGAGAGCCCGGTGGTCTCCGCCAGGAACAGGAGGTACCCGGCGACGCCCTTCTCGTAGAGGAGCCGGGCCTTCTCGCTCACGCCGTAGAACCGGGCTCGCTGCGCGTAGCCGCACGCTCCGTGGTCGCCGAGGCGGGCGGCGCTGCCTCCTCCGGCGAGGACGTAGAGGAAGTTGTACTCGAAGAAGAACATGTGGTCGGGCGAGGGCGTCAGCCCGGCCAGGACCGCGCGCAGCGCCCCGGCCGAAGCGAAGGCCTCGCCCGCCTCCCGGCCCTCGTGGGCGAGCGCGTGACTCACGAACTCCCGCGCGAAGCGCCGGCGGACCTGGTCGTCGGAGAACGCGCCCTCCACCGCCAGGTCGCACGTGAACGCGTACCAGTCGCGCCAGAGGGCGGCATCCCGATCGTCGCTCGAGCGCGAGAGCGCGACCCCCATCTCGTAGGTGTATCGCCCCGACGTCTTGATCTCGAGGCCCTGGCGGGTCACGTCCCCGGCCACCCCGTAGTTCCCGGCGGACTTGCCGCTCCCGGAGTGGAAGCCGATCGACGCGCCGAACGCCCGCGCCACCGAGAAGAGGCGCTGGACGGTCCGCCGCAGCTCGGCGTCGTCGGGGTACGGGAAGTTCTTCTGGAAGCCGATCGCCGGCGCCACGTAGTGGATCTCCACGCCGAGCGCCTCGGCCAGGGCGAGGCAGAACGCCAGCGTCTCGGGCGACGTGCGGCCGGGCAGCTCGTCGATCGAGAGCTCCCGGAAGTAGCGCCGGCCGACCTCGGTGGTGAAGAGCTCGCGCCGCACGCGCGCGTACGCCTCGTCGCGCCGCTTCAGCTTCCGCATCGCCGGCAGGAGCGTGGCGAAGAGGCGGCGCGCCTCCACCTCGTCGACCCGGAGGCCGAGCGGGACGAGGCGGGCCCGGACCCGCCCGAAGAGCTCGCCCGCCCCCAGCGCCGCGAAAGCGCTCTCCAGGCGGGCCGGATCGTCGAGCGGCCCGGCCACGGGGCGCTCCGCCAGCTCGGGCGAGAGGTCGAAGGTGATGTAGCTCGCGAACGCGCAGCCCCGGGCCAGCTCCTCCTCGATCGCGTCGAAGCGGCCTCCGATCGGCTGGTGGTCCGCGTTGAACCCCCACGGGATCCGCCAGCGATGGAACCCGCACTTCAGGTAGGAGACGACCGCGGCGTGCGTCATCCCCTGCACCGACTGCCCCTGGTGCCCCTCGGGCACCGCGCCGCCGATGAACGGGAAGGGCACCACCGCGAGCCGCCCCTCCAGCATCGCGTCGACGTCGTAGACGAGCTCCCGCGGGATGGAGTTCTGGTTCGCGGTCAGGGAGAGCCCGAGCTCCTTCATCACCCACGCCACGGCCGGCCAGTGGAGCGTCGTGAAGCGCGCACCGACTCCCAGGCTCGAGCGGGAAAGCGTCCCCCGCGCCACGGGGAAGACGGTGCCGGCGGGATCCTCCTCCTGCAGCAGGTTCTTCAGCGGCGCCAGGCCCTCCCAGAGGAGGGGCACCAGCTGGAGCCCGCCGGGCAGCTCCACCGCCCCCGGGAGCGGGATCGGGCCGCCGCCCTCGACCAGGAGGCCCGCGTCGCCCGTCTCGCGCTCCTCCACGACGAAGAGGCGCCACGGCGGCACGGCGAGCTCGGACGCCGGGTAGAGGTCCACCGGCCCCGCCGCGACGCGCATCCGCCGGGGTGGCGCGTCCGGCGTCTGGACGAGGGACGCGAGCGCCGGAAGCGCCTGGCGGACGGCCGCCTCGAGCGCCCCCGGATCGAGGCAGAGATCGGGGGAGACCGCCGGGTTGCTCCGGATGCGGAGGCCGGCCCCCAGGAGGAAGCGGTTGATGGCCCGTGTGTCTTTCATCTTGCCTTCCGTCGGGATCGTCCCGTCAGATGCTGGTGGCCGAGAAGCCGCCGTCGACGACCAGCTCGGCGCCGGTGAGGAAGGAGCCGGCCCGCTCCGAGGCGAGGAGGAGCGCCGCGCCGACCAGCTCGCGCGCCTCGCCGAAGCGCGCCATCGGCGTGTGCCCGAGGATCGACGCCACGCGGTCGGGGGTCAGGACCTTCCGGTTCTGCTCGGCCGGGAAGAAGCCCGGGACGAGCACGTTGACCCGGATACGAAGCGGAGCCCACTCCCGGGCCAGGTTCCTGGTGAGGTTGTGGACGGCCGCCTTGGAGGCGGAGTACGTGAAGACGCGGGAGAGCGGTGTCGACCCCGAAAGCGAGCCGACGTTGATCACGCTCGCTCCGGTCCCCTCCGCCCGCGCGCGGTCGACGAAGTACCGGCCGAAGACCTGGCAGGAGAGGAAGACCGACTTCAGGTTGACGGCCAGGATGCGGTCGATCTCCTCCTCGGGGATCTCCAGGAACGGCCGGGCCGAGTTCACCCCGGCGCCGTTGACGAGCACGTCGACGCGGCCCGAGCGCGCGAGCACCTCGGCGAGGAGCGCGTCGAGCCCGGCG
>CAYLNK010000311.1:0-8170 GCA_964384675.1 uncultured Holophagales bacterium | reverse complement strand
CCGATGGGCGGCGACGGTCCGTCCGGTCCGGCCGACGACGACGACGTCCCGTTCTGAGATGAAGTGATCGCGGGGAGCCCGGGCCGGGCTCCCCGCACACCTCCGGGCCCGCTCACGCCTCCCGGTACATCGCCTCGATCTCCTCGCGGTACTTCTCCGCGGCCACGCGGCGGCGCACCTTCAGCGTGGACGTGATCTCGCCCCCCTCGATCGTGAGCGCGTTCGGGAGGAGCGTGAACCGCGCGATCTGCTCCAGGTGCGACAGGTCCTTCGTCTTCTCGTCGATCCTCCGGCGGTAGAAGGCCAGGACCGCGGGACTCGTCACGAGCTCCTGGCGCGAGGCGAAGGGGATCCCCTCGGAGCGGGCCCAGGGCTCGAGCGCCTCGAAGGCCGGCACGATCAGAGCCGTCACGTAGCGCCGGTCGTCGCCGACCACGATCACCTGCTCGACGTACAGGTCCGCCCCCACGGTCGACTCGATCAGCTGCGGCGCGATGTACTTGCCGCCGGACGTCTTGAACAGGTCCTTGATGCGCTCGGTGATCCGGAGGTTGCCGTCCGGGTCCTGCGCTCCCGCGTCTCCGGTCCGGAACCAGCCGTCCCGGAACACCTCGGCCGTCGCCTCCGGCCGGTTGTAGTAGCCCTTCATCACGGTCTTGCCGCGGACGAGGATCTCGCCGTCGGGGGCGATCCGCACCTCCACCTCCGGAAGCGGCTTCCCGACGGTGCCGGTCCGGAAGCGCGTCATCTCGTGACACGAGACGGTGGCCGTCGTCTCGGTGAGACCGTAGCCCTGGCAAAGGAAGACGCCGGCCGCGTGGAAGAAGTCCTCGATCTCCCGCGAGATCGCCGCTCCGGCGCACGGCATCAGCTTGATCCGGCCTCCCACGATGGCCCGCACCTTCGAGAGGACCAGGCGATCCGCCACGGCGTGGCGCAGGCGGAGCCCCAGGGGGAGGGGCCGCTCCTCCCGACGGCACGCCGCGGCCTCGGCACCGGTCCGGATCGCCCAGTGGAAGAGACGTCGCCGCGCCGGCGGGGCCGACTCGAGGCGGTGCAGGACGTTGGCGTGGATCTTCTCGTACAGCCTCGGCACGGCGCACATCGCCGTCGGGCGGACCTCGGGGAGGTACTCGACCACCTTGGCGGGGTCCTCGCAGTAGCAGTTCACGATGCCGCGGTGGAGGGCGTACGACGTCCACGCCCGTTCGAAGACGTGGCTCAGCGGCAGGAAGCAGAGGGAGACGTCGTCCTCCCCGAGCGGCAACAGCCGCCCGTCGTGCAGGCGCGCGGTGGTGCTGAAATTGGCGTGCGTCAGCATCACGCCCTTCGGCTCGCCCGTCGTCCCCGAGGTGTAGATCAGGGTGAGGAGATCCTCGCCGGACGCGCGCCGGAGCCGCGCCTCGAGCTCCGCCTGCTGCGCCGCCCCTCCGGCGCCGCGCCCGCGCGACACGAAGCTCCTCCACGACGTGGCATCCGGCGCCGACACGGCCGCCGGCTCGTCGAAGACGATGAGGGTGGCGAGGGCGGGGAGCTCTCCCCGCACGGCCCGGATCTTCTCGTAGCCCTCGCGCCCGCCGACGAAGAGGACCTTTGCCCCGGCGTCGCGCAGGATCCAGGCTGCCTGTGCCCCGGTGCTCGTGGCGTGGATCGGGACCGACACCGCCCGGACCTGCTGGATCGCAAGATCGGCGATGGTCCACTCGGGCCGGTTCGGCGCGAAGAGGCCGATGGTCTCGCCGTCACCCACACCGAGGGCGATGAGGGCTCGTGCCGCCGCGTGGACGTTCTCGCCCAGCTCGGTCCACGAGATGTCCCGCCAGGCGCCATCCACCTTGTGGCGGAGGGCGACCCGCGTCCCGCGGGTCGCCACGTGCTCGTCGAAGGCCGTGGCGAGGTGCCCCGCGTCCATGGCCAGATCGTGTCACAAGCTCGACGTCGGGGCGGCCTTCATTCCCCCCGGAGCGACACCGCCGGATCGACCCCCAGCGCCCGCGCGATCGGGACCAGGCAGGCGAGGCCGGCGACCAGCGCGAGGGACGCCGTCACCGCCGCGAGGGTCGCGAGGTCGGCGGGCCCCACGCCGAAGAGCATGTGGCGAAGGATCGACGACAGGGTGAGGGCGCCGGCAAGGCCGAGGACCAGGCCGCTTCCACAGACCCGGGCGGCCTCGGACGCCACCAGCGAGACCACGTCCTTGCGCTGCGCCCCGAGCGTGAGCCGGAGCGCGATCTCCCTCTGGCGCTGGGCGACGGCCGCCGAGACCACGCCGAAGAGACCGGTCGCCGCGAGGGCCAGGGAGAGCGCCGCGAAGAGGACGAGCAGCGTGACCTGGAAGCGCCTCGGCCCCAGGCTGTCGTCGAGGAGCGCGCTCGTCCGGGCGACCGTCAGCGGCAGCTCGGGATCGAGCCGCCGCACCACCGCCCGCAGCTCGTCGGCCAGGCCCGCGGCGTCCCGGGCGCTCGCCACGAGGAGCGTCATGGTGCCGAACGAGACCCTCGAGCACGGGTAGTAGATCGCCTCCGGGGCAGGCTCCGCCAGGGATCCCGTTCGCACGTCGCCGACGAGGCCCACGATCCGCCACCTCTCGGGCATGTCGGGCGCCCACCAGCGGCGCAAGATCGTGCGGCCGATCGGGTCCTCACCGGGAAAGTAGCGCCGCGCCATCGCCTCGTTGATCATCACGACACCCTCTCCGGCGCGGTCTCCGGAATCGATCGCCCGGCCCCGCAGCAAGCGGATCCCGGTCGCGCCGAGGTAGCCGTCGCTGACCAGCCGCACCGCCGGCTCGGGCTCGCGCCCTTTCGGGAATGGGGCCCGGCCCTCGATGGCGAACCGCGCCCCCCAGCCCTCGTCGAACGGCGCCCCCGAGGCGATCGCCGCGGCGTCGACGCCCGGCAGCCCGCGCGCACGCGAAAGGAGCGTGTCGAAGAACGCGGCCGACTCGTGCCATCCGGGATACCGGGACTCGGGTAGCTGGATGCCGGCGGTCAGGACGTCTTTGGTCCGGAAGCCCGGCTCCACGCGCTGGAGGGCCCAGAGGCTCCGTACGAGGAGACCGCCTCCGATCAGGAGCACGACGGCGATCGCGGTCTGCGTGAGGGACATCACCCGGCGCAGCCGCAGCCGGCCCGCCCCCGCGGTCGCGCGGGCAGACTCGGCGCGGAGGACCGCGCCCGGAGAGACGCGTGTGACGAGGAGCGCCGGGGCGAGGCCGAAGAGGAGGGCCGTCCCGAGGCTCATGGCGAGGCAGACGCCCGCCACCCGGACGTCGAAGGAGACCTCGTCGAGGCGAGGGAGATCGGCGGGCGCCAGGCTCAGCAACGCGGGCACGCTCAGCCACGCGAGCGCGAGACCGGACAGCGCGCCCAGCGCCCCCACGGCCAGCGTCTCGGCGAGCAGCTGGCGGACGAGCCGCGAACGGCTCGCGCCCAGGCTCGACCGGACGGCCAGCTCTTTCCCGCGGCGAGCGCCCCGGGTGGCCAGGAGCGCCGCGAGGTTCGCGCAGGTGAGAAGCAGGACCAGGAGCGAGGCGCCGAGGAGGAGGAGAAACGCGGGCCTCGTGGCCCCGACGATCGAGTCGCGCAGGGGCTGGAGACGGACGCCACGCCCCGCGTCGTCGTCCGGATGGGCGCGGGCGAGCTCCTCCGCGACGGCCGACAGCTCCGCCGACGCCGCCCGCATCGTCACACCGGGTCGCAGCCGCGCGAGGACGCCATACGCATGAACGCCCCGGATGTCGTTGCGGGGAAGAGGGCCGGCCGGGACCCAGAGCCGGGCGCCGCTCGGGTACCGGAACGAGGCGGGCATCACCCCGACGATCGAGCGAGGTGTGCCGTCCAGGACGACCGCCTGGCCGAGGATGTCGCGGCGCGCGCCCCAGCGCTCCCGCCAGATCGCCTCGGACAGGATCACCGCGCCGGCCGCTCCGGGGCGATCCTCCTCGGGAGTGAAGGTGCGGCCGAGGAGGGGCGCCACGCCGAGCACCGCGAAGAGGCTCTCCGAGACCGCCGCGGCCGGGAGGCGCTCGGGCGTGACGTCCTTCGCCGCCAGGGCCAGCTCGAGGCCGCGATACACCCCGAGCCCTTCGAAGCCGCTCGTGGCCGAACGGCGGAAGTCGAGGTAGTCGGGGTACGAGGTGGCCTGGTGGTCGCTGGTACTCGCCTCGACTCCCCAGACGGTGACGAGGCGCTCGGCGTCGCGGAAAGGAAGCGGTCTGAGGAGCGTGTGGTCGACGACGCTGAAGATCGCCGAGTTCGCTCCGACGCCGAGAGCCAGCGTGACGACGCACAGGAGCGTCCAGCCCTTCTCGGTGCGAAGCCTGACAGCCGCCGACCGGAGGTCGAGCCATAGATCGTCCATCGCGCCCTCCGCGAGGCCGGCAGCAAGTGTCGAGCCAGCCGGGACCCTCCCGTCGAGCGGCCCCCCGCGCCGACGACGTCCGTTCGCGGGACGACGCGTCCCAGGGCCGGACGTCGCGCCGGTGAACGGCGGCGTGAGCGGGATCACGCTCCGGTCGCCGCCGGTAAACTCGGCACACCGATCCCCCGTCGACAGCGGAGCCAAGTGGCAGGAGGTGGTGGATGACCAAGACCATGAGAACGGTCTTCTTCGTGGCGATGCTGGCCCACGTCACGTCGAGCGAGGGGGCCGTCTGGACCGTGCCCGGGCTGGCCAACGCGCCGGGGCGCAACGGGACGTTCTTCGCGAGCGAGCTGAAGCTCCGGAACCCGGGCACGGCCGCGGCCCAGGTGACCTTCGAGCTGCTCCCCATCGTGGGGGCCGCCGTGCAGCCCGTGACGCGCACGGTCGCCGCCGGCGAGACGCTCGTGATCCCGAACGCGCTGCAGGAGCTCTGGGGCGCGGGCGATCGGGCCGGCGCCGCGCGCGTCACGTCGACGCTGGACCTCCTGATCTCGGGGAGGACGTACAACAACGCCGATCCGACGGGCACCTTCGGCCTTGCGCTCGAGGCGGTGCCCGACGAGAAGCTCCTGGTGCCCGGCCAGACCGGACACGTCGGCTGGGTCTCGGAATCGCCCGACGGCTCGATCGGCTTCCGCACCAACGTCGGAATCGTGCTCCCGACGGCCGGCTCGTCCGTGGACGCCGTCGTCTACGGGACCGCCGGCACCGAGCTGGGGCACAAGACGTTCTCCGGCGGACCCCTCGCCGTTCAGGTCGGCATCCGGGACATCGCGTCCGGCGACCTGTCCGTCGCCCGGCTGGAGCTGCGCGTGACGGCCGGGACGGCCACCGGCTACAGCGCCGTCGTCGACAACGTCACCGGTGACGGCTTCGCGGTGGCGCCGCGCCGGATCACGCCCGGCACCTGGGCCGACCTCTACCTCAACGGCGTCTCGCGCGCTCCCGGCCAGTTCGGCGCGTTCTTCCGCACCGACACCCGCCTCGTGAACCCCGACGGCGTCGCCCGCAAGGTCACCGTCTCGGGCGTTTCGCTCGTGGCGGGCGGCGCGCCGCTCCCCGCGAGCACCGTCGTGAACGTCCCGGCCCGAGCCGTCGTGGAGGTCGTCGACGTCCTGGCGAGGCTCGGCGCGCCGGAAGGCACCAGCGGCTCTCTCCGCTTCGAGACCGATGGCCCGCTCCTGGTCCTGGGCCGCACCTCCAACATCCGCTCCGACGGCGCCACGTTCGGGGCGGTCCAGCGCACGTCCACGGCCAGCGAGTACCTCTCGAAGGGGCGCTCCGGGACTTTCATCGGCCTCATCCAGAGCAGCTCGACGCCCGGCTTCCGCACCAACGTCGGCTTCCTGTCGGGCCCGGCCGGGGCCGTCGTCGACCTCACCCTGAAGGACCGTTCGGGCGCCCTCGTCGCCACGCGCGCCGGCGCCGTCGCCTTGGGAGCCTACGTCTTCTACCAGCCGAAGCTCTCCGACCTCTTCCCCGAGACCACCATCCCCGAGAACGTCACGCTCGACGTCGCCGTGTCGGACGGCACCGTGGACGTCTATGCCTCGTTCATCGACAACGGCACGGGGGATCCCGTCATCTACCCGTTCACGCTGCCGGCGTTCACGCTCCCGGCGAGCTTCACGGTGACCAGCCCCTGCGCCCCGAAGGAAGGCTCCGCGGGCGGCATCAACCCGGGGACGAACCTCTCCCGCGTCGACATCGACACGGCTCGCTACCCCGAGGCCGTCTGCAACGACGGGAGCGCCGGGGTCTTCTTCGTCCGCAAGGGCACGGGGGCGAGCTCGAACCGCTGGCTCATCTACCTCGAGGGCGGCGGCTCCTGTCTCGACGGCACCTCGTGCGCCAAGAGGTGGTGCTCGATCGAGACGAACTTCGGCGCGGACAAGATGTCGAGCCGCTACGCCGCGGCCAAGGGCATCGCGGGAGGTGGAATCCTCGCGACGCGCGCGGACAGCGCCTTCACCGACTTCAACAAGGCGTGGGTCTACTACTGCAGCTCCGACGCCTGGGCCGGGCGAGTCGGCGACCGCCCGCTGGTCGACGAGACCGGCCGGGCGTACACGATCCAGTTCCAGGGCGGCCGGATCCTCGACGCCGTCGTGAGCGAGCTGCGCGCGGGGCTCACCTACCGGGATGCCGCCACCGACCAGCCGGTCACCCTGCCGAGCCTCGACGACGCCGCGGTCATCCTCTTCGCGGGCGAGTCCGGCGGGTCGAGCGGCGTGCAGCGGAACGCCGATCGCCTGGGGGCCTACTTCAAGGCCACGAACCACGATCCGGGCAGGCTCGTCTACCGCGCCGTCTTCGACGCCACCAACGAGCCGTCCAACGAGTCGTTCTCGCTCTACGAGAGCTCCAAGCGAGGCTCCATCCGCGCGATCTCGGTCGTCCTCAGCGGACGGATCGACGACTCGTGTCTGGCGATGCACGCCACCGACTTCTTCCGCTGCGGGGACGCAGCCCACATCCGCGCCCACCACATCACCACGCCGTTCTTCGCCCGCCAGGACCTGATCGACCCGAACACGCTCGACGAGTTCGGCACGCCCGAATGGCCGTTCGGCACGCAGCTCTTCGAGTACGCGCAGGCCACGTGGGACCACCTGGACACGCTCTCCCGTATCCGGCTCGACGCGGAGGAGAAGGCCGCCATCACGGTCGCCCCGGGCCTCTACGGTCCCCACTGCGACAACCACACGGCCCTGCGCGACAACTCGAAGTTCTACGCCGACAAGGTGGCCAAGGGAAACGGCCTCTTCTCGTACCACGACACGCTCGTGAACTGGCTCACCTCGAACGAGCCAAGCGTCGTCCTGCAGGCACGACCCACCCAGGAGCCGGCTCCGAAGTCCGCCGTCTGCAACCCGTAGCGTGGAAAACGCGGGCCGGGACCCGCCCCCGGCCCGACGTACCATCCTCCGCGCGCGCCATGGCCGGAAAGCGAGCCCGACCGGACCTCCCACGCCCCGAGGACGTCCTCGCCGGCCGGGTCCGGGTCCGCGCCGAGCAGCTCTTCGCGCTCATCCACGCCGTCAACCCGACCGGTGAGGAGAGCCCCCGGGAACGCGAGCGGTACACGCTCAAGTCCCGACTGCAGGCGCTGCTCCTGACGCGGTTCGGGGACGAGGTGGAGATCCACGTCGAGCCGGGGAACCCGGACGTCGTGGGCCTCCGCCATCGCTCGGGCCTCCGCGACGCCTGCCACGCTCTCCTCTCGCAGCTCCCGGTCGAGGCTCGTTCGCTCGTGCGGCGCCGCCTCGACGAGGCCGAAGCTCGTCCCGACGAGGCCACCAGTTCGCCCGCGGAGGCCGGGACCGGAGGTGGGAATCGCGAGGTCCAGCGCCCGAGCCCGCTCGAGCCGGCAGACGAGGCCGGCTCTCCTCCCGCCGTCCTCCACGCCCGCGGCCGGGAGGCCGTCGAGGCCTACGACTACGAAGACGCGCGCCGGCTCCTGACGCGTGCGTTCGAAGGAGGGGCCGGGATCGCGGCGGCGCGTGACCTCCTCGAGCTCCTCGTCGACGTCCTGGTGGACGACGAGGCCGCGCTCTCCCTCGAAGCGCGTCTCTCCGCCAGCGAGGTGTCGGACCAGGTCGTGCGCGGTCACCTGGCGCTCGCGGCCGCACGTTCGGGCCAGGCGGAGCGGGCCCTGCGGCTCGTCCGCTCGCTCGACGGTCCGCTCGCCGCCCGCGTCGAATCCACGCTCGCGCGGCACCCGCTCGACGCCTCGGACCTCGCC
>CAYLNK010000310.1:0-8181 GCA_964384675.1 uncultured Holophagales bacterium | reverse complement strand
TGCCGTCCACGAGCGTCGCGCCCACCAGGGCGCGCGGCGGCGGCGGCGTGCCGGGCGGCGCCTCGAACGCGGTGGTCACCGCGATCTTCCAGCCGGCCGGCGTCTCGACGAAGAGGCGCTCGGAGAGCCCGGCGTGCTCTTCGTTCCCGAAGCGGACGCGGTACCGGTACGTCCCGTAGACGAGGCCCTTCGCCACACGCACCAGCCGTAGGTCGTCGGCCACGAAGGGGTCGGGCCACGCCTCGCCGGTCTGCTTCGCGAGCTCGGCGAAGCCGAGCGACATCCCCTTCGGGCCGGTGCGGGCGAGGGTCGTCGCGTCGAGGTAGCAGGCCAGGTAGCCGGCGCGGTCGCGGCGGCGGATCGCGTCGAGGTTCCTCTCGAAGACCGCGCGGGCGGCCTTCAGCTCGTCCGCCTCGCCCCCGCGGAGCGCGCCCGGAAGCGAGAGCAGGGCGAGGAGAGACGCGAGGACGGCTCGTCGGCGATCGGTCATCTGTGCCTCCCGGGGTCGCTATCATCGCCTGCGTGAACCTCGCCGGAGTCTTTCCGCCCGTGCCGACCCCCTTCCGCTCCGACGGCGCGCTCGACCTCGACGCGCTCTCGGCCCACGTGGAGCGCCTGAACGGGACCGCCGTGGCCGGCTTCCTGGCTCTCGGCTCGAACGGCGAGGCGCCCCACCTGGCCCCGGGCGAGGCGGAGAGCGTCTACGCGACGGTACGGAAGGCCGCGGGCCCCGGGAAGCTCGTCCTTTCGGGGACCGGCCAGCTCTCCACGCACGCCACGATCGAGATGACCCGCCGCGCGGCCGGCGTCGGCTGCGACGCGGTCCTCGTCCTGACGCCCTTCTACTACAAGGGCTCCATGACTCACGCGGCGTTCGTGGCGCACTTCACGGCGGTCGCGGACGCCTCGCCGGTGCCGGTGCTGATCTACAACGTGCCGGCCAGCACGGGCCTCAGCATCGCCTCCGCGACGGTGGCCGAGCTGTCGCGCCATCCGAACATCGCCGGGATGAAGGACAGCGCGGGCGACATCGGTCCGCTCGCCGAGACCGTGCGCCTGACGCGCGGCGGGAAGCCGTTCGCGGTCTTCTGCGGCAGCTACCCCGCCACGCTCCCGGCGCTCGGTCTCGGCATCGCCGGAGCGATCCTCGCGGTCGCCAACGTCTACCCGGACGAGTGCGCGGCGCTGCTGTCGCTCACGGCCGCGGGCCGTGCCGAGGAGGCGAGGAGCCTCTTCCTGCGCCTCCTGCCGGTGGCGCGGGCCGTCTCGAGCCAGCACGGCGTGCCGGGGCTGAAGGCCGCCCTGGAGCTCCTGGGCCGGCCCTGCGGCGTGCCGCGTCCGCCGTTGCTGCCCCTCGACGAGGTCGGGCGGGTCGAGATCGCCCGGCTCCTGCGGCTCGCCGGCTCCTGACCGGCCTCGGACTCACCCCTCTTCCGGCGGGACGAGGGCGGCGGCGTGGCTCTCCTCGCGGGCGCGGCGCCGGTTGCGCTTCCCCTCGTAGAGGTCGGCGTCGGCATCGCGCACCAGGCGGTCGAGCGCCCCCTTCTCGTGCGCGAACGCCATGCCGATCGAGACGGCCGGCGTGATCGTCAGGTTCGGGATCTCGAGCCCCGCCTCGCGGAGCTCCTTGCGGATCCGCTCCGAGACGCCCTGCGCGGCCTCCCGCGTGGCACCTGGCATCAGCAGACCGAACTCGTCGCCGCCCAGGCGAGCCGGCACGTCGCCCTGCCGGCCGACGCGGCCGAGGATCTTGCCCAGGACCACGAGCACCTCGTCGCCCGCCGTGTGGCCGAAGTCGTCGTTGAACCGCTTGAACTCGTCGATGTCCAGGTAGAGACAGCCGAGGGGGACTCCGTTGGCGTTCGCCTCGGCCGACAGCCTCAGGCGGGCCGCCTCGAACGAGCGCCTGTTCGGCAGCCCGGTCAGCTCGTCGATCTCCGAGAGGACCCGGAAGGACTCGCGGCTCTCGGCGAGGGCGTCGAAGGCGCGGCCGACCACGTACCCGAACGCGGCGGAGACCACGGAGGCGCCGAGCGCGATGTAGAGGTAGAAGAAGAGGTGCTCCGTCACGTCGGCGACGGGCGAAACCGTCACCGCCCGCAGGAGGAGCGCCCCGAGCGGAGCCGCCACGCCGAGGAGAAGGCCGACCCGGGTCAGCCGCAAGGTGTGGGAACGCGGTCGGTCCGGGCGGGATTTCGACCGGGCGGGCCGACGCCGGTCAGGGTGAACCATCCTGAGGAGAGCATGGGTTCGGGTCCCGGAAGGTGTCATGATGCCGATGCTCTAGGCCGGGCGATTGGTTCCGCCCGCCTCGAGGGATGGTGCTGGAGCGCCTCGAGATCTCGCGAGCCGATGACGCCGGACGCTTCAGACCGTGATCTCGAGCCGGTTCCCCTCCGGGTCGAGGACGGCGGCCTCGTACAGTCCGTCGGCGGTCTCGTGCGGCGCGTCGACCACGCGGTGGCCGTCGGCGGCGAGGCGCGCCGCCAGGTCGTCCACGGCCCGCCGCGAGCCCGTCGAGAACGCGACGTGGACGAGGCCGGTGAACTGCGCGTGCGGGTCGTTCCGGGTGGGCGGGATCGACGGCATCGACATCAGCTCGAGGCGCGGCCCGCCGTGGAACGCGACCAGGTAGGAGGCGAAGCCGTAGCGCGGGTCCTCGAAGCGCGGGCCGCTGTGCCCTCCGAGGTACGTCACGTAGAAGGCGCGGAGCCGCTCCAGGTCGACGGCCCAGAGCCCGACGTGGTCGAGGCGCGCCCTCAGCGGCCCTCCCGCATCGCCTTCTCGGCGATCGCGTCGATGAGGCCGGGGGCCACGAGCTTCACGAAACGGCCCAGCTTTCCCCGGAGCGAGAGGATCAGGAGCCGCTGACGGCGCTCCATCGCCCCCACGATCCTCCGGGCGCATTCCTCCGCGGTCATGAGCCTCGCCTCCTGCATCGGGCTCTTCCCGAGCGGCCGGCCGTCCGGCCCCGCCGCGCGGCGGTGGGTCTCGGTCAGGACGAAGTCGGGCGCGACCATCGTGATCGAGACGCCGGTGCGGCGCAGCTCGATGCGGAGCGACTCGTAGAGCCCGAAGAGGGCGTGCTTGCTGGCGCTGTACGCCGTGCGGGTCGGCACGCCGGTGAGCCCGGTCAGGGAGGCGACCACGACGATCTGTCCGCGGCTCCTCTTCAGGTGCGGGAGCGCGAAGTACGTGGGGTAGACGGAGCCGAGGTAGTTGACCCGCATCACCCGGTCGAAGATCGAGAGGTCGGTCACCTCGTCGAACCGGGCCACCATCGTGATCCCGGCGTTCGCCACGAGGACGTCGACCCCGCCGAACCGCTCGACGGACGCCGTCACCAGCCTCGCGGCGTCTCCGGAATCCGACACGTCGGTGGGGACGACCAGCGTCTCGGCGCCGAGTTCGCGGCACGCGTCGGACACGGCGTCCAGGGCCGGGCGATCCCGCGCCGCCAGGACCAGGCGTGGCTTCCGAGGCGCGAGCGCCAGGCAGAGCGCCTTGCCGATCCCCTGCGAGGCGCCGGTGACGACGACGACCTGGCCGGCGTACGCCGCCGTCACCGCCCCCACTCCTCGACCGGATCGGTCGAGCGGACGACGTTCACGCCCGCGTCCGCCCAGCGCGCGAGCGCGGCCTCGGCCTGCGGCGTGAAGTCGGCGAGGAAGGCGCCGGGCCGCGCCGGGTCCGGTACGGCCACCGCGGACATGCAGTCGGAGAGGACGTACAGCTTCCGTGCGAGGCGCGGGTCCCGAGCCAGCATCGCCTCGAGCAGGTCGTCGACGGAGCTCTTCACGCAGTGGCTCGACGCCTGGCCCGCCACCACGATCGCGTCCTCGGCGAGGAGGCGGTCGACGAGGGCGTCGTTCCGCCCGGCGAGGGAGCCGCCGTCGTGCCGGAGGAGCACCTCGGGCGCGAAGACGGAGTAATTCTCGGTGAGCGGGTTCCCTCCCTTGATCTCCACGCGGGCCTCGGCGCCGCGGGCGAACGCGTGGAAGAGCCGGGCCTCCTGCACGACGCCCGCGAGCGTGTGCCCTTCGCCGCCGAGGAGACAGTGAGGAGGCCAGAGGTAGAGCGTGTACTTCCCGGCCCGCTCGAGGGACCCGGCGTAGAACTCGACCTGCTTGCGAATCCAGCCGAGGTCTCCTCCCGCGACCCACGTCGCCAGGGCCGGGCTCGGGACGAGGCGTCCGTCTCGGATGTCGGCGGCGCGGACCTCGCGGTGCGGCGCGGGCGCGGTGCCCTCGGCGTCCACCCAGAACGACGGGAAGAAGATCTGATGCGGGAAGTGGGTGTCGAGCGTGACGGTCGTCTCGGTGACGGCGCCGAGGTTCCGGTAGAGGAAGCTGGCGATCCGGGCGGAGTCCTCGACGGCGCCGGTGCCGCTCCGGCCGCCGACGTAGAGCGACCCCTCCGGAAAGCAGAAGTCCTTCTGGACGTCGATGAGGAGGAGGTGGATCCGCCGCCGATCCTCGCCGGCGGGACGAATCCCGTGGTCCCCGCGGAAGCGGGTCGCCTCGGCCGCGAGGGCGCTCTCGTCGGGGCGGTACGACCAGCGGGCCGCGTTCGCCGGGTCGTGGAAGCCGGGGAGGGGTAGGCTCATCGCCCGACGCTAGGCGCCCCCGCCGCGTCGGGTCAAGGACCGCGCGGCCCTTGACATTGGTTCGTGTCGAACACACACTAAGAGCGGAGGCCCCATGAGCGCGATCCTTCCCGCCCCCTCCTACGCCCTCCTCACCGACCTGTACGAGCTGACGATGGCCGCGGGCTACGCCGCGTGCGGGATGGAGCGGGACGAGGCGGTCTTCCACCTCTTCTACCGGCGCAACCCGTTCCGCGGCGGCTTCGTCGTCGCCTGCGGGCTCGAGCCGCTGATCGAGGCGCTCGAGGCGTTCCGCTTCGGCGAGGACGAGCTGGCGTACCTGGCCGGCCTCGAGGGCGGAGACGGCCGGCCGCTCTTCGCCGAGCCGTTCCTGAGGACGCTCGCCGCGCTCCGCTTCACGTGCGACGTCGACGCCGTCCCGGAGGGGACCGTCGTCTTCCCGAACGAGCCGCTGGTGCGGATCAAGGGCCCGATGCTGGAGGCCCAGATCGTGGAGTCCCTGGTCCTCAACGTCATCAACTTCCAGTCCCTCGTGGCCACCAAGGCGGCCCGCGTCGGGCTCGCGGCCCGGGGCGAGCCGGTCCTCGAGTTCGGCCTCCGGCGCGCGCAGGGAGTGGACGGCGCCCTGGCGGCGAGCCGCGCCGCGTACGCCGGCGGGGTCGCCGCCACGTCCAACGTCCTGGCCGGGAAGCTGTACGGGATCCCGGTGAAGGGGACCCACGCCCACAGCTGGGTGATGTCGTTCCCAACCGAGGAGGAGGCGTTCGACGCATACGCGCGCTCGCTGCCCAACAACGTCGTGCTGCTCGTCGACACCTACGACACGCTCGAGGGGGTGAGACACGCCATCGCCGCCGGCCGGAAGCTGCGCGCCGCGGGGCACGAGCTGCAGGGGATCCGCCTGGACTCGGGCGACCTCGCGGCCCTCTCCATCGAGGCTCGCCGGATGCTGGACGAGGCCGGGTTCCCCGACGCGTTCATCGTCGCCAGCAACGACCTCGACGAGGGGATCATCCAGAGCCTCAAGGAGCAGGGCGCACGGATCTCGGTCTGGGGCGTCGGGACCAAGCTCGTGACCTGCTACGACGAGCCCGCGCTCGGCGGCGTCTACAAGCTGGCCGCGTACCGGAAGTCGGGCGGGTCGTGGGAGCCGAAGGTGAAGCTCTCCGAGCAGACCATCAAGACGTCGATCCCCGGCATCCAGCAGGTGCGCCGGTACCACGGCGAGGACGGGCACCTCATGGGCGACACCATCTTCGACGTCGCGCGGCCCCCGGCCGACGGCGCGGCGATGGTCGACGCGTTCGACCCGACGCTGCGGAAGAGCTTCCCTCCCGGCGCGCCGCACGAGGATCTCCTCGTCCCGGTGCTCCGCGGCGGCTCGCGCGTCGGAGCGCTCCCCGATCTGCCGGCGATCCGCCAGCGGGTGCAGTCCCAGCTGGCGCTCCTCCCCCCGGGCGTCAAGCGGTTCGTGAACCCCCACCTCTACCCGGTCGGGCTGGAGAGGCGCCTCCACGACCTGCGCACCGAGCTGATCCTGCGCGGTCGCGGCGTCGAGGCGTGAACGGCCGATGACGCGCCCGCTCGTCTACGCGCTCGACGCGTACCAGCCTCTGGCGGCCGAGCTGGCGCTGCTGAACGGGCTGGAGGCCGGCCGCGTGAAGCGCCGCGACTTCCCGGACGGTGAGCACTACCTGCGCGTCGAGGACGACGTGGCGGGACGCGAGGTGGTCCTGGCGGGCGGGACGTACGACGACGAGGCCACGCTCGAGCTGTACGACCTGGCGAGCGCCCTCGTCGATTCCGGCGCGCGCCGCCTGACCCTCGTCGTCCCCTGGTTCGGCTATGCGACCATGGAGCGCGCCGTGCGGCCGGGCGAGGTCGTGAAGGCCAAGACGCGCGCGCGGCTCCTCTCCTCGATCCCGCCCGCGGCGGAGGGGAGCCGGATCCTCCTGCTCGACCTCCACAGCGAGGGGATCCCGTACTACTTCGAGGGCTCGCTCGCGACCGTGCACGTCTACGGCCGCCCGCTCACGCTGGCGGCGGCGCGCCGGCTCGGCGGCGAACGCTTCGTGCTGGGCACCACCGACGCCGGCCGGGCGAAGTGGGTCGAGTCGCTCGCCAACGAGCTGGGCGTCCCGGCGGCCTTCGTCTTCAAGCGGCGACGGCCCGACGGCTCGACCGAGGTGACGGCCCGGAGCGCCCCGGTGGAAGGGGAGCACGTCGTGATCTACGACGACATGATCCGCACGGGCGGCTCGCTGATCGGCGCGGCGCGCGCCTACCTGGAGGCCGGCGCGCGGGCGGTCTCGGCCGTCACCACGCACGCCGTGCTGCCCGGCGACTCCCTGGAGCGGATCCGCGCGAGCGGCCTCTTCACGGCCCTCGCCGCCACCGACAGCCACCCGAACGCGCGGCGCCTCGCGGGCGACTTCCTCTCCGTCTCGTCGGTGGCGCCGCTCTTCGCTCCCCACCTCCGCGCCCGGGACGCCGAGCGCTCGGCCGGGTAGCGCCGTGTCGGTCACGTACCGCCACCCGCGGCCCGCGGTCACCGTCGACTGCGTCGTCTTCGGCTACGACGAGGCCGACCTGAAGGTCCTCCTGATCGAGCGCGACGAGCCGCCGTTCGCCGGCGAATGGGCGCTGCCCGGCGGCTTCGTGAGGCGGGACGAGTCTCTCGACGCGGCGGCCCGGCGCGAGCTCTCCGAGGAGACCGGCCTGACGAAGGCGTACCTCGAGCAGCTCTACACGTTCGGCGAGCCGGGCCGCGACCCGCGCGGACGCGTCGTGAGCGTCTCGTACTACGCCCTGGTGCGCCTCTCCGACGAGGGGCTGCACGCGTCGACGGACGCGCGGCAGGCCGCCTGGTTCCCGGTCTCCTCGGTCCCCTCTCTGGCGTTCGACCACGCGCGGATCCTGGCCACCGGCCTCGCGCGCCTGAAGGCCAAGGTGCGTTACCAGCCGGTCGGCTTCGAGCTCCTGCCCCCGAAGTTCACGCTCTCCGCGCTGCAGCACCTGTACGAGACGGTGCTCGAGCGGCCGCTCGACAAGAGGAACTTCCGGAAGAAGATCCTGGCGATGGACCTCCTCGCGCCGCTCCCGGAGACGCAGACGGGCGTGGCGCACCGCGCCGCCCGGCTCTACCGCTTCGACGCGAAGCGCTACGAGCAGCTCGCGCGGAGGGGATTCCTCTTCGAGCTGTAGACGGTGGGCCGGAACGACTTCAGCGCCGGCCGCGGGGCAAGGGAGGCGGCGGCGGGGGCAGCGCCCGGACGAGCTCCGGGAAGGTCCGGAGCGGCTGCCAGTCGGCGACCCCCTCCGTCCAGGCGAGGTCCTCCGGGGACAGCTCGCGACGGAGCATCTTCGCGACGACGTCCGTCTCGGTGATCGGGCCCTTGCGCTCCCCGTCCCGGTAGACCCAGAACGCACGCGGGTGGCGTCCGACCGTGGCGGACGGCGCGACGGGCTCGGGCTCCCACGAGGAGGCCCCCCAGCCCGACGGCTCGGGGACGGTAGCCGGTTGCGGGGCGGGCTGCGGCGCCAGTACGCGCACATCACCGACCTGCTGCCGACGC
>CAYLNK010000309.1:0-8183 GCA_964384675.1 uncultured Holophagales bacterium | reverse complement strand
TCGATCTCGTTGTCGAAGTGGCCGATGTTCCCCACGATCGCCTTGTCCTTCATCCGCGCCATGTGGTCTGCCGTGATGAGGTTCAGGTTCCCCGTGGCGGTCACGAAGATGTCGGCCCGCTCGAGGACGTCCTCGAGCGTCGTCACCTCGTAGCCCTCCATAGCCGCCTGGAGCGCGCAGATCGGGTCGATCTCGGTGACGACGACCCGGCACCCCTGGCCTCGGAGCGCCTGGGCGCATCCCTTGCCGACCTCGCCGAACCCGAGGACGACGGCCAGCTTTCCGCCCAGCATCACATCCGTCGCCCGGTTGATCCCATCGACCACCGAGTGACGGCAGCCGTACACGTTGTCGAACTTCGACTTCGTGACGGAGTCGTTGACGTTGATGGCGGGGAAGAGGAGCGTTCCAGCTTCCATCATCTGGTAGAGGCGGTGCACGCCCGTCGTCGTCTCCTCCGACACGCCCTTGATCCCCTTCGCGATCCGCGTCAGGAGCCCGGGGCTGGCCGCAAGCATCTGACGGATCAGCTCGAGGATGACTCCCCATTCCTCGGGGTCGTTCGCCGGGTCGAAGGCCGGCACCACGCCCGATCGCTCGAACTCGGACCCCTTGTGGACGAGGAGCGTCGCGTCCCCCCCGTCGTCGACGATCAGGGTCGGGCCGCTCCCGTCCGGCCACACGAGCGCCTCCCGCGTGCACCACCAGTACTCCTCGAGCGTCTCGCCCTTCCACGCGAAGACCGGAATCCCCTTCGGGCGCTCGACGGTCCCGCCGGTTTCGGGGCGGCCCACGACGACCGCGGCGGCAGCGTGATCCTGGGTCGAGAAGATGTTGCACGACACCCACCGGACGTCGGCGCCGAGCTCGGCGAGCGTCTCGATCAGGACCGCCGTCTGGACCGTCATGTGGAGGCTTCCCATCACGCGCTCGCCGCGTAGCGGCTTGTCGGCGCCATGGCGCGCGCGGATCGTCATCAGCCCGGGCATCTCCTGCTCGGCCAGGCGGATCTCCTTGCGGCCGAACTCGGCCAGCGCCAGGTCGGCCACCTTGAAGGTCGGACGCGTCGCGTCGGTGGCGACCTCACGGGTCTCGGTCAGGGCAGCGGTCATCGTTTCTCCTTCGCTGTGTAAACGTCCCGAGGGGCCTCGCGGATTCCATGTCCGGGCCCGCTCCGAGCCGGTTCGAGCCGCCGGATGATATCAAGGCCCGCCCGCGTGCTCGTGCGAGAAGACGTGCGCCGCCCAGAGGGCCCGCATACCCGCGTCCATCGACGCATTGAAGAGCGTGTTCTGAGCGAACACGTAGTTCGGCAGGAAGGTCACGTGTGCCAGCCGCGGCGGGGCGGGGCGGACGGGTAGCTCGAGCTCGGGCTCGGACTGCTCCAGCGTCCACGCGCCGAGGCAGAGTCCCGCGAGCCGCTCGTCGTGTCGCTCGAGCTGGTTGAGCCAGAGTGCCGCGCGGGTCAGGTCCCCCCGGATCACGGGCGGAAGGAAAAGGCGGAGGAAAGCGCCGTTCCCGAGCTCGGGATGAGCCTCGTGAGTCCGCACTTGCAGGAGGCTGGAGCTGAGCGGTCCGAAAGGTCTGTCCCCGTCCTCCCGGAAGGGAAACCTGGCGTTCAGGCCGCCCGGGACGAGCCGGGCGTCTGCTTCCCGCGCGAACAGGTCGTCGGCGATGGCCGCCAGCTCGGCGGTGTCCCCGTATCGGCTCGGACGCTCCCCGGCGGGCATCAGGCGCGCGCCTGCGAGGTTCAGCATGTCGTCTGCGTCCGGACGGGGGCCGGTGACCGGGTGTGAGCTGGTGAGTGACCGCAGGCCTGTGTGCTGCCGCAACGCGGGCGCCCCCATCTCCACGTAGGTCGCCTGAAGCGCGGCCGCGACCGCGAGGCGTGGCAGGAGGTGAGGGGCGGTCTCGCCCGAGACGAACGCGCTCGCCCAGAGCCGGACCGCGCCGGTCTCCGTGTCGACGTGGAAGGACGAGAGCGGCGGGAACCTCAGGAGGGCGACCAGCACGGACGCGGCCGGGTCTTCGAGAGATCCGTCCAGGCGAAGGGCGTCGCTCTCGACGTGCAGGCGGCATCCAGAGACGCCGTTGTCCTCGAACGACCGGCCGGCCCAGACCCTCTGGGCGGCGCGGTGCGGCCACCACGTGAAGCCGCGCTCTTCGCGCGTGCTCCAGGCCTCGTCGACCATCAGGTGGCGGAACAGCCGGTCGACCAGCTCCGGTCCGAGGTCGGCGGGCTCCGTCACGGCTCGAGCCGTCGCGTCAAGATCATCAGATCCTCGACGATCCGGCCCTCCACCAGGTGCCCGCTCACGATCCGCTCCAGGTTCTCGGCCGTACAGCTGTGGTACCACACGCCCTCCGGGTAGACGACGGCGATCGGTCCGTCGGCGCAGATCCGGAGGCAGTTCGTCTTCGTGCGCTGGATCCCGCCCTGCTCGGACAGCCCGAGTTCCTTCAGGCGAGCCTTCAGGAAGTCCCAGGCCGCGAGCCCGACGCCGAGCTCGCAGCACTTCGGCTTCGCCTGGTCGCAGCAGAGGAAGATGTGGCGGCGCGCGACGTCGATCCCGAGACGGCGGGCTGTCGCCGGGAGGGGCGGGGCGGGGGAAGTGTCGTCTGGCATCAGAACGAGGATACGCAACCGTCACTCGTTCGCGCGGAAGCCCGGACGGCGAGCTTCTGGGAGAGGGACATGGACGGCCCCAACCTGAAGCCCTGGTGGCCTAACGAATGAAGTTCAGCGGCGAGCGAAGCGAGTCCGCTGCAGTGCGCCCGGCATGGGCGCGGAACAGGAGGTGGAAGTCCGCGTGGGACCCTGACGGAGGGAACCGAGCACCGATGAGACAAGGGCGTCGATCTGGAGCACCAGGTCCTTGCCAGAGGCGAAGGGAAGCGCTGGCGAGCCCGCGAGGGGAGGTCTGGTGGAAGTCTGAGGTGAAACCCTGCACCGAGCGAAAGCGAAGCGTCGTGAGGCGTACGGCCCTTGGGAGAGGTGCCTGCTGGCACGCGAAGCCCGATATCCGTCGGAGGGAGTGCGTATGGACGAGGTGTAGGGGGAAGTTCCGCGCTCTCACCCGGGGAGACCTCTCGGCCCCCGCGCAGTGGCGGTAGCCAGAAAGGACGGAAGGACTGATGGTGAAGGGGCGAGAGGAGGCGGAGGGCCGCGTACTACCGCAAGGCCGACGAAAGGCGGCCGTAACCCGCGGGGAGCGCCGAGGGGGAGGGAAGGCGGTCACGGCCAGCGAAGAGGACAGGCAGCTCGAACTGATCTCCGAGACAGCCGAGAGCCCGAAAGGGAACGACGGCGGGAGGGACCGGGGCCGACCCCGGCCTCGAACGCGCGCGGTGCCGAAGTCGGGGAGCACGAAGGGGAAGAGCCTGCCCGCGATGACGATGGAGGAAGTGGCACGAGAAGAGAACCTGGTGAGAGCGTTCGAGAAGTGGCGTCGAACAACGCGGCACCGGGACCGGACCGGCAGACGATCGACGAGGTCGAAAGGCATCTCGGGAGGATCGTGCCGACGCTGAGCCGCTCACTGCTGGACAGCAGCTACCAGCCGGGGAACATCCGGCGGGTGTGGATACCGAAGACAGGGGGCGCAGAGCGAGGGCTGGGGATACCGAACGTGATCGATCGGAAGGTGGGGCAGGCCGTGCACCAAGTGCTCAGCCCGAGCTACGAGCCGACGTTTCGCCGAAGTAGCCACGGCTTCCGGCCGGAGCGCAGCTGTGACACGGCGATGGCCGAGGCCAAGGGGCATGTGGAGGACGGGCAAGAGTGGGTGGTGGACATCGACCTGGAGAGATTCTTGGATCCCTCTTCACACTGCACCCCCAACTGTGGAGCCTTCATCGAACAGGCCGGGCAGAGCGTCCGGGACTCTTACTCTCAAGCCTTTGCGTCGCCCCAGGCGTACATGAACGGCGTGGAGCTCGCCGCGCTTTACACGCTGCAAGACCGTCTGTCGCGAGACCCCGAGCAGCCGTGTGGCCTCATGCATCACCACGTAGCCATCAGGGGCTGCGTCCACGAAGCGCGAGCGGAGCTCGTCCGTGAAACGGATACGCCACGGTGCTCCTGGCGTCAGCTGCTCGCCGCCGATGAATCCATCGTTGAGCCACCTGTACTACTATCTCTCGTTTCTCCTCCGCAGTGAAAGAATTCAAGCGACCAATTTGGTAAGCGCTTGGGCGCTTGAGTTGTGAGCGGTGAGGAGAGCGGAGATGACGAGGCGACCCTTCTGGGTGAGCTGATAGCGGTGTGTGCCAGTGAGCTTGGTGATGAGGCCGTGGGCGCGAAGGAGACGGAGGCGTCTGGTGGTGGATGCGGAGAGCTGTGCTGGCGTCTTGGCAAGCAGGACGGTCTTGGAGTAGAGGACCACCATGAGTGGTACGGAAGCCACCGCAAAGTACGGTGTCAGGATAGTGGCACCCCGAAGCCCCTCGCGTACATTGACGATGGCTGATATCACTCCGTCCTCAAGACAGAGGAGTTGGAGGACTGTTAGGTAAGAGAGGGCGAAGGCTGCCAGGACCCCCGCAAGGAGTCCAATGGCGAGACGCGAACGTGCCGAACGATCTGTGACTACCCGACGGATGATCCTACCCGCGATAAGGCCGACCGGAAGGAAGAGCCAGCCCCCCATGAGGAAGTTCGCGGGTGCCCACTTGAAGAAGAGCGCGACCAGACCGGCCAGGAATCCCTGTTTCGAGAATGCGTACTCGACGGGGGTGAAGTTGTGAGCGTAATAGACGGAGAAGGCGTAGCCAGCCGCGAGGCATAGCCCGGGCGCGGCGAGTCTGCGGGTCAGTTCGGCTGTCATTGGTGGGAGGATGCCTCGCACGCCTAACGAATGAAGTTCAGCGGCGAGCGAAGCGAGTCCGCTGCAACGCCGGGTTAGGCGGCGTGGCGTGCCGGAGTCTGACGCTCCGACGAGCGTTGGCTTCTAGAGACCAGGTTAGAGGTGTCGGCAGACCTAGCGATGGGCCCGCTGGAGGCGAGGCTAATGCAGCAGGCGGTTGACATGGAGCGATGGGACGCAGCGCCCTATGGGTGTTGGCAGGGGAGCCAGGAGACCGCTCCGCTTGTAAGACGTTCGACTTCAGCGACTGCCTCGGATAATGCCTCGAACGACCCCGCGCCCGCACTGAACACTCCTGGAGCGGTCTCAAACCACACGGCATAACAAGTGATGAGCTGGTCGTCGGTGATTTCGGGAGGGTCTTCGTAGTCGGCGCTTCCCGGCAATAGCTCTTCGCGGAGGACTACGATTTGACGCGACACTACCCCGGCGTAGAGCCACATCCCGCGCAAGACGGTCTTCGAGAGATCAACTGCCATAGTTCTACGCCGCCTAACGAATGAAGTTCAGCGGCGAGCGAAGCGAGTCCGCTGCAACGCCGGGTTAGGCCCCGGTGCCCGAGTCTTCCGATTGATGGAGTGTGAATGAGCCCAGGTCGATGCGTGTAGCCCCACCGGCGCAGACGAGTTCGAGTAGTTCATGAAGGGCCGTTAGTGGCGAAGAGCCGAAATCGATGGACAGGCGATAGCCGCCTTCAACTGCTTCTGGACGCCGAATGTTGTGGATGACACCTTGAAGGCCGGTGTCGTCTGGGGTTCGCAGATCCTCAGGATCGAGCCACGTTTCCGCCCACGCTATGAGTTGCGGCTCGGGCACCCGCGGCGCCGCAACATACAGTTCGATGCCGTGCCACGCTGAAGGCGACAAGGCAATAGGACATGAGTACCCGAGGAGCCCATCAGGAAGCTCGGACGGGCCGAGAACTACCTCCTTGATGACGTGACGGTCTCCCCGCATGCCGATGATGTCTACACGGATGAGCTTGAACAGTTGCTCGGTCTCAGTGGAGCCATTCGGTTCGAGGAGCAACTCCGGTACAACACGCTCAAGCTCCCGCTGAGCCTTGATGATGCTCAGCCGATAGCACTCCAAGTAGTAGTCACGGATGGGTTTGAAGACACTTGTCATGGCAGGACCTTGACCCCGGGGCCTAACGAATGAAGTTCAGCGGCGAGCGAAGCGAGTCCGCTGCAACGCCGGGTTAGGCCTTTGCAGGTCCCGAGTCTCAGTTGGCCGCACTGGGCCAGCGAAAGCCTCTGACGAAAACGAGGCGATCAGCGCTAAGTTGGAAGAAGTAGGTGCCGACGGCCTCTACGGACGCCGGTATTCCGCGAACGACGAGCAACCGGCTATCGAGCCTGTGCGCAAGCCCGTACTGCTCTGAGCGTTCATCGTCATTCGGCAATGGGAAGAAGACAGACTCTAGCTGGCGCGGAGAAAGTATGCTGCCCGTAGAAGTGTCGAGAATGACAACCGTGACCAGCCCCGTTCCCATGCCGATGGTCACGACCCGGTAGTGCCCCGCGAAGTCTGGACCTTTCGCCAGTTCTGAGCGCAGCAATGTGCGATACCGACGTACAAGCGGATCTGAGAGAACGACGTCCAAGGCACGAGGGCCGACGCCCGAACTAGCTGGATAGTTCGTGAACCGCAGAGAAGGCCTGGCACGAGCCGGGCTGGCCGCATGACCCCCACAGCTCAGAATTAGAGCGGCAGCGACGACGAGAATCTTCATGCCCTTGGGCCTAACGGATGAAGCTCAGCGGCGAACGCAGTGAGTCCGCTGCAGCGACTGGTTAGGCCGCGCCGCGGAAGGGCCCGTGAACGAGGGCTTCGGAGCGCAAGTGCTTGCTCACGCCCGAAACGGTCCGTTACAAGGCGATCGTTCGGGTTGACGTGGCCTAAGAGTTTCGACTCTCTCGGGTGTTCCCTCTTGCGACAAGGAAGGCCGAGTGGATCTTGAATGGGGCCCGAGGTCTCGGCGAAATTCGAAGGGCCGACTTCGAAGCCAGGGGCCCCAGCCGAGCCCGCCGAGACCTGGCAGGACCGCGCGGGGGGACTACGCCCTTGCCGCCGCCCCTCGAGAGCCCAGACTCACCGCTTCCCACGCGCGGCCTAACGAATGAAGTTTAGCGGCGAGCGAAGCGAGTCCGCTGCAACGCCGGGTTAGGCCCCCTGCCGCTTAGCCTTCAAGCGCGCGACTGCTTCCTGGAGCATGGCGGTGACGCCTGGATCGGAAGCAAGACGCTTGGCCGCGGTCTCGAGGAGATCACCGTCCGCTGTGTAGGTACTGATAGCGGCGATTCGCTGCGCTGCCTCGCCAACGGAGGATCCGGTGCCGTGGGCTACGACGTACCTGTAGTCCGGCAGGGAAGCCGGTTCGCTTCCCTGAAGAGCGCGAAGCTTGCCGCGACCTGGGGCCGTACCGGACCACGCCACGATGTACTCACCGTCCGTCCGGATGTGTGTAATGTGGCTGGCGTAGAGCCCGAGAAGGCCCGCCGCCACGATGTGGAATGCCCCGATTGCGACAACCACTTGGCGGGGTGGATCGTGGCGCAGAGCTGAGCGGACGAAGTGGACGAGTGGTGGCAGAGCAAGTGGAAGAACGACCAGTGGGCCAAGAAGGGCGGCGCCCAGGGCGACTGCGAAGAAGGCAATGAGAACCGACCCGAGTATTGGGGGCTGACCGAGAGGAATGCCGGTGATGCTGGACACGATGCCGTGAGCCAGAAACCATGAGAGCGTGAGGAGGCACCAGAGTGTGATTGGCGGGAAGAAACTGTCGAACGCGGCTGTGACGCACAGGCCGCAGGCGGTCGCGCCGACCGGCACGGTGGTAATCAGGAGGACAGAATAGCGAAGACGTGACACGGGGGGCCTAACGGATGAAGTTCAGCGGCCGAGGTGAGCCCGCAGGGCGAACCGACGTCCGCTGCAACGCCTGGTTAGGCCTGCGGGAGTGGAGCGGGCGACCCCGTGGACCCGGTGCTCATGCCCTCGATACAACGAGGACAGACGGTACCGACCCTGGGCGTTCGGCTGGCAGGGCCTCTAAGAGGTTCTGCTCTTCGAGTCCTAGAGAGTTCCTCGATCGCACCCGTGGATGCGTGAGTGATCCTCGAGAGGGGCCCGAGTTCTCGGCGAAGTTCGTAGCCGGCCGTCTTCGAAGCCAGCGGCCCCAGCCGATCCCGCCGAGACCTGCCACGACGAGGTGAGGAGACGGCGCCGGAAGTGTTCCAGCGGATGAAGACGAACGCCCCGAAGACCGTGGTGGGGAAGGTCCCGCGAGGCCTAACGAATGAAGTTCAGCGGCGA
>CAYLNK010000308.1:0-8226 GCA_964384675.1 uncultured Holophagales bacterium | reverse complement strand
CCGGACGCTCTCCCGCGACCGCCCCGTCTCGTCGCACGGGCGCCTGGAGCGCCGTCGCGCTGGCCGCCGTCCTCGTCGTGGTGGCGGGCGGCTGGTTCGGCTGGACTCACCGCGACCGCTTCCGCTCGCCAGTCCCGACCCCGGTCGTCGCGGCGACACCCACGCCGGCTCCCCCGTCGTATTCCGAGGCCGCCGCACGCGCGCTGCTCAGTCCCTCCACGGACGGCGCGCCCCGCAAGACGCCGCTCGGCTCGTTCACGACGACCGCGGCGGGAGGGCGGCTCGAGCACGCCGAGATCACACTGGAGGTGCTTGCCGGCGCGCTTCCCGAGGGCAGCACGGTGACCGTCTCGCGCGTCGACGCGGCGCCGATCGCGATGCGCGACAGCTTCCCCGTCACGCACTTCGGAGACCTCACACCGCTCTCGGCGATCTTCCTGATCGAGGCCGGGTCCGAGGCTCCGACCAGACCCGTGGTCGTTTCCTTCCCCCTCACCGCCGGCGCGCGCTTCACGTGGTTCACGGTCCTCGCCTGGAGCCCGGCGACGAACGCCTGGGAGTCGTTCCCCGCGCGCCTCGACCCCGCGAGCGGCCGGGCGGTGGCCGAGCTGGGCCAGCTCCAGTACGTCCACCTGCTCGGCGAGGAAGAGGGCGGAGACACGAGGTGATCGAGATCCCCTGGCTGCCCGTCCTCGGCATCGCGTACGCCGCCTGGCTGATCGCCGCCTGCGTCTCGATCCTCTCCAGCCGCCGCTCCCCCGCCTCGACGCTGGCCTGGATCTTCGCGTTCGTCGCGCTTCCGGTGGTGTCGGGCCTCTACTACCTGGTCTTCGGGCCGCGACGTCTGAAGCGACGCCGCCGGCGGTACCGCATGGCGCGAGGCTCGGTCGCCGGCGGCGCCTCGACCTACCTGCGCGGCTCCGCCCGGGCGATGCCCGACCTCTCGCCGGATCTTCGGGGGCTGATGACGGTCGGCGAGCGCCTCGGCCAGGGCGGCGCTCGGTGCGCGTCGGCGATCGAGCTCCTCCCGGACGGCGACAGCTGCTTCGACGCTCTCGAAGAGGCAATCGTGGCGGCACGGCACCACGTTCACCTCGAGTACTACATCTGGGAGCCGGACCGCGTGGGTACACGCTTCCGCGACCTGCTCATCGACGCCCGGCGGCGCGGCGTGGAGGTGCGAGCCCTCTACGACTCCATGGGCTCGCCCCACGTGAACGACGCGTTCTGGGCGCCTCTGCGCGAGGCGGGCGGCGAGGTGCTGCCCTTCAACCCGTTCCGCTTCTCGCTGAAGGGGTTCAACCTCGCGAACTTCCGGACGCACCGGAAGGTCGTCGTCTGCGACGGCGCCACCGGCTTCCTGGGCGGCATGAACCTCCACGACCCCGAGAGCAAGGTCGGGTCCGGCGAGGGAGCGTGGCGGGACGAGCACCTCCGCATCGACGGCGAGCCGGTGCGGCGCCTGCAGCGCCTCTTCTTCGAGGCCTGGGCGTTCACGGGCGGCACGGTGCCGCTCCAGGCCGACGGCGTGCCCCACTACTTCCCAGCTCCGCGGGGCGGGGGGCCCGCGGTGCAGATCCTGGCGTCGGGGCCGGACGACGAGGCGGCGCCGATCCACGCGTTCTACCTGGCCGCGCTGGCCACGGCGCGGCGGCGCGTCTACATCGAGACGCCGTACCTGGTACCCGACGAGGCGCTGGAGTCGGCGCTCTTCGTCGCCCATCTCCGCGGCGTGGACGTGCAGATCGTGGTGCCGAAGGAGGGGGACTCGAGGCTCGTCACCGCCGCATCCCGCACGTACTGCCACTCCCTCGCGAGATCCGGCATCGCGGTCCACGAGTACGGCCCGCCGATGCTCCACGCCAAGACGATGGTGGTGGACGACTCGGTGGCGGTGGTCGGGACCGCGAACCTCGACAACCGCAGCTTCCGCCTGAACTTCGAGGTGGTCGCGGTCCTCTACGATCCGGACGCGGTGCGCGAGCTGGCCGGGCGCTTCGAGGCCGACCGGGCCGCCGCCCGGCCCTTCCCTCTGCGCCGCCGCGGGGAGCGCCTCACCGCGTTCCTGGAATCCGTCGCGCGGCTCACCTCGCCGATCCTGTAGCTCGCCGGAGGACCCGCGCCGGACGCGGCTCCTCGACGGACCACGAGTTCGGCCCCACCCCGGGACGACCACGCCGTTCACCTCCACCGGGCGAGTCGAGCGCCCGCTCCTCGAGGCCGGGTGAGTCCGGGTCCCGCGCCAGGCGCTGCCGGCGGACGAGGTCGGCGGCATCCACGGATCGATTCCGGCCTGGGGGTCGACGCGGACTCACCGGTCCCGAGGAACGTGCAGAATCGCCCGCGCCCGCATGACACCCCGCTCGAAGGCCTGGCTCCAGATGCACGTCTGCGTCCTCCTGTGGGGCGCGACGGCGGTCTTCGGACGGCTGATCACGCTGCCGGCGATCCCGCTCGTCTTCTGGCGGATGGCGATCGTCGCCGGGACGCTGGCGCTCCTGCCCGGCGTGAGGCGCGGATGGGGCCGGATGACGCCTCGGCTGCGGCTCGCGTATGCCGGCATCGGCGTGCTGCTGGCGCTCCACTGGCTGACGTTCTACGAGTCGATCAAGCTCGCCAACGCGTCGGTGGGCGCGACCTGCATGGCGCTCGCCCCCCTCTTCCTCGCCATCGGGGAGCCGGCGCTCGCGGGACGGCGCTTCGAGCCGCGCGAGCTCCTCCTCGCGGCGGCGTCGGTGCCCGGCGTGGTGCTGGTGGTCGGCGGCATCCCCGGCGGGATGCGGGCGGGCTTCGCGATCGGGACCGCCTCCGCGCTCCTCCTCGCGGTCTTCGGCGCGCTCAACAAGCGGTTCGTCGAGCGGGCCGACGCGCTGTCGATCACGGGACTCGAGATCGGGATCGGCGCGCTCCTGGTCGCGCTCCTCGCGCCGCTCTTGCCTCACCAGGGGCCCGCGCTTCCGATCCCCGGTGCTCGCGACGCGCTCTTCCTTCTCGTGCTCGCCTACGCCTGCACGGTGATCCCGTTCAGCCTGGCGCTCGTCGCGCTCCGCCAGATCTCGGCTTTCGGCGCGCAGCTGGTCGTCAACCTGGAGGCGGTCTACGCGGCGATCCTGGCCGCGGCGATCCTCGGGGAGCACCGGCAGCTCGGGCTGCCGTTCTACGCCGGGGCCGCGATCATCCTCCTCACGGTCGCGGCTCTCCCGTTGATGTCGCGGCGGCGCTGACTCGACCTCGAAGACTGACCACAGGTTGCGCGACCGGCGCCCGGTGCCTGAGAATCGCGCCATGCTCCACAAGCGCTTTCGCGAGGCGAGTCGGCGCCTTTCGGTCTTCCCCGCCCAGGGCCTCCCGCGCCCGAGCCGGACCGCCGGATTCGTGGCGGTCCCGCTGCTCCTGATCCTCGGGGCGACAGCTCCCGCGCGCGCCGCCAGCGGTCCGCGCCGGGACCCGAAAAAGGAGTCGGCCATCGTCGCCGAGCTCCGCGCACTCTCGCCGGAAGCCGTTCCGGACTTCGAGTCCGCGACCGCGGCGTTCGACGCGAGCGACTACGCGACCGCGGCCGCCGCCTATCGTCGCGTCCTCGAGAAGGCCCCCGGCTCCGACGCGGCCCTCCGCAGGCTGGGCGCCAGCCTCGTCCTGACCGGCCAGCGCGCCGAGGGGCTCGCGTTCCTGGAGAAGGCGGTGGCGATCCGCCGGACGCCGGAGAACCTGGTCAGCCTGGCTCAGAGCCTGGGGCACGGCGACGGAAAGGAGAAGGTCCCGCCGGACGTCCTCCGCCGGGCGCTCGCGCTGGTGACCGAGGCCGCGCCGCTCGCGCCGGGCGATCCCGACTACCTGATCCTCGAGGCCACGCTGGAGCTGGAGCTCGACGAGATGGGCGCGTTCAAGGCCACCTCGAGAGAGCTCGGCCGGGTGGCTCCGGAGCAGATGTACACGCACTACTTCGCCGCCATCCGCTCCGCGGTCGACGAGAAGTGGACGACCGCGGAGCGCGAGATCCTGGAGGCGAAGCGTCTGGGCCTTCCGGACGCGGAGGCGCAGCGCTTCCTGGGCACGGGCATCGGCAGCCGCGCGCGGGCGTGGCGCTGGGGGGCGTGGATCGGGGGGGCGACGTTCGCCTGGGCTCTCGGCCTGCTGCTGATCTTCGTCGCCGGCAAGGCGCTCTCCGCCGCGACGCTGAGGTCGATCGAGCGGGACGACCCGAACGCGACCGTTCCCGAGAGCGCCCGCCGGCTCCGCGAGGCGTACCGGCGGGTGGTCACGGTCGCCGGCTTCTACTGGTACCTGTCCCTCCCCTTCGTCGCCCTCCTCGTCGTGGCCGCCACCGGCGGCGTCGTCTACGCCTGCCTCGCCGTGGGCCGGATCCCGATCAAGCTGCTGGCGATCGTGGTGATCGGCGCTCTGGTGAGCCTGTACGCCATCGCCCGCTCGCTCTTCATCAGGGTGACGGACGACGAGGATCCCGGCCGCGCCGTGAGCGAGGCCGACGCGCCCGGCCTCTGGGCGACCGCGCGCGAGGTGGCCACGGCCGTCGGGACGCGTCCCATCGACGAGATCTGGCTCACGCCCGGAACGGACCTGGCGGTGCTGGAGCGGGGCGACGCGCGGCGGCGCATGAAGGACGAGGCCCGGCGCGCGCTGATCCTGGGCGCGGGCGTGCTCGATGGCTTCGACCAGGGCGCGTTCCGCGCCGTGCTCGCCCACGAGTACGGGCACTTCTCCCACCGCGACACGGCCGGCGGCGACGTCGCGCTCCGGGTGCGGGGCGGGATGATGGCGTTCCTGATCGCGCTCGCCAAGGCGGGCTACGCCGTGTCGTGGAACCTGGCGTTCCAGTTCCTGCGGCTCTACGACCTCCTCTTCCGGCGCGTCTCGCACGGCGCCACGCGGCTGCAGGAGGTGCTGGCCGATCGCGTCGCCATAAAGGAGTACGGGCTCGAGGCGTTCCAGGCCGGGCTGACCCACGTGATCCGACGGTCGATCCACTTCGGCACGCTCGCGTCGGCCGAGATCGACGAGGCGATGAAGGGGAAGCGCGCGATCGCGAACCTGTACGCCCTGGCACCTCCCACCGACGCGAAGGTCGTGGCCAGCCTGGAAGAGACCCTCGCCGAGCGGCTGGCCGCGGAGACCACCGAGGACGACACGCACCCGAGCCCGAAGCACCGGTTCCAGCTCGGACAGAGGATCCGGTCGACTGCGACGTACGCGGCCGGCGGCGCCGTGTGGGACCTCTTCGCGGACCCGGCCGCGCTCACCGCGGAGATGACCGATCTGGTCGCGCGGCGCGTCCGCCTGGCCGCAGCCGCGGACGACTCCGCGGCGGGGTGACGGTGGCGCCGGGAGTACGATCGACCTCGTGAGCCGCGCCGACGTCTCTCCGACGATCTCCCCGGCGGAGACTGGTCGGGATCCAAGCCAAGCCGGGCCTTCGGCCCTCGAGGGCGTGGACGGCGTCGACAGGACCTTGATCCAGGAGTGCCTGGCGCTCAGCCCGGCCGAACGCCTCGATCGGGCAGACCTCTGCGCTCAGGAGCTCGAGGCCCTCAGAGGGCTCGTCCGGCCCCGCCCCGGCACGTGATCGTCCGCCCCGTGCGTCCCGGCGCGTGGAGACGATCGTGGTGGGTGGCGTCGCCGCCGTTCTGCAGGGGGCTCCGATCGCCACGTTCGACCTGGACCTGGTCCATCGCCGTTCGGAGGAGAACGTCGCCCGTCTGCAAGACGCTCTGACCGCTCCAGGCCACGTATCGAGGTGACCCGCGTGCCCTCACCCCCACCCAGGCCACGCTCCTGGGTCCCGGGCACCACCTCCTCTCCACGGTTCACGGTCCGCTCGATCTGCCGGGCGCGATCGGGAACGGACTGACCTACGAGGACCTGATCACCGACACGCTGGTCCTGGAGATCGACGGCCAGCAGATCCCGGTGCTCGAGCTGTCGAGGCTCATCGAGGTGAAGCAGGCCGCCGGGCGGGCATGACCACTCCCCCGCCGGCGGCACCTCGGGCACGAGGTAGCGCGCGAGGGTGACGTCGCCGCCCATGAGGGCCGCGTAGAGAAGGACCAGGAGGAGCCAGCCGGCCAGTACCGAGCCGAGAACGAGGAAGTAGCCGAGCGGGAGCGGCTGCGCGGGCAGGGTCAGGTCGAGGGCGGCGAGGATCGACTCGGCGCCGCTGGCGCGTTCCGTCCGGGCTGTCGACGACACCTCGGCATCGGATCACGCTCCGTCAGGCGCCGTCACGCCCCCAGAGCCAGGCGGCGCCGCGGACGCCCGAGGCGTCGCCCCAGCGCGGGGGCAGGAGCCTCGTGTCGACGCGGTCGGAGAAGACCCAGCGGCTCCACAGCGCCGGGACGTCGCGGTAGAGACGGGTCACTTTCGAGAGACCGCCTCCGAGGACGATGGCGTCCGGATCGAGGACGTCGACGACGCTCGCCAGCGCGCGCGCCATCCGGTCGGCGTAGCGGCGCAGCGTCGCCTCCGCGCCGGCATCCCCCGCGTCCGCCGCCGCGACGATCTCCCGCGACGTGACCTCCTGCCCCGTCGATTGGCGATGGTCGCGCGCGAGGCCGGGACCGGAGAGGAACGTCTCGATGCAGCCGCTCTTGCCGCAATAGCAGGGCGGGCCGGGCCGCTCGTCGTCGCGCGGCCACGGCAGCGGATTGTGGCCCCACTCGCCGGCGATGGCGTTCGGTCCGGTCCAGGCGCGGCCGCCGAAGACGACGCCTCCTCCCGTGCCCGTCCCGACGATCACGCCGAACACGACCTGGGCGCCGGCCGCGGCGCCGTCCACCGCCTCGGAGAGCGCGAAGCAGTTGGCGTCGTTGGCGAGACGCACCTCGCGCCCCAGCCTAACCTCGAGATCCTCGCCGAGCGGTTGGCCGATCAGCCAGGTGGAGTTCGCGTTCTTCACCAGGCCGCTCGCCGGCGAGATCGCCCCCGGGATCCCGACGCCGACGGTGCCGCGTACGCCGGTCTCGGCCTCGAGCGCCTCGACGAGCGACGCCAGCGCGCCGAGCGTGCCGGGGTAGTCGCGCGGAGTGGCGATCCTCCGCCGCGCGCGCTCGGCCCCATCGTCGCCGAGCGCGACCGCCTCGATCTTCGTGCCCCCGAGGTCGATGCCGATCCGCATGTCGCGTCCCCCGGCTCGATCTTCCTACGGCCCCGTGCCCGGGAGGCCGCGGAGGTCCTGGAGGAGCGGGGCGCGACGAGGGTGCAGGACGAAAAGGGCAACCGGAGGGTTGCTTTTCAGCTCCGGCGGACCCAATATGCAACCAGGAGGTTGCCCATGACCACGCCCGCCACCGAGACCACCACCGATCGCATCGAGCGAGAGATCGACCTGAAGGCGCCCCGCTCCCGAGTCTGGCGGGCCCTGACCGACTCGAAGGAATTCGGGGCGTGGTTCCGGGCCGAGATGCGCGACGCCTTCGCGCCGGGCGCTCGCGCCCGCGGCCAGATCACGCATCCGGGATACGAGCACGTCACGCTCGACCTCGTCGTCGAGCGGATGGAGCCGGAGCACCTCTTCTCGTACCGGTGGCACCCGTACGCGGTGGATCCGGCCCAGGACTACTCGAGGGAGCCGACCACGCTGGTCGTCTTCGAGCTCACCGAGACACCGGGCGGGACGCATCTGAAGGTCACCGAATCCGGCTTCGACCAGATCCCCCTCGCGCGCCGGGACGAGGCGTTCCGGAAGAACTCCGGCGGGTGGAAGGGGCAGGTCGAGAACATCGCGCGGTATGTCGAGTCCGCGTAGCCGGGCCCGGCTCGCGGCGGACCCGGCCCGATCCGCACCCGTCTTCGCGGCCCTCGGCGACCGGACGCGCCTGCGTCTGGTCGACCGTCTGGGCCGCGAGGGCCCCATCTCCATCGCGCGTCTGACCGAGGGAGCGGACGTCACCCGCCAGGCGGTGACCAAGCACCTGCGCGTGCTGGAGGACGCGGGGCTCGCCCGCGGGACGCGTCAGGGGCGCGAGCAGCTGTGGCAGCTCGATTCCGCCCCGCTCGACGAGGCGCGCCGGTCGCTGGACTCGATCGCGCGGCAATGGGACGAGGCCCTTCTGCGCCTGAAGGCGGCCGTCGAGGAGGAGTGAGCGGAACGCGAGCCTCCTCCGGAAGGGCTACTCGAAACGCCCCGCCAGACTCTCGTCGTCGGATGCGTCGCCGTCGTCGCGGACCACCGGGGCGGACGGCGCCGGCGGCGCCGCGGGCGGCGCGGGCGGC
>CAYLNK010000307.1:0-8229 GCA_964384675.1 uncultured Holophagales bacterium | reverse complement strand
GTGGCCGCCCTCGCCGGCCTCCCCCCGCTCGGCCCGGTGGACGGCGTCGACCTCCTGCCGGGACGCGTCCCGCGTGCCGGCGCCGACCGGCAGATCCGCTTCGAGAGCCAGTTCGGAGCGCTCCGGTTCGGGTGGGCCCCGCTCGCCGGCGTGAGGCGGGGGCGGTGGAAGTACGTCGACGCGCCGCGGCCCGAGCTGTACGACCTCGACGCCGACCCGGGTGAGACCACCGACCGGATCGCGGAGGCGCCGGGTCCGGCCGCGGAGCTGGCCCGGCTGCTCAAGGCACGCTCGGTGACGACCCCCGACGCCGCGGCGGCCCCGTCCCAGGAGGCGCAGCAGGCCCTCCGGGCGCTCGGCTACCTGAGCGGGCCGACGACGCGTCCTCTCGCGTCTCCGGCCGACCCGAAGGACCGGATCGCCGCCTACGAGAGGTTCCAGGACGCCCACGTCGAGCTCCTCGCCGGGCGGCACGCCCGGGCGCTCGAGCTGATGCGCGAGATCGAGCCCGAGCTGGGAGGGAGCTTCTACTACCACCTCGAGCTCGGGAACCTGGCGTCGGGAGCCGGCGAGTGGAGCCTCGCGGCCCGGGCCTTCGAGCGTTGCCTCTCGTTCGCGCCGGCGAACCTCGACGCCCTGCGCAACGCCGCCGTCGCCCACCTGAAGCTCGGGGAGCGGGAGGCAGCCGTGAGCCGCCTCCAGGCGCTCGTCACCCTCCGCCCCGGGGACGCCGAGGCCCACCTCTACCTCGGCGTCGCGTTGCAGGAGCTGGGGCGCGATCCGTCGGCCGCGTTCCGGCGGTTCCTGGAGCTGGCTCCCACCCATCCCCAGGCCGCCCAGGTGCGCGCAGCCCTGGGCGGGCGTAGGTAATGGGGGAACCCGTCAGGCGGGTTACTGAAGGGCGCCGCTAGCGACGCCCTTCCAGAGACCGCCGCCTCCAGCTCCGGTTGACCCCAGGCTCGCGGGCCGTCCCTCGGAGAGGCTGGCGGGACCGGCGCGTGGCCGCGCCGGCTCGTCTCCGTAGCGTCCGCCGCGATCCGGTCCCCCTCCCCTCGGCCGCTGCCGCGGCCTGCGGCCCTGCCATGACCAGGACGGGCCTACGTCAGGCGGCGGTCTTTCCCAGCCGGCTGTTCCGGCTCCCCCAGACGAAGTAGAGGACGAGCCCGATCGCGAGCCAGATGACGAACCGCTCCCAGGTGTGGCGCGGCAGCCCGAGCGCGAGCCAGAGGCAGAACAGGATCCCGAGCGGCGCCGCCGCCCAGACCGCCGGGACCTTGAACTTCCGCGGCGCGTCGGGCCTCTTCACGCGGAGGATCAGGACGCCGAGACAGACGATGACGAACGCGAAGAGGGTCCCGATGTTCGTCAGCTCGACCACCTCGTCGATGTTCATGAGGCCTGCCGGGAGCAGGACCAGGATCCCGGTGACCCACGTGGCGTTCAGGGGCGTTCCCCGCCGGCCCAGCTTCGAGAACCACGCCGGCAGGAGGCCGTCGCGGCTCATGACCATGAAGATGCGCGGCTGCGCCAGCTGATAGACGAGGAGCGCGCCGGAGAGCGCGGCCACGGCCCCCAGGCTGACGATGCCGGCCACCTTGTTCATCCCGATCGACGTGAAGGCGTGGGCGATCGGGTCGGCGACCCCGTGGTACGCGGTGTACGGCAGGATGCCGGCCACGACCGCGCAGACGCCGACGTAGATGACCGTGCAGATGATGAGGCTCCCGATGATCCCGCGCGGCAGGTCGCGCCCCGGGTCCCGGGTCTCCTCCGCGGTACAGCTGACGGCGTCGAACCCGATGAACGCGAAGAAGATGATCGCCGCGCCCGCCTGGATCCCGGAGAGCCCGTTCGGCGCGAACGGGTGGTAGTTCGCCGGCTTCACGTAGAACGACCCGATCGCGATCACGCCGAGGAGCAGGAGGACCTTGGTGGCGACCATGACGCTGTTGAAGCGAACCGACTCCTTGATCCCCCAGGCGCAGAGCGCGGTGATCAGGATCGTGATCAGCATGGCGAGGAGGTTGATCCCGATCGGGAAGCCGCCCACGATCGGGGCGTCCTTCAGGTTGCTCCAGTTCGTGAAGATGGCCGCGCCGTCGACGCCCCCGGCCTTCGCCTGGACCAGGAGCTGGAGCTTTCCGTCCAGCCCGGCCGACGCCGTCTTCCGAGCCGCCTCGGTCAGCATCAGCATCGACCGGGTGTCCATCGTCATCCAGCCGGGGAGGTGGATCCCCATCCCGTTGAGGAGGTTCGAGGCGTAGCTCCCCCACGAGATCGCGATGGCCACGTTCGAGATGGCGTACTCGAGGAGGAGGTCCCAGCCGATGATCCACGCCATCAGCTCGCCGAGCGTGGCGTACGCGTACGTGTAGGCCGAGCCGGAGGCCGGGATCATCGACGCCATCTCGGCGTAGCAGAACGCGGTGAAGCCGCACGCGACCGCGGTGATGAGGAAGCTGACGATCAGGGCCGGGCCGGCCGCGGGCCGGGTCACCCCGTACGACGAGTCGAACCCGCCGGCGAGGCCGGTCCCGAGGCTGGACAGGATCCCGGCGCCGATGATCGCGCCGACCCCCAGCAGCATCAGGTCCCACGCGCCGAGGGTCCGCCGGAGAGTGCCGTGACCTTCCTCGGCGTTCTGCTTGATGAGCTCGATCGACTTCGTCCGGAAGAGACGTTCCAGCATCGGGTTCATCCTTTCAGGTGATCCGTGATCTCGGAGAGCGACCGGATCTTGCGGTAGCCGTCGGGGGCGCGTCCATGGCGGTCGAGGAGGAGCGGCGTGATCCCGGCGGCCTCGGCTCCCTGGTAATCCTCCTCGGCCGAGTCGCCCACGTGGAGCGCCTCCTGCGCGGCGACCTCCGTGAGGCGGAGCGCCTCCACGAAGATCTCCGGCGCCGGCTTCGACTTGCCGAAGACGGCCGAGACGAGCACGCCGTCGACGTGCCGGGTCAGGTCGAGCCGGTCGAGCAGACCGGGCAGGGACGAGTCCCAGTTCGAGACGACGAGGAGCCGGATCCCGCGCACCCGCAGATCCGCGAGCGTCTCGAGCACGTCCGGGTAGACCCTCCAGTTCCGTTCGTCCTGGAAGTGGAGGATCAGCTCGGCGAGGAGGGTCTCCGACAGCTCGCCGCCGCCCACCCGGCGCAGCACCGTTCCGACGAAGCGCCGCCAGAAGCCCGACTCGACACCGTCCGCTCCCCACCTCTCACGGCCGGCCAGACGGTCGAGCGCGACCTCGTGCCACGTCTCGTGAACGGCGGCGTGCACCACCGCGCGGGGTCGGTCGACACCGTACCGCGCGAAGGCGTCCCGATAGACCGACTCCGGAGACGGGTCGGCCTCGAGGAGCGTGTTCCCCGCGTCCAGGAAGACGGCCCGCACCCGAAGTGTCAGGGCATCACCTGGCCGCCGTCGATGACGATCGCCTGCCCGGTCACGTTCCGGGCGTCGTCGGAGGCGAGGTAGGCGACGAGGCCCCCGATCTCGTCCGGCTCGAGCACGCGACCCAGCGGCGCCATCTTCCCGGCGTACTCGAAGCCCTCGGCCGCCGAGCGGCCCATCGCCTTGGCGATGCGGGCGATCCCGGAGCGCCCCATCTCGGTGTCCACCCAGCCGGGGCAGATCGCGTTCACCGTGACCCGGCGCGGCGCGAGCTCGAGGGCGAGGGAGCGCGTCAGCCCGACGATGCCGTGCTTGGACGTGCTGTAGGCGGCCATGCCGGCGACGCCGAAGCGCCCGGTGACCGAAGAGAGGTTCACGATCCGCCCCCCCTCGGCCAGGAACGGCAGCGCCGCGCGGCAAACCCGCCACGTCCCGGTGAGGTTGATCTCGAGGATCGCCGCCCAGGTCCGGTCCGAGCGCTCGTCCCCGTCCAGCGGAGTCGGCCCGCCGATCCCGGCGTTGTTCACCACGATGTCGAGCCGGGCATCGGGGCGAGCCGCCCGCTCCACGCCGGTCGCCACGGACGCCGCGTCGGCGACGTCCACGAGCGCCACCAGCCCTTCGCCGCCGGCCGCCTCGATCTCGGAGAGGACGGGCAGGCCGTCGGCTTCCCTCCGGACACCGACGGCGACGCGCGCCCCCTCCGCCGCCAGGCGAAGGGCGATCGCCCGCCCGATCCCGCGCGACGCGCCGGTCACCAGGGCCCGCTTCCCGGCCAGACGTCCGGTATGGCTCATCCGTCCTCCTTCGTCGAAAGGGCGGATTCTCCCTCGAAACCGACGCGGCGCGAGGCAGGAAGGCGATCGCTTAGACTTCGCTCGTGCGGATCGACGTGCTCCTCTTCGCTTCCCTCAAGGACGAGGTCGGACCGACGTTCCGGGTCGACGTGCCCGATGGCACGAACGTCGCGGCGCTCCGCAGCTCCCTGGCGCTGGCCCATCCGGCCTTCGCCCGATTCGGGCGCCGGGCCCTCGTCGCGATCAACGAGGCGTATGCCCGCGAGACCGACGTCCTGCACGACGGCGACGTGGTGGCTGTCCTGCCGCCGGTCGCAGGAGGCTGAGCTGGGCTACCTGACCGCCGAGCCGATCGACCCGGTGGCGCTTCTCGGCCCGATCCGCCGGGACGCCGACGGCGGGATCGCGCTCTTCGTGGGCGTGGTCCGGGACCACAACGAGGGCAAGGCGGTGACGAGCCTGGAGTACGAGGCGTACCTCCCGATGGCGGAGAAGGAGATGGGCCGGATCGCCGAGGCGGTGTCCCGGGCCCATCCCGAGGCGATTTTGGCGATGCGCCACCGCATCGGCCGCCTGCAGATCGGGGACGTCGCCGTGGCGGTCGTGGCGGCGGCCCCCCACCGCGAGGAGGCCTTCGCCGCCTGCCGCGAAGGGATCGAGGCCATCAAGGCCCGGGTGCCCATCTGGAAGCGCGAGCACGGCCCCGACGGGGCGGTCTGGGTGGAGGGTTGCGCCCACCCCTGAACGGGCTGCCCGCCTTTCGCTTCGCAGGAAGTGATTGAAAAGTCAAGGCCCCGGTGCTATAAGGCCGGGTTTCGAAGTCGTTCTCCATCAACGAATAAGGAGGCCGCCTCCATGGCGACTCTAGAGACCGAGACCCAGGCTCAGACCCGCACCCTCGTGAACTACCGGGCCGACGGTGGCGTCGCGGTGATCGAGCTGATCGATCCCCCGGCGAACACGTACACCCACGAGATGATGCGGCAGCTCGACGAGGCGATCCTCAAGGCTCGCTTCGACGACGACGTCCACGTCCTCGTCCTCCGGGGGGCCGGCGAGAAGTTCTTCTCGGCCGGCGCCAACATCTCGATGCTCAACAGCGTCACCCCGGGGTTCAAGTACTACTTCTGCCTCCACGCCAACGAGACGCTGCTCCGGCTGGAGCACACGCCGAAGCTCGTGATCGCCGCGCTGAACGGCCATACGGTCGGCGGCGGCCTCGAGATCGCGATGGCGGCCGACCTCCGGATCGCCCGCAAGGACGCCGGCAAGATCGGCCTCCCCGAGGTGAACCTCGGCGTCCTGCCGGGGACCGGCGGGACCACCCGTCTGGCGCGCCTGGTCCCGAAGTCCAAGGCGATCGAGCTGATGATCACCGGGAGCACGTTCTCGTTCGAGGAAGCGCTCTCCCTCGGCATCGTCAACCAGGTCTGGGACGCCTCCCCCGAGGATTTCTGGCAGCAGATCCTGGACTACGCCCGCCAGTTCGTCCCGCCGAACAAGGCGTCGAAGGCCGTCGGCCGGATCAAACGGTCCGTCCAGACCGGCGCCGAGCTCCCTCTCGACGTCGCCCTCACCCTCGAGCGTGAGCTGCAGCAGCAGCTCTTCTCGAGCGAGGACGCCAAGGAAGGGATCGGGGCGTACGTGGCCAAGCGCGTCCCGAAGTTCTCCGGACGCTGACGCCCCGGGGCCGGGGGGCGCGGCGCCGCCCGGTCCCCACCGCCCGTCTCCGGACGGGCGCCTCGTGAGGAGGTTTGAGATGTTCCAGGCACTGCGGCGCATCCAGGTCGCCGTCAGCGACTTCGCGCGCTCCCGCCGCTTCTACGGCGAGACGCTCGGCCTGCCCGAGGTGGGCGGGTTCGAGAAGGACTGGGTCGAGTTCGGGCTCGGCCCGGTGCTCCTGAAGCTGATCCCGATGCGTCCCGGCGAGGTCCCGTCGCGAAACCAGGTCGCCGCGGTCCTCTCCAGCGACCGGATCGAGGAGACGCTGACCGCCCTGAAGGAGCGCGGCGTCACGGTGACCCGCGCGCCGCAGGACGAGTTCACCGGCCGCTCGGCCGAGATCCTCGATCCAGACGGCTACCGGATCGTCGTCTTCCAGGCCTCGGAGCTCCATCCCGACGAGGAGTGGGTCCCGTCCTCGCACGTCGACGAGGTCGTCAAGCAGCGCGTCGCCCAGCGCCTCCAGAAGGCGATGGGAAAGCCGGCGCCGAAGCCGGCCCCCGCCAAAGCCAAGCCCGCCCCGAAGCCCGTCCACAAGGCGAAGAAGCCGGCGCCGAAGAAGCCGGCGCCGAAGAAGCCCGCCCCGAAGCCAGCGCCGAAGAAGAAGCGGTAGGTCGACCCCCGGCATGACCGAGCCCTCCACCGCCGTCGACCCCGGCGTCCGCTTCTCCGAACTCTTCATCGACGGCGCGTTCGTGCCGGCCGCGAGCGGCCGCACGTTCGCGACGATCAACCCGGCCACCGGAGCTCCCCTCGCCGACCTCGCCGAGGCGGGCGTGGCGGACGTCGACCGGGCGGTGGCGGCGGCCCGGGCCGCGTACGAGTCCGGCCCGTGGTCGAAGATGCCCGCGCGCGAGCGGGGAAAGGTCCTGGCACGGATCGCCGACCGGCTCATGGCGCGGGTCGACGAGGTGGCCCGGCTCGAGACCCTCGACAACGGCAAGCCGATCTTCGAGAGCCGCTACGTCGACGTCCCGACGTGCGCCGAGATCCTCTCGTACTACGCGGGCTGGGCCGACAAGATCGCCGGAGAGACGCTCGGCCTCACCACGGACGCGTTCCACTACACGTTGCGCGAGCCGATCGGCGTGGTCGGGGCGATCACCCCGTGGAACTTCCCGCTTCTCCTGGCCGTCTGGAAGATCGGCCCGGCCCTGGCGGCCGGGAACACGATCGTCCTGAAGCCGGCCTCGCTGACCGCGCTCTCCGCCCTGGCGTTCGCCGACGTCTGCCGCGAGGCCGGCCTGCCGCCGGGCGTCCTGAACGTGGTGCCGGGCCCCGGTGCCACGGCGGGCGAGCGGCTGCTGACGCATCCCGGCGTCGACAAGATCGCGTTCACGGGCTCGGTGGAGGTCGGCAAGAAGGTGATGGCGACGTGCGCCGGCACCCTCAAGAAGCTGTCGCTCGAGCTGGGCGGCAAGTCGCCGAACGTCGTCTTCGCCGACGCGGACCTCGAGGCCGCCGCCCGGGGCGCCATCAATGGCATCTTCTACGGCAAGGGCGAGGTCTGCGCCGCCGGCTCCCGCTTGCTCGTCGAGCGCAGGATCCACGACGCCCTGGTCGAGGCCGTCGCCGAGAAGGCCCGCAAGCTCGCGCCGGCCGACCCGCTCCACCCGAAGACCCGGCTCGGCTCCCTCGTCTCCGAGGGGCAGAGGCAGAGCGTGATGGGATACGTCGAGCGCGGGCTCGCCGAGGGCGCCTCGCTCGTCGCCGGCGGCAAGCCAGTCTCGGTCGGCGGCGCCGGGGCGTTCCACGAGGCCACGGTCTTCGACGCCGTCACGTCCGAGATGACGATCGCGCGGGAGGAGATCTTCGGGCCCGTCCTCTCCATCCTGACGTTCGAGGACGAGGCAGACGCCATCCGCATCGGCAACGGGACCATCTACGGCCTGGCGGCCGGGGTCTGGACCCGGGACGTGAGCCGGGCCCACCGGATGGCGCGCGCGCTGCAGGCCGGGACGGTCTGGGTGAACGCCTATAACCTCTACGACCCGGCCCTCCCGTTCGGGGGCTACAAGCAGTCGGGGTTCGGACGCGAGCTCGGGGCGACGGCGCTGGAAGGCTACACGCAGACCAAGTCGGTCTGGGTGAAGCTGTAGAGATCCGGGGGAACCCGCCAGGCTTCGGGTTCCCCCGGGCCCCCTCCGCAGCCGGAGGACACGCAGACCAACTCTCGGTCAAGCTGTAGAGATCCGGGGGAACCCGCCAGGCTTCGGGTTCCCCCGGGCCCCCTCCGCAGCCGGAGGACACGCAGACCAACTCTCGGTCAAGCTGTAGAGATCCGGGGGAACCCGCCAGGCTTCGGGTTCCCCCGGGCCCCCTC